>CAZWXE010000142.1:0-1554 GCA_964638045.1 uncultured Ruminococcus sp. | reverse complement strand
GAGGGCTCCGCGCCCTCGACCGCGCCGCCTTTTGAAAAAGGCGGGCGAAAACTTTTGATAAACTGACAACGTTTGTTTGGTATACAACTTAACCGCAGAGCAAGCCGTTTTGCTCTGCGGTCTTTTCATTTTTTGATACAGTAGCCCTTTCCGCGGACGGTAACGATGGAATGCGCACACCCCAGCTCCTCCAGCTTGCGGCGCAAAAAGCAGATGTACACATCGGTCTTATTGGAACCGACTCCGCCGATTTGTTCGGAAAGTCGCTCTCTGGAAACAGGCATCCCCCTGTTTTGCAGCAAAAGTGACAGCACGCTTGCCTCATTGGGGCTCAATGCCACCCTTTTCTCTCCGAAAACGGCGTATTTCCCGTCCGCGTCCGTCAAAAGCGTATGCGTTGCACGGTCATTTGCCGTTTGCATCGGCTGTGCCAGCACCTCTTGACGAAGCAGGCTCATTTCAAACGGACGGTGAAAAACCATCGAGCACTGCCGCTGTGCATCTACCGAAAACAAACCGGTGTGGCGCGTAAATCCGATCATTCTGCCGTAGCATTCGGCATCCGGGGCCTCTGCACTGTCCAAGTCCAGAAGAATCAGGTCCGCAAAACGCCCCACCGACAGCTTTTCCAAAACACAGCAAGAGCATTGAAGTGATTGAAGCTCCAGCAACAGCATCCGCGCAAAAACGGCATCCTTTGATAAAATCAACACCTGTTCGTTCAACAGTCCGCCTCCCGGATTTTTCGCTTATTTTACAACGATGTTGATAATCTTGTTGGGAATGCTGATTTCCTTGACCACCGTTTTGCCTTCCACCAGCGGTGCGATTTTTGCGTCTGCCTTGGCTGCGGCAATGGCTTCGGGAGCGGGACAGTTGACGGGAAGCAATACCGTGGCGCGGAGCTTTCCGTTGACCTGAACCGCAACCTCCACGGTGCTGTCCACAGTCTTGCTCTCATCCCATTCCGGCCACGGTGCCAAAGAGCACAAGCCCTCGCCGCCCAAATTCTCCCACATCTCCTCGCACAAATGAGGAGCAAACGGGCACAGCAAACGAACCAAAACCATCAGCTCGTCTTTTGTCAGAGAGCCGACCTCGTAAATCTCGTTGAGCAATCCCATCATGCAGGCAATGGCCGTATTGAATTTCAAATCCTCAATGTCCAAAGAAACCTTTTTGACGGTTTTATGGAAAGCGGTCTCCAGCTTGGGCGTTACCTTCCCTTCACGAACCAAATCGGTCAGGTCCGCCACACGCTCCAAAAACCGTTTGCAGCCCTTCATGGAGCTTTCGTTCCAGGGTGCCGCGGAGGCATAGTCTCCCATAAACAGGACATAGGTTCTCAAAACATCCGCACCGAAGGTATCCACCACGTCGTTGGGGTCCACCACGTTGCCCTTGGACTTGGACATCTTGTCGCCGTCCGGTCCGAGAATCAAGCCCTGAGCAGTACGCTTTGCATAAGGCTCGGCGCAAGGCACCTCGCCCAAATCATACAAAAACTTATGCCAAAAGCGGGAATAAATCATGTGTCGGGTGACATGCTCCATG
>CAZWXE010000141.1:0-1776 GCA_964638045.1 uncultured Ruminococcus sp. | reverse complement strand
ATAATCGCGGATGCGGTACTTGGAATCCCTGTCGTCCTCCACTGCTTGCAGCAATGCGCGCGCCTCATCCAAGGAAAGAACCTTCGGAAGCGTTTTTTGCTTTTTCGGAGAGTCGATATCCGCGGTGGGGTCGTACTCCAAATAATGTCGCTTGCAGATGAGAAATTTATAAAGGGAGCGAATGGCGGAGAGCTTGCGGGAGCGCGCCGACCATTGATTTTGACGGGTGGTTCCCGTGTAATACAGAAAGTGATAAATATCCTCTGCACGAAGCTTGCCGAGCTCCTCCAAGCCGATGGATGAAACATTGATGGCTTCAAATTCCTCGGAGTACGGGTCGATTCCTTCTTTTTGAGCAATTAAATATCGAAAAAAAGTGCGCAAATCCAAAAGGTATTCCTCCACGGTCTTTTGGGAGCAGCCCTGAATGGACGATTTGTAGGAGGCGTACTCCTGAATCAGCGGAGAAAATTCATTTGGGGAAATGGATTGGTACAACACGGCAGCCTCCTTTGCATCAGCGCTTTTCGTTTCTATTATACATCAGTTCTTAATATTTTAGTTGATAAATTGTAAACTTTTGTTTGTTTCGGTTGCTTTTTATCGGCAGATTCGTTATAATACAGAGTAGAATATCATACACGAGGGTAGAACATGAAACTTTTTTTCAAAGAGCACTCCTACAACATGGTCAAGATGCTTTTGAACCAGTTTGCCACTTCGATTTTCGGGTTGGTTTTGGCACTTGCCGCCGGAAAAGCACAGAATCCGACCTTGCGTAACGTCACCAGTGTTTGTGCCATCCTGTTTTATATGTTCCTTTTGTACACCGCGACATGGGAAATCGGCTACGGCGATAAAATTGCGGTGGAGCATGAAAAAAAGCCCCGCAACGCATTCACCGGGGTGTTGATTTCGGTCTGTGCCAATGCCATCGGGTTGATTTGCGCCGTTTTCATTACGTTGGCAAGCCTGTTTCACGTCACTTTGTTCGGGACTCTTGGCGGCATTGCCACTTTGGTGGATATGCTTTTAAACGGAATGTATATCGGGCTGCTTGCCAATCAGGTGAACGGCGCGCCGTTGAATTCGTATTGGTTTGTTTGGTTTCTCATCATTATTCCTGCCGTCGCGGTTTCCGGAATCGCCTACAATATGGGCTTGCACGACAAAAAGTTTACTTCGTTGCTGGACCATGTATATCCGGAATCCGACCGCGAGCCGAAAAAGAAGAAACGGGATTAAACCCGTCGGAATGCTCGAATCCCCTTGGTGCAGTCGCGCGCTTGCTTCTGCTTGCTCGAACGGCTGCTCTGAGGGGATTTTTTTCGGTGTTTCGGTGCATTCGTCCGCTTGTAATACCGTTTGCGCGGTTGTAACGCACGGACACCGGAGATGACAACGGTTATTTCCGCGGATTTCCTTGACAAACAGAGAAAAATAGGATATAATTTTTCCAGAGGTACTTCGACCGAAGCCGGAGTACAAATTCCACAAAAAGGCAGGTTGAACAACATGAAGGCTGTAATTACCGTAACCGGAAAGGACACCGTCGGCATCATCGCGGAGGTATCCGCCGTATGCGCACAATACGGAGTCAACATTCTCGACATCACCCAAAGCGTATTGGGGGAATATTTTGCAATGATTATGCTTACCGACATTCGGAGCTTGCAGATTGAGTTTTCCGCATTTGTTGATATTCTTTCCGCACTCGGTACCTCCAAGAAGCTTGTCATTCAGACCATGCACGAGGATATTTTCAATACCATGCAT
>CAZWXE010000140.1:0-1794 GCA_964638045.1 uncultured Ruminococcus sp. | reverse complement strand
GGATGTCGTGTATCATGCGGCGGCGCACAAGCACGTGCCCTTGATGGAGGACAGCCCGTGCGAATCCATTAAAAATAATGCAATCGGTACCTATAAAACCGCCTATGCGGCGATGAAAAACGGTTGCAAGCGGTTTGTACTGATTTCAACGGACAAGGCGGTGAACCCGACCAACATCATGGGGGCGTCGAAGCGGCTTTGCGAGATGATTATTCAATCGTTTGACAGAAAGGTCAGAGAAGGAAAATCAACGGAGTTGCCCTTGCTTCACGTTCATACGGAGGATACGGACGGCAGCATGCGCGGCATGGCACCCTCCTGCGACGTGCCGAAAACCGAGTTTGTTGCGGTTCGCTTCGGGAATGTGTTGGGAAGCAATGGCTCCGTGATTCCGAGATTTAAGGAACAGATTGCAAAGGGCGGCCCGGTGACGGTAACACATCCGGACATCATTCGGTATTTCATGACGATACCGGAAGCGGCGTCACTGGTGCTTCAAGCGGGAACCTATGCAGCCGGCGGCGAAATTTTTGTGTTGGATATGGGGGCTCCCGTTAAAATCGATACGCTTGCCAGAAATTTGATTCGTCTTTCCGGATTGCAACCGGATGTGGATGTTCAAATTTCCTATACGGGCTTGCGCCCCGGAGAAAAGCTTTATGAGGAAAAGCTCATGTCCGAGGAAGGAATGCGAACCACGCCGAACCATTTGATTCACATCGGACGCCCCATTCCGTTTGATACGGACGAGTTCTTGCAGCGGTTGCAAGAGCTGATGACTGCGTCGTACGACGGCCGAGAGGAGTCCATTCGCAAGTTGGTTGCCGAGGTTGTTCCCACCTATCACCCTGCGGGTGAGCATGGCTCGGAGAATAAGGACAAAGCATATACCGAACAGAGGCGAATGATTGAGCAACAGGGCGAGAAGGATGTTGCGGCGGTATAACAGTAGACGTAGAACGGAGAGCATAAAGAGTGCCGTCTGGGATATATAGCCGAAATTTATAATTTCTTGCCCGAGAATCGAACGAACTGTTCGGAATGCGAAATTTGCGCATGTAGGGGGCGTAAGCTTGCTACAGCGAATGGATATTCCCATTCGCTGTTTGCGCTTGCGTGTGAGAACGAAAAAATGAAAATGCGAAAGAATCGACTTTGAGGTACACGAAAAAATGAAAAGTTTCAAACAGTTTACACCATTTGAGAAAAAGGTTTGGCTCGCCACACCCACAATGCACGGTGAGGAATTGAAATAAATACATTGCAGATGGGCAAAAGGACACGAAAACGAAGTTCTTTAAGATTTCAAGCGAATTGATATAAGTTTTTAGAAGAAGGTAAGAGGTATTCAAAAAATGGATATATTAGATAGGTTAATTCCGTTTAGTCCCCCCGACATTTCGGAGGCAGAAATAAAAGAAGTTGCCGAAGCACTGCGCTCCGGCTGGATCACGACCGGCCCGAGGACAAAGCAACTTGAAAAAAATATTGCCGAATGGATCGGCACGGAAAAATGCGTGTGCTTGAACTCTCAGACTGCTTGCGCCGAAATGGCACTGCGTGTTATGGGTATCGGCGCGGGCGACGAAGTAATTACATCCGCGTACACTTATACGGCTTCCGCTTCTGTAATTGCTCACGTGGGCGCAAAAATTGTGCTGATTGACACGCAAAAAGACAGCTTTGAAGTGGATTATGATGCGCTGGAAGCGGCAATTACAGAAAAAACAAAAGCAATTATTCCCGTCGATCTCGGCGGTGTGCCGTGCGATTACGACCGCATTTTTGAAATTG
>CAZWXE010000139.1:0-1795 GCA_964638045.1 uncultured Ruminococcus sp. | reverse complement strand
TGTGCACCGTATTTGCCGACAATGCCGATATAGTAGCGACGTGCCTCGTCCGCCCAGGGCTCATCGGCGTCCCACGCGCCGAATTTGCCGAAGCCGTCGGCGGAAAACAGCACCTTGTCGCAGCTGTCGTAGGTGACAATCACCTCGGGCCAGTGTACCATGGGGGCGGTTACAAAGGTGAGCGTGTGCTTGCCGAGGCAAAGCGTACTGCCTTCGCCGACCACAATGCGGTTGGATGCAAAATCCGTACCGAAAAATTGGTTCATCATGGTAAAGGCCTTTTGCGAAGCAACAACGGTGGCAGAGGGGTAAACCTTCATAAAACTCATAATGTTTGCGGAATGGTCCGGCTCCATGTGCTGAATAATCAAATAGTCGGGCTTTCGGCCGCCCAGCGCGTTTGCCACATTGTCCAACCATTGATGTGTGAATGCGGCGTCCACCGTATCCATGACGGCAATTTTTTCATCCCTAATCAAATAGGAATTGTAGGACATGCCGTTTGGAACCTTGTATTGACCCTCAAACAGGTCAATGCGACGGTCGTTGACGCCAATATAGAGAATATCTTCGGAAATGGTCATTTTGGTTCTCCTTTGTTGTTCATCGGCACGTTTTCCGTGTCGACGGTATTCAGAAGCTTTTCTTCATTATAACACATTCGATTCCGGTATCAAGCATTATAAGTGTAAATAGTTTGTGAATTTTGAAAAATGACGGTGCTTGCAACGGTGTTGCGCTTTCGGAGTGCCCGTAGCATCATACCTGCCTGTGATTCTACGGGACGCATGCGGAGATTTTGAAACGGAAGTATTGACTTTGCCGGGGAACTGTGTTATAATCAGGAGGATTTTATGTCGGAGAATGAAAAGGAAGGAGCTTGAAATGAGAGCATCTACAAAAAGAATCAGAAAATTGACCTTGCACGCGATGCTTCTGGCAATTATTTTCGTGTGGGGATTGACCTATGGATATATTCCGGCACTTGCCGCCGTAACCTTGGTTCACATTCCGGTTTTCATCGGTTGTTTGATGTTGGATGATGCAGGGTCTGCTGTGTTGTTCGGCTCGGCCTTCGGCGTCACCAGCTTTCTTCGTTGCTTTACCTCACCCGATGTTTTCGGCATGGTGGTGCTCGGAACGGGCGGAAGCTTCGGCTTTCTCAATGTGTTTTACATCGTGGCGTTGTTGATTTTGCCGCGTCTGCTTGCGGGATTGTTTTGTTGCCTGTCGGCAAAGCTTGTGGCAGGCTTTGCAAAGGGAAACAGGGCCGTGGAGATTGTCTCTTATGCCGTTGGGGCGGCAATCGGGGCATTGACCAATACCACGCTCTTCTTGGGTGGCTTTTATTTGCTTGCGGGCGGAGATTTGATGCAAAAAGCATTTGAAGCGGGATTTATCGCAGAGGCGTCCATGGGGGCATTGCTGAATTGCTTACTGGGTGTAGCGGGAACCAGCGGAGTTTTGGAGGCTGTGATTGCGGTTGCGGTATGCACACCGACGGTTGCAGTGTTGCGCCCCATGGTGAAAAGACTGCTTGGAGAATGCGAAAAGAAAACAGCGACGGATGCTCCCGTAAAAAAATAAAAAAATGCGCTTCGGTCACTTGACAGGAAGCGCATTTTAGTATATAATAGTGGGGTAAGAAGTGCTTGCAGGTGTAACTCAATGGCAGAGTGTCCGCTTCCCAAGCCGAATACGCGGGTTCGATTCCCGTCACCTGCTCCAAACAGAACGCCCACGGCGCCAACGCCGTGGGCGTTCTGTTTGGAGCCATATTGTCCGAATCGAGCCC
>CAZWXE010000138.1:0-1802 GCA_964638045.1 uncultured Ruminococcus sp. | reverse complement strand
CATTCTGAGCGTAGTCGAAATTCGAGCGTCAGCGAGAATCGAACGGTGCGGAGCATCGTTCGGAATCTCGGGCGGGAAAGCACGCGGCACGTCCGCGTGGCGCCGTGGGGCGGTGAGGGATTGCTTTTGTAATCGATGTTGCCGTTTTGTTACTTTATTTATATGGAACGCGAAAAATATTTCAAAAAGCCCTTGACAGGGGCTCCGAAGATGTGATATAATGTCCGTACCTCTGCAAAAGGGCTTTTTTGTTGTGCCCCAAAAGGGCGCTTTGTCGGTCAATGCGCCGCCCGAAAGGGCTTGCCCGACGCTTTTCAGAGGGAGGTACACGGAAGACTGCGGTCTTCAAATAATTTTTACATGGGAGGTGCCGCTAAATGGCGAATGACGCAAGAGTCAAAATTACTCTGGCATGCAGCGAGTGCAAGCAGAGAAACTATGACACGAAGAAAAACAAGAAGAATGACCCGGACAGACTGGAGCTGAAAAAATTCTGCAAGTTCTGTCGCAAGCACACGGTTCACAAGGAAACGAAGTAAGAAAGGAATCACAGTTATGAAAACAGGCATCCTGTTGAAAAGGACTTTTGCAATTCTTTGCACGATGCTCCTTATGATTTCGCTCTTTGCCGTTCCCGCTTTTGCGGAAGGAACAGACACCGCCGAGGGAACCACGGCTGTCGAGGAGACGACGACAACCGAGCCTACCGGAGAAACCGAAGCTGTTACGGAAGCCGGAACAACCAATAACACAACAACCACCACTACAACGAAAAAGGGCTTGGAGCCCACTGCCATTGTGTTCATTTGCATTGGCGGCGCGTTGGTGATTGCCGGTGTTGTTTTTGGCATTAAGTACCGCGAGAAGGTACGCAAGTTCCTTCGTGTATACAAAAGTGAGTCCAAGAAGGTTGTGTGGCTGTCCTGGGACCAGACCAAAAAGAGCACCCTGGTTGTGCTGATTGTGCTGGTGATTGCAGGTGCTGTAATCTGCCTTGTTGACCTCGGTCTTTCCAAGGGATTGCTCGCATTCCTGGGTTTGTTTAACAAATGAGTGATATCAATGAGATGAACGTCGGCCCGAGATGGTATGTGGCGCACACTTACTCCGGCTACGAAAACAAAGTAAAAGCAAGTCTGGAAAAAATCATCGAGAACCGCGGTCTCGGACACCTGATTTTTGACATTCGCATTCCTACCGAGCTTGTCATCGAAAAGAACGGTGACTCCGAAAAGGAAGTGGAGAACAAGCTGTTCCCCTGCTATGTGTATGTGAAGATGGTCATGAATGAGGAAAGCTGGCACGCAGTTCGCAACATTACCGGAGTGACGGGCTTTGTAGGCCCCGGCTCCAGACCGACTCCCCTGACGGAGGAGGAGGTTGCCGCGCTTTCCATCGAGCAGGTGCAGCAGGTGAAGCTGACATACGCGGTGGGAGACAGCGTAGAGGTGGTAGGAGGGTTGTTCGCGGGCTACAGCGGCGTGGTACAATCCATTTCCGAAGACCTCAAAAATGTTACTGTGCTTGTAAAGCGCGGTAACCGTGATATGCCCGTCGAGCTGGAAAGCACCGACGTCAAGCTGGCAGCATCACAAATTTGATTCCCGCAACGTTGTGTTGGGCGTGGGAGGAATAAAATTTTAACACTGCATTCTTCCGCAAAAAACCACATTTGGAGGATTACTGAAAATGGCAAAGAAGATTTTAGGTTACATTAAGTTGCAATTGCCCGCCGGAAAGGCAACCCCGCAGCCTCCCGTAGGTCCTGCGCTCGGTCAGTACGGTGTTGCAATTCCCGTATT
>CAZWXE010000137.1:0-1887 GCA_964638045.1 uncultured Ruminococcus sp. | reverse complement strand
CTTCTGCTTGCCGGTGAAGAAGGGATGGCACTTGGAGCAAATGTCCACTTTCAGTTCGCCGCCCTTGGTAGATTTGGTTTCAACAGTTTCGCCGCATGCGCATCTTACAATGCAGGTTTCATAATTAGGATGGATTCCGTCTTTCATGTTCGTGTACCTCATTTCTGATATTTGATGTTCTTTGACATCGGAGTGCTGCGTCACAGCGTAGCAAACGAGGGTATTATATCATACTTTTTGTAAAAAATCAATGGTTTTTGAAATTTTTTCACTTACTTTTTTCGGATTTTTCAATCATACCGAAAAATTGCCGACCGTCATCGCAAGTAATTTCGTTTCGGATTCTCGGTTTTACCATTTCACCTTTCACTTTTTCAAGTTTTCGACATATTTTTAGAACGAGAATTGTTTTTATTATATTTTTTGCGGTTTTCGGATGCTTCCGTGCGAAGATATTCCAACGCGTCGCAAAGGCCGCCCACACGGTCGATAATGCCCTGCTCCACCGCCTCCTTGCCCTCCAAAACGGTTCCGCAATCGGTAGCCAGCTGATCCGGCCGCATCATCAGCTCCCGAATATTTTCTTCCCGCGCCGCGGAATGCGCGCAGATAAAGCCGATGATGCGCTTTTGCATTTCGGCCATATACCGAAAGGATTGCGGCACCCCGAGCACCGTGCCGTTGATGCGAACGGGGTGAATGGTCATGGTTGCCGTCGGAACAATGAAGGAGCGCTTGGCGGAACAAGCCAGAGGCACGCCGATGGAATGCCCTCCGCCCAACACCAGAGAAGCGGTTGGCTTTTTCATGGAAGCAATCATTTCCGCAAGAGCAAGACCGGCCTCCACATCGCCTCCCATGGTGTTGAGCAACAGCAATACGCCGTCAATCCCGTCGTTTTCCTCAACGGAAACCAACAACGGAAGAATTTGCTCGTATTTGGTTGCCTTTTGCCCCTCCGAGAGAAGATAGTGCCCCTCAATTTGCCCGATAATCGGGATACACTGAAAGCATTCCTTGCCGTTTTCAATCAACAATTCACCGCCTTCCGAGTGTGCGGTCGACCGCAGCGGCTCAATTGTTTGCGTTTTTGCTCCGTTCGGGTGTGCCGAAGCTACGTACTTTTTCCGTTTTCCTTCCATACATCCTCCAACAAGCGCTTTTTGCAAGTCCGTTCCGAGTTATTATGGACACTTTTTTTGAGGATATGCATGTCGAATTATGAAAACGGGCTTTACAATCGGAGGAAAATATGTTATAATAGTTCGGAATGAGTTTAGCATCATTCGATTCAAAAACGATAAGAAAAGGATAGGTCACACACTATGGAAAAGAAGGTCCTGGTTGAAACCTCTGCCAGACATATTCATCTGACGGCAGAAGCAGTCGAGGTGCTTTACGGCAAGGGAGCCGTTTTAACCCCCAAGAAGGAATTGAGCCAGCCCGGTCAATTCGCGGCCGCAAACGAAAAAATTACGTTGGTAGGCCCCAAGGGAACCTTGGCAGTGAGCGTCCTCGGCCCGGAACGGAAGGCAAATCAGGTGGAGCTTTCATTCACCGATGCCCGCACCCTGGGCTTGAAGGACATTCCCGTTCGCGAGAGCGGAGATGTTGCCGGAACCCCCGGTATTAAGCTGGTCGGTCCCGCAGGGGAGTTGGAAATCGCAGAAGGCGTCATCATCGCAAAAAGACACATTCACATGACTCCCGCGGACGCAAAGGAATTCGGAATTGCCGACAAGCAGGTTGTAAGGGTTGCACTGAACACCGCAAGACCTTTGATTTTTGACGACGTTGTTTGCCGCGTGCATGAAAACTACACGCTTGCAATGCACATCGACACCGACGAGTGCAATGCAGCATCCGCATTCGGCGTGGTATACGGAG
>CAZWXE010000136.1:0-2025 GCA_964638045.1 uncultured Ruminococcus sp. | reverse complement strand
GCGGTTCGAGCACCTGACTGAAGAGGACACAAACTTCATATTCCTCCTTAGCTCAGTCGGTAGAGCACCTGACTGTTAATCAGGGTGTCACTGGTTCAAGTCCAGTAGGGGGAGCCAAAAATCGACAAGTTTCGATAGAAGCTTGTCGATTTTTACTTCTTCACTTTTCACTCTTCACTAAAATCCGGTTTTATAATCTTTTGAGGCGCGTCGCGCCGAAATATTGTCACATGGTTCAATTCCTGAAAAAACGGCAAGTTTCGAGCGAAGAGTGAAAAGGTTGCCGATGTCGGATTGAATCATACGAGAAAGGGAAAATGCGTTTTGGCTCTTATAGGCACTTCCGCGCTGCCCGAGAAAATAAAGCATATTGAAAGGTTGGATAAGGTGGAATGATGAAAATACCGTATTTGTCCGGAGAATGGCGAATTCTTTTTCAGCCAAGCAAGCATGGAAATTACGTCAATGATCATACGATTGTCATGGGACCGGATTCTCAATGGCATTTGTTCGGAATTACCGGCTTTGAAGGTAAACCGTCGTATGAGAGATATTTTGTTCACGGCGTCGGAAAAAGTCTTGAGGGGGAATTTGTTGAAGTTGGACGCTCTATTGACAGGGGAACCCTTGCTTGGGCTCCGTGCGTGATTCGAAAGGACGAAATTTACTACATGTTTTACGGCCCTTCCCCCACATCGCTGGCCGTGTCGTTTGATTTGTATGAGTGGTTTGGTACAAATGTAACGCTGAATCGGGAGCCGTTAATGGGGGCACATCGGGATCACTTTGTGTTGCGACTTGCGGAAAATGAATACCTGATGTACGTTGTCGGCATTCATAACAGAAGGGGAGCAATTTCTTGCTTTTCCTCCTCCGACCTTTTAACATGGAATTTTGAATGCTTTGCGCTGACCTCCGGGACGGAAGCGCCGCTGACTCCCGCATGGGGGGCCTTCGAATCTCCTTACATCGTAAAGAAGGACGGATTGTATTACCTTTTTGTCACGTATACCGATTCCAAAGAGGAGACCTATCAAAACACGTTGGTATTTTGCTCGGACAACCCGAAATGCTTTGGAGAATACAACGGAGAAGTGGGCGGTGCGATGCCCATTGCACGTTTAAAGGCACACGCTCCCGAAATTTTAGAGGTGAACGGTCAATATTTTATCACAACCTGCGGTTGGAACAGTCGCGCGATTCCGCATAGGGGCGCGGTTTCCATTGCTCCTTTGCGTTGGAAGTGAACAATGAAATCACAAAAGTGTAAAAAAATTGATTGACAAGTGCTTTTGAGCGTGGTATAATGGCGTTAAAATCTTGTTTGGCCGGTTCAATCGACGCATGAATCCGAAATTCGGCGCCTTTTTGTGCACCAAACAAAAAAGGAGCAAATAATCATGGAAATTAAAATCGTAGAAGCAACAAAAAACTCCGTATGCCCGCCCGAAAACGAGCTTGGCTTCGGCAGAGTCTTTACCGACCACATGTTTGTGATGGAGTACGAGGCAGGCAAGGGCTGGCAGAATGCCCGCATTGTGCCGTTTGAAAACATTTCTCTTCATCCCGCCTCTACGGTTCTTCACTACGGCGCCGAAATTTTTGAGGGGTTGAAGGCATATCGAACCGCCGAGGGGGAGGTGCGGTTGTTCCGCCCCATGGAAAATATCCGCCGTATGAACCGTTCCGCCGAAAGAATGTGTCTCCCCACCATTGACGAGAACGATGCCATGGAAATTTTGGAGACCTTTGTGCGCCATGAAAAAAATTGGGTTCCGAGCTCCTTCGGCACCTCCCTCTACCTGCGTCCCTTTTTGTTCGGCAACGATGAGAGCCTCGGGGTACATGCGGTTCACCGTGCAACCTTTATGATTATCGCATCTCCGTCCGGCAGTTACTATGAGGAAGGCATCAATCCGGTCAAAATTATGATTGAAACCGAGGATGTTCGCACGGTGCGCGGCGGTACGGGTTACGCCAAGTGCGGCGGAAACTATGCCGCATCCACCAGAGCGGGAGAGAATG
>CAZWXE010000135.1:0-2234 GCA_964638045.1 uncultured Ruminococcus sp. | reverse complement strand
CCAATGACCTCATGCATGTCAAGCATGCGCTCTAACCAACTGAGCTATGCCTCCGCAACGAATGTATTATATCATACTTTGTTAAAAAAAGCAATACCTTTTTTTCATTTTTTTATTTTTTATTTTTGCGGGCTTTCGGTTGATTTTAAAATGGAAATATGTTATAATGATTTCGATTATTGAAAAAAGGGGATTTGCAAAATGAAAATCGAAAAAAAGCAGTTGCAGGATACCGAAAAGCTATTGTCGTTCATCAAAAGCAGCCCCACTGCGTTTCATGCCGTGGAATGCATCGGAATGCAACTGAAGGATGCGGGATTTGAGCAGTTGTTTGAGGGTGACCGATGGAATCTGACTCCCGGGAAGGGCTATTTTGTCACACGCAATCAATCCGCCGTCCTTGCATTTCGCATTCCGGAACAAGAAGCGCAAAGCATTCTGATTACCGCCTCGCATTCGGATTCTCCGATGTTCAAATTGAAAAACAACTCGGTGTCCGTCGCGTTTTCGCAGTACATCCGTTTGAACGTTGAGCCTTACGGCGGAACCATTCTTTCTACGTGGTTGGACCGCCCCCTGTCTTTGGCGGGCCGTGTGATTCTGACCGACGGCAACGGCGGCTTTTTTGCAAAAAACGTCAACATCGACCGCGATTTGACGCTTATCCCCAATGTTGCCATTCATTTTAACCGCACGGTGAACAGCGGCTTTATTTACAATCCTGCGGTTGACATGCTTCCGTTGTTGGCGCAAACGGATGAAAAAGAGTGGACGGTGCAGGCGCTGGTTGCGGCTGAGCTCGGGTGTCGCACGGAGGAAATCGCGGACATGGATTTGTATGTATACAATCGCACTCCCGGTACCGTGTACGGCGCAAACGGTGAGTTCTTCGGCGCTCCTCGCATTGATAACCTGATGTGCGCTTACGCCACGCTGCAAGGCTTTTTGCAGGCAAAAAACGAGCGTGCAATCCCCGTATACATGGTTGCGGATAACGAAGAAACGGGAAGTGCCACCAAGCAGGGCGCCGGTTCGGTATTCCTTTCGGATACATTGAATCGCATTTGCGAGGCACTTGCGTTGGATAAACGCCGTTTGTTGGCATCCTCCATGATGGTTTCGGCGGACAACGGTCACGCAAGACATCCGAATCATCCGGAATTGAGCGATGCGCAAAACGCTCCCGTACTCAACGGCGGTGTTGTTATCAAGTCCAATGCGGCGCAAAAATACACCACCGACGGTCTTTCCGCTGCCGTCTTTGCCGAAATTTGTCGGCGCGCATCGGTTCCCGTTCAGCATTTTTCCAACCGCAGCGATATGGCGGGCGGCTCCACCTTGGGGAGCATTTCCAATACGCTGGTGCCCTTGCTTACCGTGGACATCGGCATGGCGCAGCTTGCAATGCACTCGTCCTATGAGAGTGCCGGAACTGCCGATACCACCCATCTCATTCGTGCAACCGAAGAATTTTACAAAAGCAGCTTTATTTCCGCAAAAGACGGAGTTTACCGTTTACAGTGAGTTTACAGCGCGACCTAAAAGGAGGGAACATTCATGTATCAACAGGGATTTGACAATGACCGGTACATCGCCTTGCAATCAGAGCATATTCGCAAGCGCATCAAGCAGTTCGGCAACAAGCTTTATCTGGAGTTTGGCGGAAAGCTTTTTGACGATTACCATGCTTCGCGTGTGCTGCCCGGTTTTGCACCGGACAGCAAGATTAAAATGCTGATTCAGCTTCAGGAGCAGGCGGAAATTGTCATTGTCATCAACGCGAATGATATTGAAAAGAACAAGGTGCGCGGCGACCTCGGAATCACCTACGATTTGGAGGTATTGCGCCTCATTGATGCCTTCCGCAACTTCGGCCTGTTTGTCGGCAGCGTCGTGCTGACGCGATGGCAGGACCAACCTGCGGCACTCAAATTTCAAAACCGTTTGGAGTCCTTGGGTGTCAGTGTTTACCGCCATTATCCGATTGCCGGTTACCCGCTGGATGTGGACAACATCGTCAGTGACGACGGCTTCGGAAAAAACGATTACATCCAAACCACAAAATCCCTGGTGGTTGTAACGGCTCCCGGCCCCGGAAGCGGGAAGATGGCGGTTTGCCTCAGCCAGCTTTACCATGAGCACAAGCAGGGGCTGCAATCCGGCTATGCCAAGTTTGAGACCTTTCCCATTTGGAATTTGCCGCTGAAGCATCCCGTCAACCTTGCTTACGAGGC
>CAZWXE010000134.1:0-2264 GCA_964638045.1 uncultured Ruminococcus sp. | reverse complement strand
TCCCTTGTGTAAAGGGAGGTGCCGAGCAAAGCGAGGCGGAGGGATTGTTTTTTTGCGAAGATAACAGACACATGAATCGAACTGCGAAAGTCGCAAGCGACTTCGCTCAGACTGACACGGGCGAATTGCGACTTTTGTGTCACCCTGAGCGGAGGGCGCAGCCCGCAGTCGAACCCGTAGGGCGATGCGCAGCATCGGGGTCTACTGCCGGCTTTTGTTCGGTCCGTATTCGCCCTCTCCGACGGCTACGCCGCCACCTCTCCCCAAGGGCGAGGCTTTCGGCCAAGCACCTTACTTTGATCAGACGGGTGAGCGGACACCAAACATTCCTTTCCTCACATCGGTTCAAAAAGTAAATTTTGAAAATCCGTATCGTCCAAATAAAAAAATTAAAGCCCCACGCGTTTCGACAGAAAAGGAACGCGGGGTGCGGTATAATATACGCAGAAAGCCTTGCGGGGCAAGTCTTTGGGCTTCGCCTTGCGCGTGCTTTGCACGCCTGCGCCTTTGACGGCTTCGCAAAAACGCCCTTGCAAGCAAGCGTTTTTGCTTCATGGTATCATAAAAGCATCCGAGAGAAAGGAGCACGGTGCATGGAAACGGAGGTTTACGGCGACCTTTACATTTTGATTAACGGATGCATGGATTTTTTGTGCCTGTACCTCACCGCATCCCTGTTACATCTGCGCATACGGCGCATGCGCGCGGTTTCGGCAGCAGCCTTCGGAGGCTGCTATGCATTGGCCTCCCTTCTGCTGAACGCACAGGGAATCCCGGGCCTACTGTTGGATTTCGCGGCAGCTCTGCTCATGTGCCTGCTCGCGTTTGCCTCCCGCACACTGCGGTTTCGGAGCCTGCTCCGATACACGGCCGTTTGCTTTTTCGTCTCCATGCTGTTGGGCGGAAGCATGACCGCGCTGTACGCCGTTCTCAACCGACTTTCGCTTCCCTTTGAGCTGTTGGAAGGGGAGGGGGCGTCGGTATGGCTCTTCGCCCTTGTCACCGTTCTTTCCACCCTGGTTGCGGCCCTCGGCGGAAGATGGTGGGGAATTTCCGAATCTGTGAAAAGCGTAACGCTGCATGTTCGGCTGTACGGGCGGGAAACGGTTTTGCACGCCATGGTAGACACAGGAAATCTGCTACGCGACCCGGTCAGCGGAAAAAGCGTCATTGTAGCGGAGGCCGATTGCATTCTTCCCCTGCTTCCTCCGTCTCTTGCGGAAGCAATCAAACGGGGCGGCGTCTCCGCAATTCAAGATTACGAAAGTGCCAAAGACATTCGACTGATTCCGAGCCGCGGCGCAACGGGAACGGCTCTTTTGCCGTCGCTGCTCCCGGAGCGCGTGCTGGTGGAGGAGGGAAAGCGCTCCTATGAGGGCGATTATCTGCTGGCTCCCGTCTCATCGTTGGGCGCCGGCGCACACGGCTTTGACGCCGTATTCCCCGCCCATTGACGGGAAACGATTTGGAGGAAAAAAAGATGAAACTGTTTGCAAGAATGCGGCACTTGATTTTGCGCTTGGTTTCCCCGCGTGGATGCTTCTACATCAACGGTCCCGAGGTGTTGCCGATGCCACTTTCTCCACAGCAAGAGGCGGCGCTGATTGCCGAATTGGACAGCGAGCAAGCCAAAACGCAGCTGGTGGAGCACAATTTGCGGCTGGTGGTTTACATTGCCAAGCGCTTTGAAAACACGGGTACGGGATTGGAGGATTTGATTTCCATCGGCACGCTGGGGCTGATTAAGGCAATCAACACGTTTCGCGCAGACAAAAGCATCAAGCTTGCCACCTATGCTTCCCGCTGCATTGAAAACGAAATTCTCATGTACATTCGCAAAACAGGGGGACAGCGCGGAGAAATTTCCATCGACGAACCCCTAAATGTGGATTGGGACGGCAACGAGCTGCTGCTTTCGGATATATTGGGCAGTGAGGAGGACGGCGTCTCCTACGAATTGGAAAAACGCGAGGAACGGCATCTGGTGCGCAGTGCCGTGGCGGAATTGGAGCCGCGGGAGCGCGAGCTGATTGAGCTGCGATACGGCATGCGGGGAGGCGACGAGCTGACGCAAAAGGAGGTTGCAGACCTGCTCGGCATTTCTCAATCCTACATCTCCCGCCTGGAAAAACGCATTCTCGCCCACCTGCGGGAACGCATTGCCGGCAATCTTTAAAATGTGTTTGGTGACAAGGGCTCCGCGCCCTCATCCCGCCGCCTTTTGAAAAAAACATCGAAATATAAAATTCGTTGCTTTTACAATC
>CAZWXE010000133.1:0-2271 GCA_964638045.1 uncultured Ruminococcus sp. | reverse complement strand
CCTTGTGTAAAGGGAGCTGTCACCGAAGGTGACTGAGGGATTGTCGCAAACAGAGCGGATGGCGCTTCCGCGTGGCGTTGTAAGGCGGCTCGGAGGGATTGTGAAAACATCCATCAATCACCCCCGCCGGACACCGCGTGCTTTCCCGCCCGAGATTCCGAACGGTGCTCCGCACCATTCGATTCTCGCTGACGCTCGAATTTCGACTACGCTCAGAATGACACGGGCGGGGCTGCGTTTTTGTGTCACCCTGAGCGGAGGGCGCAACCCGCAGTCGGAAGTCTACTACCGGCTTTTCAACAAAAATAAAAATCGATTTTTATTCACTTTGCCCAATTTTTTTCTTGCAAATTTTACTTTTTGTGTAAAATGTTTTTTTGGTATTGACAAAGAATGCAAAAGGTGATATAATGCAGGTGCAATTTAACAATCCAATAAGGAGGAATTTTATTCATGAAAAGAAGCGCGATTCGATTTGTGACTTTGCTGCTGGCTTTGCTGATGTCTGTTTCACTGCTTGCAGCTTGTAGCAACAATCCCGAAGAGCCCAACGACACGAACCCCGGTAACTGTGTAGGTACCACGGGCCCGAGCGGCTCCGAGTCCGGAACCGGCGAAGGCGAAGGCGAAATCAATGAAGAAGAGGAGATGTACCGCCCCGAGAAGTTGAACTGGGGATTGAGTGCAACCGAACCCTACGAGTACCGTTGGATGGCAAATTCCGGCTCCAATTTCTGCTACTACAACGAAAACAGCGGTGAGGATGAAGGCGATGCGGTCAACTCCGCTCTCGCGGACCGTGCCGCGTTTGTGGAAGAGAACTTCAACATTGCGTTTGAATTGCTTGATTTCCCCGGAAACGCGAAGATTACCACCAATTGCAACTCCGGCCTTGATTTTTGCGATGCGCTGATGACCGATGCCGGCTTCATTTTGGGAAGCATGGCAAAGAACGGCCACGCCATGGACCTTGCCAAGTCGGACGAATTGAATTTGGAAGCGTCCTATTGGGACCAACGTATTCAGGAGGACTACTCCATCAACGGCAGAGTTTTCTGCCTGGAAGGCGATTTCACCGTGTGGGATGACCTGCGCACCCAGGTGATTTTGTTCAACTCTTCCCTGTACGAAAACTACGGCTATAAGCAAGAGTACGGCTCTCCCTATACGGTGGTTTCCAACAATAAGTGGACCTTTGACACCATGCTGAGCATGTATCAGGGTACTTCTCAGAACAAGGACTCCGACCCCGCACTGGGACGCAACGACGTTTGGGGTATGCTGAGTGAAACCGTTGCACCCTACGTGCTGTTCCTGGGCTCCGGTCAAAAAACCATAAAGAACGTGGACGGCAACATGACGTTGCTGTTTGACGAGCAGTTCCAAAGCACTTACAACGTCATTGAGGATATTTGCACGCGGTTTGCTTTGGACGGCGAGGTTATGTTTGTCGGCGGTTGGACCGACTGCACCGATAAATCCGACCAGTGGACCGATGTATCCAAAATGTTTGAAACCAGACAGGCGTTGTTCCGTTCCACCACCTTGAGTGCGGCAACCCGTCTGCGCGATATGCCGGATGACTTCGGTGTATTGCCCATCCCGATGTACAATGAAAGCGTAGGTACATATTATTCTTGGTGCAGCGGCGGTTCTCCTTTGTGCGTACCGAGCACCGTGAAGCAGACCAACAACGACCTGCGTTCTCTCTCCATTTTGGAGGCGATTTGCTACTACTCCCGTTACACCGAGGTAGGACAGTCGCTGTATGACGCTTTCTTTGATAACATGACCTATGTAAAGCTGTGCCGCAATGCCGAGGACCGTCAGATGCTGACCTTGATTTTCGACACCAAGACATATGACGTTGACTATATGCTGGGTATCACTTCCGTGGCTACGATTACTTCGACGGTGGTCGGCTCCGGCAAAGTCGGAAACCTTTCCAGCTCCATTACCAGCGGCAAGGATTCCGCAGGTATGCTGTTGGCGGATTATATCAGCTCCGTTGATAAGAAATACGGCACGTAACCGTTGAGAAACAAAAATAAGCCAACCCAGCCCCCGAAGGCCAGCCGCCTTCGGGGGCTTTACTTGACTGAGATTTTTACAATTTCTCCGCCAATCGCACCGCCGGGCACCTCGTGCTTTCCCGCCCGAGATTCCGAACGGTGCTCCGCACCATTCGATTCTCGCTGACGCTCGAATTTCGACTACGCTCAGAATGACACGGGCGGGGCTACACCTTTGTGTCACCCTGAGCGGAGGGCG
>CAZWXE010000132.1:0-2341 GCA_964638045.1 uncultured Ruminococcus sp. | reverse complement strand
GAGCCCTGGGCGGACGAGGCACGGCGCTACTATATCGGCATTGTCGGCAAATACGGTGCACAGGTGCAAGCCCTTTTGAAAAAGGCGACCGCCTTGGACATTGCCACCATTTGCCCGTTGCACGGTCCCGTTCTGAAGGAAAAGTTGGACTATTATTTGGGCTTGTACAACACATGGTCCTCCTACACACCGGAGGAGGACGGCATCGTCATTGCCTACACCTCGGTTTACGGAAACACCAAGCGTGCAGTGGAGCAGCTTGCGGAAAAGCTGAGAAGCAACAACTGCCCCAAGGTGGTTGTCCATGACCTTGCGAGAGCCGATTTGTCCGTTGCGGTTGCCGACGCCTTCCGCTATGGCAAACTGGTGCTTGCCACCACCACCTACAATGCCGGAATCTTCCCCTTCATGCACAATTTTATTCATCATCTCACCGAGCGCAACTTCCAAAATCGCAAAATTGCGCTGATTGAAAACGGCTCTTGGGCGCCCATGGCCGCAAAGGTGATGAAGGGAATGCTGGAAGGCAGCAAAAATTTGACATGGGTGGAGCCTGTTGTCACCGTTCGCTCCGCACCGGATGATGCCGCACGTGTGCAGATGGACCGTTTGGCAGAGGCGCTGTGCGCGGAATACGTCGCACAGGACGGTGCAAAAACCGATAAGAACGATTTGAAGGCACTGTTCAACATCGGCTACGGACTGTATGTGGTCACCTGTCGCGACGGCGAAAAGGACAACGGCTTGATTGTCAACACGGTATCTCAGGTAACCAACACCCCCAATCGCATTGCCGTCACCGTTGATAAAAGCAGCTACTCCTACCACATCATTCAAAAAACAGGTGTGATGAATGTCAACTGCCTGTCGGTGGACGCCCCCTTCGAAATCTTCGAAACATTCGGCTTCCACAGTGGGCGGGAAACCGACAAATTTGCAAGCTGCACGCCCTTGCGTGCAGATAACGGCGTGGCGGTTCTGCCCCGTTATATCAACTCCTTCCTCTCTCTGAAGGTGGAGCAAGCCGTGGACCTCGGCACGCACGGAATGTTTATTTGTTCGGTCACCGAGGCAAGAGTGATTTCACAAGAAGAAACCATGACCTACACCTATTATCAAGCCAATGTGAAGCCCAAGCCTCAAACCAACCAAAAAACAGGCTACGTCTGCAAAATTTGCGGATATGTCTACGAGGGCGAGAAGCTTCCCGACGACTTCATCTGCCCGATTTGCAAGCACGGCGCCTCCGATTTTGAGCCGCTTGGCTGATGCGCCGTCGCTTTTCCCCATTACTCCGTCGGAAGGAAAAAAACTTATGACCTATCAAGAATTGAAGCAAAATCAGGAAATTCGCACCTATATCAAGCAAGCAGACGAATCGCTCAAGGCCCTCGGCTTCACCGAGCACAGCTTTGCACATGTCACCACGGTTTCCCTTCGCGCCGAAGAAATTCTCACCGCGTTGGGCTCCTCCGCACGCATGATTGAGCTGGTCAAAATCGCGGGACTGCTCCACGACATCGGGAACCTGGTCAACCGCGAGGAGCACAGCCAAAGCGGCGCGGTGATTGCCTTCCGCCTGTTGGATAAGCTGGGCTTTCCTCCCGAGGAAATTGCCATGGTGGTAACCGCCATCGGGAACCACGACGAGGGCAACGGCGTTCCCGTCAGCGACCTTGCCGCCGCCCTGATTTTGGCCGACAAATCCGATGTACGGCGCAGCCGCGTGCGCAACCGCGACTTTTCCACCTTTGACATTCACGACCGCGTCAATTACGCGGTTACGGAATCGGCTTTGACCATTGCACAGGAGGAAAGAACCATTACGCTGTCGCTTTCCATCGACACAAAAATTTCTTCCATTATGGATTATTTTGAAATCTTTATGGCAAGAATGCTCCTCTGCCGCAAAGCGGCGGAACGGCTTGGCCTGCATTTTAAGTTAAACATCAACCACCAACAACTACTGTAAAATCATAATCAAAAAAGGAGAACAAAACAATGAAATACGTATGTCAAGTATGCGGTTACACCTATGACGAAGCGGTCGGCGAACCGGAAAGCGGCATTGAGCCCGACACCGAGTTTGCGGAGCTTCCCGAGGATTACGTCTGCCCTCTTTGCGGAGTGGGCAAGGAAGAATTTGAAGTGGAAGAATAAATCGATAAAAAAGGTTTCCCCCTTAGCCGTCCGCAGACGGCTAAGGGGGATTTTTTGATATTCGTTTGCAATTTTTCGTCCGAGTTCTGTTTTTTAGTTCGACTCATGTGTCTGGTATTTTCGTAAAAACAATCCCTCCGTCAAAAATCAGAGATTTTTGCCACCTCCCTTTACACAAGGG
>CAZWXE010000131.1:0-2464 GCA_964638045.1 uncultured Ruminococcus sp. | reverse complement strand
ACCGTAGACTATATCATCTCCGAGGGCCTTTACAACTTCCACCTGTTCAAAAACGAGGCGGACCGTGTGGCAAAGGTGGAGAACATGATTAAAGAGGTCGGCCTGCTGCCCGAGCATTTGACGCGTTATCCTCACGAATTTTCGGGCGGTCAGCGTCAGAGAATCGGTTTGGCAAGAGCGATGGTTATGGAGCCGGAGCTGGTTGTTGCGGACGAGCCCATTTCCGCGCTGGACGTTTCCATTCGTGCGCAGGTGCTGAATCTTTTGAAGAAGTTCCAAAGGGAACGCCAAACTACGTATTTGTTTATCGCGCATGACCTTTCCATCGTGCGGTTCATTTCCGACCGCATCGGCGTTATTTACAAGGGAAACATCGTAGAGGTTGCGGATGCGGAGGAGCTGTTTGACTACCCCCTGCACCCCTACACCCGTTCTCTGATTTCGGCAATTCCGATTCCGGACCCGATTTTGGAAAAGAACAAGGTGCTGTTTACCTATGACCCCTCGGTACACGATTACAGCGAGGAGCAACCGGAGCTTGTTTGCATAGGCCACAATCACTATGTGTACGGAAACAAGAAGGAAATCGAAGAGTGCAAGGCCATTCGCGAAAAGAACGTTCCCCTGCGCCCCATCACCATTCGCAAGAACGGGGAAGAGGTTGCGGACGAAGCGGATACTGCCGCAAAGCCGGATGAGCATTATATCATGGCTCCTCTGCACGATACCGGAAACATCTGGTATGCGATTGCTTCCTTCTTCCTGCCGATTCCCGGTCTGATTGCCGGCTGGCTCTTCAAAAAGAAAAATTATATCCGCAATTTCAAGGCATGCAAAAAAGGCGCCCTCGTCGGTCTCGGTTTGCTCGGTGTCATTGTGGCGCTCTTCGGTCTGTTGCTGTTGAGAGCAAGCTTTTAATTGTTGAAGGAGATTTGGGATGCGTAGTTCTAAAAAAGGGAGAGAGCACCGTTCCGGCTTACCGCCGATTCAACGGGTGGAGCTTTCCGAGGAACACATTCGCATGCGCACCGTCGGTCTCGTCATTTTGATTGTCATTGCCCTTGCGGCATTCGCCATTGGAATGGTACAATGCTCCAAGCAGGAAGGCGGATGGCAGGTTATCAGCCTGCCGTCCGGCGAGGGCAATTGCTCACAGGAGCTCTCCCTACGCTATTGTCTCGGCGAGGGGGAGCTTTCTGTAAAGGCAGAGCATGCGCAGGTGCAGTCGGTTTATTACGACCTTTGTACCAAGGCTTACCGCATTTTTCATGAAGGGGAAGCCTTTGAAGGGGTCCATAATTTGTATTATCTGAATCACAACATCAATCAAACGGTTACGGTGGAGCCCGTGCTGTACGATGCTTTTGAAAAAATGCTGCAAAAGGGAGGGCGGACGCTGTATCTCGCGCCTCTGTACGAGGAGTACAACTCCATGTTCGGTTGCTCGTATGACTATGAGCTTGCCGAGTATGACCCTCTTTTGAATGAGGGGGCGGCGGATTATTTCCGTCGGGTTTGCGCCTTCCTCAATGACGACAGTGCTGTGCACTTGGAGCTGTTGGGAGACAATCGGGTGTGCTTAACCGTTTCGGCCGAGTATCAGGCCTTTGCCAATGAAAACGGCATCGGCTCCTACGTGGATTTCTTTTGGACAAAGAACGCGTTTGTGGTGGATTATATTGCACAAGGTATGACAGACAACGGAATGACCTACGGAATTCTTTCTTCCTATGACGGGTTTTCGCGCGGCTTGGACCGCAACAGCGGGACCGAGTACAGCTACAATGTACTGGATTTTGCAGGCGGACAAGCAGTGGTTGCCGCTGCGTTGAAGAGCGGCGGTGGCAGGTCCACGGTGTTCTTCCGCACCGAACCCATCACCGAGTTGGACGCGCTTCATTATTATGTTATGGAGACGGGGGAGGTTCGCCACCCGTATATCGATTCTGCCGACGGCCTCGGCAGAGCGGCCGTTTCCGGCTTGACGGGGTATTCCGATTCGTTGGGGTGCGCCGATGTTATGCTGGCACTGCTTCCTGTATATATCGAGGAGCAATTGGACCTCCAAGCGTTGAATGCGCTGACGCAGGAAGGAATTTATGCCGTTTACTGTGAGAATACAGAGGTTCGCTACAATCAAAAGGACGCGACGCTGACCGATTTTTTAACAGGTGACAGCGGTTCCTATCACGGCGTTTACGTAGGCGAATGATTTTTTGAACGAGATATTTTTGTGGGGGAGCTTCTTTCAAGGAGCTCTCCCACACTCCTTTAAGAACCTTACGGAAGGCATGATGCGGCGGTTCGGGAATGTTTGTGCGCTTTATTTGCGGGCAATCTCGCGCAGCCGTTCGCTTTTTCGTCCGATATTTTACTTTACAGTTCGACTCACGTGCCTGTTATTTTCGCAAAAAACAATCCCTCCGCCTCGCTTTGCTCGGCACCTCCCTTTACACAAGGGAGG
>CAZWXE010000130.1:0-2524 GCA_964638045.1 uncultured Ruminococcus sp. | reverse complement strand
CGCCTCCCTTGTGTAAAGGGAGGTGGCACGCGGTAGCGTGACGGAGGGATTGTAATTTTTTCACTTTGAATACGTTTGCCTTCTCCCGTGGAAGAAGGAAAAACATTTTGTTCATTCCCCGTTGCCGTTGCTCTCCTCTCCGCCCGCCAGCAGGGTTTCAAAGCAGGTGTCGTCATCCACGTGCATCCGCACACCGTCAAAATGAATGAAGCGCGTTTGGGCAAAGCGATAAGAGGAAAGTGGCCTGTCAAGGGCATTGTCGGATTGGGCGCACACCAAAAGCTCCTCTCCGTCAATCGCACTGACCAAAAGGCTGTGATACCAGCTTCCCTCCTCGGATTGCAGCTGAACAACATCCCCGATTTGAAGCTCCTCCCGCAGGACCTCCCGTCCGTAAGGCCCCACACCGCCGTTGACGGCAATGTATTCCGGCGTTTGCGTCATAAAACGGTAAAAATATTCCACCCCGCTCCATGCGGGCGCGCGCTCGTCCGGGGAAATGTAGTACCATCCGAAATCGGGCGTGTAATTCATCACACAGCTCCCCGCCAACACACATTGGGAAACAAAATTGGTGCAATTTCCGCCGATTCCCGTAAAATCGATAAACAGCGGGTTTCGCGACAGCGCCCATGTTCGCGCGTACAGCACCGCACGCTCGCGACGATATTCCTTTGTTACCAGCATCTGCATTCTCCTTTCCATGCTCTACCATTCAGTTTATGCAAACGCCTCCGCTTTGTTATTTCTTTATTTTTTAGAACAAAAACAGTTCTTATTCTAAATATAAATGTAAAAAAAGAGCAAAAAGCCTTAACTTTTCGCTCTTTCGGTATTTTTGACGTCCCGATTACGGCAAATACGAATCGTAAACGTCTTTTACGTCCGCCATCAAATTGTACGCGCGGGCAACGTTGCAGGTTACCTGAATGTAGGTTTTGCCGTTCTTCCTCGCAAAGCTGACCAGCGAAAAAGAATACCCCGAGGCCGATCCGGCGGAATCCAGCGTTCCGGTTTTTCCGCCGCTCAGCACCGCGCCGTTTGCCAACGCAAACGAAGTGCGAAACTCGTTCTCGTAGGCGCGAATGCGGCTGGCAACCGCGGGATTTGCATTGAACAGCGAACTGTAAAAGGTTGCGCGGAAGGAGGTATATTCTCCCGCCGAATTGAGTCCGTAGGCGGTGAACCCGTGCATCTGCGCAGACAGCACCGTTTCAATGAGCGGGCACTGCAACGCGCGCATCATAATGGCGGCAATGTCGGATGCAGTAGAATAATTTTCTTCGCTTTCATAGCCGATGACATTGTCGAAATGGGTGTTTTTCAGTCCCATCCGTTGAACAACCTCATTCATCCACGCCACAAAGGCTTCCTCGCTGTCGCACAGATAGCTGACCGCCATCATGGTGCAATCCGCGTCCGACTCCACGCCGATGCCGTACAGCAGGTCCTCCACGCGCGCCTCGTCGCCAATGTCAAAGCCGTATTGCGAAGCGCCGGCATAGTCGCCCTCCCGAACATAGGAATACAGCTGCTCGGTCATTTTCACCTTCACATCCAAATCGGACTCCTTGAGCCGCTCACACAGCACCATCAAGGTCATCACCTTGGTCATGGATGCCGGGTGGATTTTTTGATTTGCATCCTTGGAGGCAAGCACCGTCCCGCTTTCCGCATCCACCAGCACCGCGGACGAAGCGACAATTGCATCCCCGACGGAGCTTCCCTTTCCGGTTGGAAGCAAGATGGCATCCGAAAAAGAGAACAGGGGGCCTTCCGGCTGCGGATTTACAAAAGCATCTTCGGTTTCTCCGCCCGGCTCAGTGTCCTCCTCGCGCCCCTCCCTTTGAGAGAAAACACCCGTCAGCAAAACGGTTACCAGAAGAACGGAAAACAGCGCCACCGCAAGAACTCCGAGCAGCATGAGGGCCTCAACGTCGTAGCCGTGCGACGGCTTTCCCTGCCCTCCCGCCGACGAACGGGATGGCTTTGCGGCAGCTTTTTCGGACGGTCGTTTGTTTTCGTTTTGCACCGTTTCAGTTTCCTTTCCTATGAAAAATTCTTTATCAAAATTGTAACCGAAAAGCCTTTTGCTGTCAAGAGCTTTTCGAGAACTTTTACGGAATTTTGTCAATCTTTCCGAAAAAAAAACTTGACGTAAAAAAATTTGTATGCTATAATTGTTTTGATAATGAATTTATCATTGTAAAGCATACAGAAAGGAAAACAATTATGAAAAAATGGAGATGCACCGTTTGCGGTGAAATTGTAGAATCGGATGTCAGACCGGACAAGTGCCCCCTGTGCAAGGCCCCCGGCGAAAAATTTGAGGAGGTTGTGGAATCCGGCGAGATGACATGGGCTGCCGAGCACGTGGTCGGTGTTGCAAAGGATGCTCCCGCGGAAATTATCGAAGGTCTGCGTGCAAACTTCAACGGCGAATGCACCGAGGTTGGCATGTATTTGGCAATGTCCCGCGTTGCCGCAAGAGAGGGTTACCCCGAGATTGCCGAATATTGGAAGA
>CAZWXE010000129.1:0-2629 GCA_964638045.1 uncultured Ruminococcus sp. | reverse complement strand
TATGCAGGCGGCGCAGAGGATGCGGAGAAGATTCAGAAGGAAAACTGGTTCGATTTCGACGTTGTTATCGCAACACCCGACATGATGTCCGTCATCGGCCGTCTCGGTAAGGTTTTGGGTCCCAAGGGCTTGATGCCTTCTCCAAAGGCCGGAACCGTTACCCCCGACGTTGTTCGTGCGGTAACCGAGGCAAAGGCAGGTAAAATCGAATACCGTTTGGATAAGACCAACATCATTCACTGCCCCATCGGCAAGGCTTCCTTCGGCGCTGCGAAGATTCAGGAGAACTTTGACGTTCTGCTGGGCGCAATCGTAAAGGCAAAGCCCGCAGCTGCAAAGGGACAGTATATCAAGAGCTGCGTCGTGGCCTCCACCATGGGCCCCGGTATTAAGATTAACCAGGCAAAGCTCGGCTAATCGAACATTGCTCGATTTTCATCGTCAAAACGGCGTACCGCCCTCAAAGCGGTACGCCGTTTTTAGCACTGCTTTTCAATTCCTCATTGCAGCATGTGTGCGGCAAGGCGGTAAAGCGGCTTGAAGTCGCGCAGATATTCCTCATCCGATTTTGTGCGGTGCGTGTTCCACACACGCTCATTCATTGCAATCAGATTTTCCGTCACGCGGGCAGCCTCCTGCTCATAGGTGCTCTCCCACGAGCAGAGGATGGAGCCCATCACCCGCTCGGTTTGCGGGACCGTAATGGGATTGAGCGTTGCGGAGGAATGCTCCCACCAATGCTGCCAATTGTAAACATTCCAGTGAAGAATGTCCATGGGAGTCCAGCGCTGCTGCAACGAAGGAACCACATACAGCGGCTGCCACGAGGCGTTGAGAACGGTAAAGCCCTCCTCCAAAAGGTCCGTGACAAGGTGATAATGCGATTCCCACGCGATGACAACCACATCCCGCGAGATGCGCTCGGCTCCGAGCTTCGGGAAGCCCTCCCACACCATGGGCGTTTTTCCAAGCGAAAGGACGTAATCGGTTACCCTTGCAACGTATTCGCTGTAAAGGTCGTACACACCGTCGATGTTGTGTTCTTTCATATACTTGCGGCAGTGGGGACATTGCTCCCAAAGCGAAATCGCGGCCTCATCTCCGCCGATATGGAGGTATTTGGAGCGCGGGAACAGCTCACTCACCTCGCGTAACAACGCCGCAGTGGATTGAAAGGCACTCTCCGAGCCTGCGCAAAGAAGCGAATCGGCATGAATTTTCATCCCCAACTCGGTACAAAGCGCTCCGCCGTCTCCGTCCGAATCATTGGCAAAAAGCTCCGGATATTTGGTGGTCATCGAGCGAGCGTGCCCGGGACATTCAAACTCGGGGACAAGGTTGATGCCTCTTTCGTACGCGTACTCATTGAGCAAGGCAATTTCCTCTGCGGTGTAGCTTTCACCCTCGGTGGGAAGCTTCGGAAAGGCCTTGGAGGGTAGCGTGTAACGTGGGTCGTCAATAAAGTGCAAATGCAAATAGTTTACTTTATACAAAAAGCACAGGTCCACAAATTTGAGAACCTGTTCCATGGGATGCCATTCGCGGCTGAGGTCCAGCATCAGCGAACGGTATTCCTTGTCGGGACGGTCCTCAATCACCGCCGACGGTGCGCAAAGAAGCCCGTTTTGCACGGTTACCAATTGAAGCACCGAGGCCAGGCCGTACAGCAAGCCCTCCTTGGCCGAGGCGCGGATGACGAATGCGCCGCCGGTGGTGTCAATCACGTACGCGTCGGCGGCAACGGCGAAATCCGACAGCAGTACAAGCCCGCCCTTGGCCACAGCAAGCTCTACGCGAAACAGTTTTTTGAAGACCCCCGAAAACATGGGAATTACCTCGGAGAATGCCGGTTCTTCCGACATGATTGCAACCGCAAATGAAACGCTTTGTTCGCCCTTTTCACGGCAGCTTTTTGGAGTTGGCAGCAAATGAATCATCTCAAATTCTCCTTTTCCGGAAAAAGAATAGTCGATGCGCAAATCGAAACGGCATCTGCCCCCATTGTACCATCGAAACCGCATTTTGTCAACAAAGAGCGCGCAACTTTTTTGCTTTACGCTTTGCTCATGTTTACTTTACAATCCGTCAATCACTCTGCTGTACATCGAGTGCTTTTCCGCCCGAGCTCCTGCTCGGCTCACACCTCGCACTGCTTCGCAGTTTGATTCATGTATCTGTTATTTTCGAAAAAACAATCCCTCAGTCACGCGTGCCGCGTGACACGCGGACGCGCCGTCCCCTCTGTCTGCTTCGCAGACATCTCCCCACACCGTGGGGAGTCACCCATTACACAAGGGAGCCATCTAAAGTTGAAACTTCATCTAAAACAACACAATTTTTGCAAAAAATCAAGAAAAAATAATCGTTGTTTTGCCAAAACTACGGAGTACATTCGCCTCCCAAGTGTCGCGGGAGGTGCCGAGGAACGATGCTCATGTACGGTAGAGAAGCAACAACAAAAATATACAAGGACAGCCGCCCCACCGCTATTCCGAGCCAAAGGGTATGGTAGAAAAATTCACAGCCGTATGCTATAATAAAACCATAATTTGAGCAGCGGCGAACTGGCGTAGAGATCGCCAAGTCGCCGCTTAAACTTTTTTGGAAAATTCTCAAAAAATCTTGTAAG
>CAZWXE010000128.1:0-2728 GCA_964638045.1 uncultured Ruminococcus sp. | reverse complement strand
TGCTGCAAAGTATGGAAGAGCGACTTTGAACAGAATGACACGGGCGGGGTTGCGTTTTTGGTGTCACCCTGAGCGCAGGGCGTAGCCTGAAGTCGAACCCGTAGGGCGATGCGTAGCATCGGGGTCTGCTTCCGGCTGTTCGTTCAATCTGTTTCAAAAAAATAAAAACAAAAAAGTATCAAAATCATGTATTTACACGTAGGAAACAATCAAAACATTCGCATCAAAAGCATTCTCGGTATTTTTGATGCCGACACGGCAACCGTTTCGGCGGTGACCAAAAAATATCTGTCACAGGCGGACAGTCAAAAGCTGGTCAGCTTTGTAACAGAGGAAATTCCGAAATCCTTTGTCCTGTACAAGGACGGCAAAGGACAATTCCGCATTTGCTTTTCCAAGCTGTCCTCTGTCTCTTTAATGGGTAGGGCAGAGCAAATCGGCAGAGCATTTCGAAGCGACAACTGAAGGAGCATAGAAAATGAATCAACAAGAAACAAAAGTTTATGACGAAAGCCAAATTCAAGTATTGGAAGGCTTAGAGGCAGTCCGTAAGAGACCGGGTATGTATATCGGTTCTACCTCTGCGCGCGGATTACACCATTTGGTGTATGAAATCGTGGATAATTCCATCGATGAGGCGTTGGCGGGTCGTTGTAAGCGGATTGAAGTAACCTTGCACCCCGACAACAGTGTATCCGTACAGGATGACGGACGGGGAATCCCCAGCGGAATTCATCCGAAGATGGGCATTCCGACGTTGGAGGTGGTGTACACCGTGCTTCACGCGGGCGGAAAGTTCGGCGGCGACGGGTACAAATACTCGGGAGGCTTGCACGGCGTCGGCGCATCGGTGGTAAATGCTCTTTCCGAATGGGTGGAAATTGACAATGCGCATGAGGGAAAAAGATATACCGAACGGTTTGAGCGCGGTCACGTGGCACGCCCCTTCCGGGAGGAAGGGACAACCGAAAAGCACGGGTTGTATGTACGCTTTAAGCCCGATGCTCAAATTTTCGAGGAAACCGTTTTCGACTATGAAACCTTGCTCAAGCGCCTCCGCGAGCAGGCATTTCTCAATGCGGGCGTCAACATCTGCCTTCGCGACGAAAGAGAGCCGCAGGAGGACGGAACCTACCGCGAGGACGATTTGGAATACGAAGGCGGTATTCGTTCCTTTGTGGAGTATATCAATCAGCAAAAGCATTGTGAGGTCATCCACCCCAATGTGATTTATATGCGTGCCGAAAAAGAGGATTGCATTGCGGAGGTTGCACTTCAGTACAATGACAGCTACAACGAATCGCTGTTGACCTTTGCAAACAATATCAATACCATTGAGGGCGGTACTCACGAAATCGGATTCAAAACCGCACTGACAAAGGTGCTCAACGATTACGGCCGAAAATACGGCATCATCAAGGACAGCGACAAGAACCTTTCCGGTGAGGATGTCCGTGAGGGACTTTGCGCGGTGGTATCGGTGAAGCTGACGGAAGCACAGTTTGAGGGACAAACCAAGAGCAAGCTCGGCAACAGCGATATGCGCACGTATGTGTACAATTTGGTCACCGCCAAGCTGGAAGAGTTTTTGGAAGAAAATCCCGCCGTCGGAAAAAATGTGTTGGAAAAATCCATGGCGGCATACCGTGCAAGAGAAGCCGCACGAAAGGCAAGAGAGGCTACCAGAAGAAAAGGACTTTTGGAGGGCTCCACACTGCCCGGCAAGCTTGCTGACTGTCAGGAAAAGAACGCGGAAATCACAGAGCTTTATCTGGTGGAGGGAGACAGTGCGGGAGGCTCCGCAAAGCAGGGCCGAAATTCCCGTTTTCAGGCAATTTTGCCCTTGCGCGGTAAGGTTTTGAACGTGGAAAAAACGCGGTTGGATAAGGTGTATTCCAACCTGTCGCTGATTCCGATTATTCAGGCATTGGGATGCGGCATCGGCGAAGAGTTTGACCCGGAAAAATTGAGATACGGAAAAATCATCATCATGGCGGACGCGGATGTGGACGGTTCTCATATTCGTATTTTGCTGTTGACCTTTTTCTTCCGTCACATGAGAAAGCTGGTTGAGGATGGGCACATCTATTTCGCACAGCCGCCTCTTTACAAAATTTACAAAAAAGGCTCCAAATACGGCAGTGAGCGTTACGCTTACACCGAGGAAGAAAAGGAAGCGATTGTAGCGGAACTGGGCGGTCACAACATCGAAGCGGACCGTTACAAAGGTCTCGGTGAAATGGACCCGGAGCAGCTGTGGGAAACCACGATGAACCCGGAGCACCGCACCATTCTGCGCGTCACCATTGAGGATGCAATGGCTTGCGATGAGATTTTCTCTCTGCTTATGGGTGACAAGGTGGAGCCCAGACGCGTCTTCATCGAACAAAACGCAAAGTTTGCCGAAAATTTGGACGTTTAAAAAACGCTCCTCCGGCTCGGGAAGTGAACTTTGTTGTTTTGAAAGGCTCCCTTGTGTAACGGGTGACTCCCCACGGTGTGGGGAGATGTCTGCGAAGCAGACAGAGGAGACGGCGCGTCCGCGTGTCAAAAGCCGACGGCTTTTGACTGAGGGATTGTTTTTACGGAAATACCAGACACATGAGTCGAGCTGTAAAGTAAAATCTCGGGCGGGAAAGTACGCGGTGCACGGTGGGCGATGGACGGATATTTTTACAATCCCTCCGTCACGCTACCGCGTGCCACCTCCCTTTACACAAGGGAGGCG
>CAZWXE010000127.1:0-2896 GCA_964638045.1 uncultured Ruminococcus sp. | reverse complement strand
CCGAACGGTGCTCCGCACCGGTCGATTCTCGCTGACGCTCGAATTTCGACTACGCGCAGAATGACACGGACGGGACTGCGTTTTTTTTGTGTCGCCCTTCGCTCAGGGTGACACAAAAATGCAGTCTCGCCCAGCTCCGAGCTGACCACTCCGACCGAAAATCGGCAGGCCCGAAGCGGAAGAACCCTTTCGCTTCGGGCCTGCTTTTGCATCCGGTCGTTGTTGCTTCAAGGAAGCACGGACCGTCGAAAATTGTTTATTCTTCCAGCTGTTCAAAGCTGTCACGCGCACGGAATATCAACGAGATGCACCAAATGCCTGCCAAACCGACCACGGCGTAGATGATGCGACTGAGCAAAGATGCCTGTCCGCCGCAAATCCATGCTACAACGTCAAACTGAAACAAGCCGATGCTTCCCCAATTGAGTGCGCCGATGACGGTTAAAATCAGCGCAATGCGGTCCATAATCATAGCTTTTTCTCCTTTTTCTTTTTTCGAAGCAATGCTTCGACTGTGTTTATTATTTGCTTTTCCGGGTCGCTTATGCAATTTTCACTGAAAAATCCGAATGTCGAAGCCGTTTTGATGCTTTGAAAAAGCAGAGTGCGAAAGACTAACCTTCGACGGTGACGAAGAACTGGGCAGAATTCACAATATTTTTTCTTTCACCGAGGAATTATGGTCATTTTGCGTATTGACTTTTTGGCAAATAACAGATATAATGAAACCGTAAAATTGAAATTTATGAAGAGTAAAAATGTAAGCGTCGAATGATTTCGGAGTGCCTGTCGGACGGGGAGTTGTCGATGGGACGAATAGGGGCATGCGCCTCTTGCGGTTTACATTTTGCATCCCGCTTCATAGGGCTCGGATGGGGACGACTTGGTTCTCTTCTTTCGCCATATGGGTGTGGAAAGAGGAGGTTTTTATGAGTCGTCCTGTTTTCAACAAATCACACGTTTACCGCATTACCGTAGATGCAATGTTTGTGGCTCTTTTTGTGGTGCTGGCCACGGTGCTGTCCTTCGAGACGCCGCTTTTTAAAATTTCGTGGACCAGCCTACCCGTTTTGCTGTGTGCTTTTTTGATGCGCCCGGTCGATGCCGTTGCGGTGGCGCTGCTGGGCTCTTTTTTGGACCAGATGCTTTACGGTCTTAACGCGCAGACGCTGTTTTTTATGTTGCCGTTTGTGCTCCTTGCCGTTGTTTCCGTTCTGCTCGCAAACACGTTTTGCAGAGACGGAACGCCTTGGAAAATCGTGGTGGCATTGGTGCTTTCCGAGCTGGTGTTAACCGTGAGCAACACCTTTTCCCTGTATTTTTGCGGATATATTCTGGCGGACGTCACGGAGCCGTCCCTGCTGCTGTGGGGGTTCTTGATGAGAACACCGCAGGCTTTGCCGCGTATGGTGCTGTCCGCAATTTTTATTCCCGTGCTTTTAAAACCCCTGCGTCGCGTTTTGTCCGGAGGTCGAAGCTGACAAAATGGCCCTCCGTGCTCAACTCGACATTTGATTTTTGAACATGGAAGGAAGAAAACATGAACTGTCAGGAAGCCGTTTCTTATATTCACTCTGCCGCTTGGCACGGGCAAAAGCCCGGGTTGAATCGGATGAAAACCTTGCTTGCCGCCCTTGGAAACCCGCAGGATTCTTTTCGCTGCATTCATGTGGCCGGAACCAACGGAAAGGGGAGTGTTTGCGCCATGCTGGACAGTGTGCTGCGCGCGCAGGGCTATAAAACCGGCTTATTTACTTCCCCTTACATTCGTGAATTTCGGGAGCGGATGCGGGTGGACGGCGTTCCCATCGACGGGGAGCTGTTGGCGGAAATTACCGAGACGGTTCGCCCTTATGCGGAGGCGCTGACCGAAAAGCCGACGGTGTTTGAATTGGTCACCGTCATTGCATTTGAATTTTTTCGCCGCAGTCGGGTGGACGTTGTGGTGCTGGAGGTTGGCCTGGGCGGACGGTTGGACCCTACCAACGTGATTCAAAATCCGTGGCTTTCCGTTATTACCGGGATTGATTTTGACCACACCCAACAGCTGGGCAACACCTTGCAAAGCATTGCCACCGAGAAGGCAGGCATCATCAAGGCGGGAAGACCTTGCCTGTACGGCGGAACCGACAGCTCGGCTTGCCGCACCATCGGCGCCGTTGCACAAGCCAAAAAAGCGCCGTTTCACACGGTTGACCGTTCACTGCTCTCCGTTCGTCGGCAAACGCTGGACGGAACCGTGCTTGATTTTGACGGGGAACGGGAGCTTTTTCTTCCGTTGTTGGGTGCTTATCAGCCCGAGAATGTCGCCATTGTGCTGACGGCGTTGCAGGTGTTGTCGGAGGCCGGCTTGCCCGTGCGGGAGGATGCCGTCCGCCAAGGCTTGCGGACCGTCTCTTGGCCCGCGCGTTTTGAACTGATGAACCGCTCCCCGTTGGTCATTTGCGACGGCGGACACAATCCGCAGGGGGTGAAGGCCGCGGTGAAGAGTATGGCGCTGTATTTCCCGGATGAGCGTGTGAACGTGCTTTCCGCCGTCATGGAGGACAAGGACTACGACGAGATGATTGAAGAGCTCAAGTCCGTTGCCAACAAAATTTATACCGTTTCCGTTCCCAACAACCCGCGCGCACTGCCGGCGGAGCAATACGCCATGTACTGTGCGGCGCACAAGGTTCCCGCCGAGGCCTTTGGGACGGTGGAGGACGGCGTGCGTGCGGCGATGGAGGATTCCGCGCAAAGCGGTCGTCCGTTGCTTTGCCTCGGTTCCCTCTATTTGTATTCTGCCGTTTGCGACTTGGTCCGCGGCAACGGTGGATGAGGAGTTATAAAAGTCCTCTCCCACACATCGGTTCGGAAGGTCAATTTCAAAATTTCGTGTAGGGGCGACCAATGT
>CAZWXE010000126.1:0-3203 GCA_964638045.1 uncultured Ruminococcus sp. | reverse complement strand
GCATTTGTTTGCCATCCGCAGGGAAAATATCAAATGTAATCGGATATTCTTTGCGCATTCATATTCAGTTCATATTTTGGGATTACAATATTCCTGATTCAATGAACAAGACGATTCGGAAAGGAATTACCGTTTTGAAAAAGCAACAATCTGAGGAGACGGAGAGCCGTCTCAAAACATCCATTGGCGGTCAGGCGCTGATGGAGGGAATTATGATGCGGGGGCCGAAGAAAACCGCGATGGCTGTTCGCAATACCAAGGGTGAGGTGGTATTGGAGGAGTTTGAAACCAAAGGCGTTCGACGCCCGGCCTTTTGCCGTTGGCCTGTTATTCGCGGCATTTTCGGCTACATTGACTCCATGACGGTCGGCTACAAGTGCTTAATGCGCTCGGCGGAGCTGTCGGGACTTGAGGATTTGGTGGAGGAAAGCCCCAAAAAGAAGAAAAAGAAGAAAGAAGCGGAAAAGGTCGGGGAAGTATCCGAGCAGTCCGCGGAGCCTGCGGAGAGTGCGACGTCTCCGACGGATGAAAAAGAAGCAAAAGAAGAAAAGCTCCCGGCATGGACGATGACTCTGATGACGGTGGCAAGTCTTGTTTTGGGCTTGGCGCTTGCATTGTTCCTGTTCTCCTATGTCCCTTCCTTGCTGTTTGACCTGCTGGCAGTTGCCGTCCCCGCCTTGAAGAACGGAAATGCGGCTTGGAATTCCTTTTGGAAATCGGTATTTGAAGGCGTTTTGAAAATTCTGATTTTGGTCGGTTACATGGCATTGGTTTCTCTGATGAAGGATATTCGCCGTACCTTTATGTACCACGGTGCGGAGCATAAAACCATTTTCTGCTATGAGGCCGGCTTGGAGCTGACCGTGGATAATGTGCGCAGGATGCGTCGCTTTCATCCCCGTTGCGGCACCTCGTTTTTGATTTTGATGTTGTTGGTCAGCATTTTTATTTCCTTTTTCATTGACCCTATCTCCATTGCGATTTCCGGCGCCGTTTTGCCGCGCATTCTGCGCGTGGCGGTGAAGCTTTTGCTGCTGCCGCTGATTGTTGGGGTAGGATATGAATTGATAAAATTCGCGGGGCGGCATGAAAACGCGTTGACGCGGCTCATTTCCGCTCCCGGCGTATGGCTTCAGCACATCACCGTGTTTGAGCCTACAGATGATATGATTGAGTGTGCCATTGCGGCAGTGAAGGAAGTGATTCCGGATGATGAAAGTGATAAGTGGTGAAATGATGAAGATTCGTGAAGAAGCAGTTGCGGCAATTGAAGAGCTGATTGAGGTTTCCGGCATCGGAAGGGGCGATATTTTGGTCGTCGGATGCTCCTCCTCCGAAATCGTCGGCGAGACCATCGGACACGGCTCCAGCCTGGAGGCGGCACAGGAGGTTTTCTTTGCCATTGAGCCTATTTTAAAGGAAAAGGGCATTTATCTTGCGGCACAGTGTTGCGAGCATCTCAACCGAGCGTTGATTGTCGAGCGTGCATGTGCGAAGGAATACGGTCTTGAGGAGGTATGTGTTGTTCCGCAACCGAAGGCGGGAGGCTCCTTTGCAACCACCGCGTGGAAAAATTTTTCCGAGCCCGTGGCAGTGGAGCAGATTCGCGCCCATGCGGCATTGGACATCGGAGGAACGCTTGTGGGAATGCATTTGCGGCAGGTGGCGGTGCCCGTGCGCCTGAAGCAGGCAACCATCGGCAAGGCGAGATTGCTCAGTGCAAGGACACGTCCCAAATATATCGGCGGTGAGCGTGCGGTTTACAAAATGTGAACTTTTTGTGAAAATCGCAAAAAACGAATGAAAAAGTATTTTTGCTATTGACAATTTGCTGTAAGATGTGGTATAATACGATATACTTTTATGGTAATTTGCCCAAAAATCTTTTTGCGGAAAAACATAAAACACATAGGAAAGGAATTTGACACAATGGAGATAGCAATCATCGCACATGACCTGAAAAAAGAATTGATGACTCAATTTTGCATTGCATACTGCGGTATTCTCAGCAAGCACAATTTGTGTGCCACCAGTATTACCGCGAAGTACATTTCGGAAGCCACCGGTCTTGCCATTGAACATTTACTTTCCGGTGAGCAGGGCGGCAAGCAGCAAATCGCCTCTCGTATTTCCTGTAATGAAATTGATGTACTGCTGTACTTTAAGGATACCAGACAAAATGCCGTGGAGGATGATGTGGAGAACGAGCTGCTTCGCCTTTGTGACCTTTACAACATTCCCGTGGCAACCAATATCGCAACCGCGGAGGTTGTTGTCATGGCGTTGGAGCGCGGAGACCTTGATTGGCGTGAGACCTTTAATCCCCGTTCCTCGTACAATTTGAAGCAAAGGGCCGCAAACAAAAAATATTGACGGCCGAAACGGCAGGGACATGTTTCCGTGATACCGCACCCCCAGAGAGAAAACCACTCCTTGAGTTGCTGAAAGGTTTTCGGTGTAGGGTATGGGAGTACCACCTTGCTATGACAATTTACAATGAGTGAAAGGTCCGGGTGGAACCGTGCGGATTTGTTTCCACACCCCGAACAGACAGAGGCTGTTGTCTGTTCGGGGTGTGGAATTTTTTGATTGATAAATATATTATTTAAATAAAGAAAGGATTGATTCTCCGATGAAAATCAAAATTCAAGACAAGGTAATGGAGTATGACGCTCCGGTTACCGTTTACGATGCGGCAAAGGATGCCGAACTCATCAGCCGTGCTGTGCTTGGCGCACAGATTAACGGAAAAACCGTTGCGCTGACCGAGACGCTGGCGGAAGATGCCGAGGTGCGTCTTTTGACCTTTGAGGATGAGGCGGGCAAGCATCTGTTCCGCCACACCGCATCTCATATTTTGGCGCAGGCAGTCAAGCGCCTGTATCCGAATGCGAAGCTGACCATCGGTCCGGCCATTGAAAACGGCTTTTACTATGATGTGGATTCCGACACCGCATTTACCCCGGCCTTGCTGAAGGAATTGGAAGGGGAAATGAAGAAAATTGTAAAGGAAAATTTGAAAATCGAACGCTTTGAGCTGCCCCGCGCAGAGGCTGTTGCTCTGATGCGGGAAAAGGACGAGCCTTACAAGGTGCAGCTGATTGAGGAGCTTCCGGAGGATGCCGTCATCAGCTTTTATCGTCAGGGAGAATTTACCGACCTTTGCGCGGGACCGCATCTGTTTTCCACCGGCGCGGTCAAGG
>CAZWXE010000125.1:0-3211 GCA_964638045.1 uncultured Ruminococcus sp. | reverse complement strand
CAAATTCGCCTCCCTTGTGTAAAGGGAGGTGGCAAAAATCTTTGATTTTTGACGGAGGGATTGTAAAACATCCGTCAATCGCCCCACCGTACATCGCGTGCTTTCCCGCCCAAGATTCCGAACGGCGCTCCGCACCGGTCGATTCTCGCTGACGCTCGAATTTCGACTACGCCCAGAATGACACGGGCGGATTGCGGTTTTGTGTCATTCTGAGCAGGCGTAGCCCGAAGTCGAACCCGCAGGGCGATACGCAGCGTCGGGGTCTACCACCGGCTGTTCACCCGAGATTTTACTTCACAGTTCGACTCATGTATCTGTTGCAAAAGAACAATCCCTCCGAGCCGCCTTGTGGCGGCCCACCTCGGCGAATGTACTCCGTGCTTTTAGCAAAACGACGATTATTTTTCTTAATTTTTTGAAAAAAAGTTTATTGCTTTGGTAGAAATTCCGACTTTAGCTGCCTCCCTTGTGTAAAGGGAGGTGGCACGCGATAGCGTGACGAAGGGATTGTTTTCGCGGTGATGATAAACATATAATCGGCAGGCGACCACCGGTCTCCCCTACACGGTTTTCGGAATTTACCTTCCGAACTGAGATGCGGAAAAGGACGTTTGCAACTCCTCATCCACCGCTTCCGCTCGCTCCGGCTGTTTTTCTTGACAATCGTGCGTTTTGTTGGTATAATATACGAAGAAAGCCTTGCAAGCACACATTTTTGCTTCACGGTATAATAAGTACAACGGAAGTGTATCGCAAACCGTACGGCGCACTTCCGATTGAAAAAACGAAAAGAGGTTCTCTAATATGATATTTTCTGCCGCACAACAGACCACGGAAACCATCAAAATTGCCATGGGATTGATTGGCAAGCTCATCGAAAAACAGGGGTGGAAGCCCTCGGACACCGGCTACGCGCTCGCGGTGCTCGGCGGCATGCTCGTTTGCGCCATCGTTCCTTATCTGCTCGGCAGCATCAACCCCGCCATTCTGATTTCCAAGCTGTTTTATCATCAAGACATCCGCAGTCAGGGCAGCGGAAATGCAGGCACCACCAATATGCTCCGCACCTACGGAAAGGGAGCCGCACTTGCCACCCTTCTCATCGACCTCGGCAAGGCCTGCGTGGCCGTACTGTTCGGCCGTATCATTTACGGCGTGGACGGCTCGGCAATTGCCGGATTTTTTGTCATTCTCGGCCACATGTTCCCGCTGTACCATCGGTTTAAAGGGGGAAAGGGGGTTGCCTGCCTGGCCATGGTGGTGCTCACCATCAGCCCTTTGAGCTTTCTGATTCTGCTCGGCATCTTCATTGTCATCGTTGCGGGAACTCGGTTCGTTTCCCTGGCCTCGGTGATGTGTGCCATGCTGTATCCGCTGATTCTTCAGGCATTTTCCAACAACGGCTTAAACGTCGCCATGGCTGTGCTTTCCGCGCTGATGGTTGTTTATATGCACCGTTCCAACATCAAACGGCTGTGGAACGGTAACGAATCCAAAATCAGCTTTTCCAAGAAGAAAAAAGGAACCGAATCGGTAGAAGAGACCGAAACGACCTCCGAGCAAGGAGAAGAAAAATGAGCCGAACGGAACAAACGGACATCACCGTCGGAGAACTCATCTCCCGCTCCGCAACCGTGGGCGCGCTGAAAAAAGCCGTTCTCTCAAAGCCTGCGGATAAAACACTGCTGCGCACCGTGCTGACCCTGCGCCAAATCGGCGGCAGAGTGCTGGTACAGGCAGAAAGCTTTTTTGCGGACAACAAAGCAAAGCACGAAAACATTGAAATCGACAACACGGAACGCTTTGAACAGCTGTGTTCGGGCTTCGGACAAATCAATTTACTGACCACCGCGGGAGATTGCGAGCTGCGCAGCTCAAAATCCGGAAAACGGACGCTGTTGGGCGGTGCCAAGCTTGCCCGCGCGCTTGACGCCGGGGACACCTCTGCGGCGCCGCTCCTTCAAAATAATCGCCAAAAGGCTTATATTCTTTCGGGCGCCGAGCCCTTTCTGCGCCTGTTGGATGTCAGCGACGAAAACGGCAGAGTGAGGGACAAAAAACAATCCAAATTCCGTCAAATCAATCGCTTTTTGGAGCTGCTCCGCGATTGCTCGGATGCGCTTCCGTCGGAGGGTACGTTGCGCATTTGCGACCTGTGCTGCGGAAAAAGCTATCTTTCCTTTGCGGTATACCATTATTTTACCTGTGTTCTGCACAGAAAGGTTGAGATGACGGGTGTGGATTTGAAGCCCGATGTGGTGGATTACTGCAACACGGTGGCGCGTCGGTTGGGCTTTGACGGCTTGGAATTTCTTTGCGGCGACGTCGGCGCATACCAAAGCACGTCGCATGTGCATTTGGTGATTTCCCTGCACGCCTGCGACATTGCCACCGACCTAGTGTTGAAAAAAGCGTTGGAATGGCAGGCCGATGTCATTCTGTCCACCCCCTGCTGTCATCACGAATTGAATCACAAGCTCAACAGTCCCGCACTGTCCTTTGTGTCACAGCACTCCATGCTTCGGCAGAAGCTGTGCGACGCGGTTACCGATGCCCTGCGGCTGAAATGGCTGGAATCGGAGGGCTACGCCGTGTGTGCCTTGGAGCTGATTGACCCCGAGGAAACCCCGAAAAATATCATGCTTCGCGGCATTCGCAAGCCGAATTTTAACCCCTCCTCTCAACAGGCATTGAAATTGAAGCAGGAATATGCCGCCGCTCGCGCCTTTCTCGTCGGAGACGCCGAATTGACGGTGCTGTAACTTTTTTGGCGGGCTCGAACGAACAGCCAGCAGTAGACTCCCGGCTGCGGGCTGCGCCCTTAGCTCAGGGTGACATAAAAAACGCAGTCCCGCCCGTGTCATTCTGAGCGTAGGAAGTCGCTTGCGACTTCCGAAGTCGAACTGCGGAGCAAAAGAATCTCGGGCAGGAAAGCACATAGTGCCCGATGGGGCGACGAATGCTTTTACAATCCCTCCGAGCCGCCTTGCGGCGGCCCACCTCCCTTTACACAAGGGAGGCAAATTTACTCCATGCTTTTGGTGAAACAACGGATATTTTTTTAATTTTTTTGCAAAAAGTTTATTGTTGTTTTGATAAAAGTTCCGACTTTAGCTGCCTCCCAAGTGTCGCGGGAGGTGCCGAGGTACGAGGCGAAGGGATTGTAAAATTTCCGTCAATAAAATCCTTCGGCCGGTCTTATTTTGTTTTT
>CAZWXE010000124.1:0-3299 GCA_964638045.1 uncultured Ruminococcus sp. | reverse complement strand
AGGCGCTATAATCCCGATACATACATACATACATACATACATACATACATACATAGGTAATGCTGTAAGCTCTGCAAAAAAGGGCTCTTTTTCGGCGCCTGTAATACAATCGCACTGTGGCGGAACGTTCCGTTGCGGTGCTTTTTTTGCGCCTTGTTTGATTTTTACCGGTTGCGGTGAAAATAAATATTCTTTAGGAGGAAACTTATGAAACATTCCAAGCAGTTGCTGAAGCGTGTGCTTTCCATGACGTTGTGTCTGCTGATGCTGACATCCGTCGTGATGCTTACGCCCTCGGCAGAAACACCCATCACCAACCTGTATGACAAAACCAAAGCATTTGCGGGTTACGTCAACAACAAAAACGTGGAAACGGAAAGCGCTTCCCACTATACCAGTGAGCGGATTGCGGTAACTCAGGGGGACGTCATTACCTTCGGCCCCTGCAAGACGCAGGATTTTTATATTCACGGATATAACTCCTCCGGCAACATTCAAGATTCCACTGTCGGAATCAACAGCAAAAACATCAAAAAGCTTGAAAGCTTCAGCAATACGGATTGGTTCATCCTTTCTTACACCGTTCCCGCAGACGTCACCTCCGTTCGTGTGGTCAACGCGTCTGCCATCAACGATTGCTTCGTGATTACAAAGAACAACGGGTTCACCGCTGTGCAATTTGAAAATTATTGGAAAGCAAAAGACAATGATACGTTTAAAATTGCATGCGGAGAGGAGTTTGCAAAGAAAACCGACTCCGTTTTGTACAAAAAGTCTGCGCTTTTTGTCGGCGACAGCATCAGTTGCGGTTCGCAAGAGGGCAGCTTGTACTACCGCGCATGGGCGGGCAGAATCGGCGTGGTCAACAGCATGGATTACGTCAACGCCTCCGTTTCCGGCGCATCCTGCTCTACGACAAGAGCGACCAATCGCATCTTCAGCCAGTTGGTTGCAAACAGCAGCAGAGAATTTGACTACGTGATTATGCACGGCGGCGTCAACGACGCGTGGGACAATGCAGCCGTTGGCGAAATGGTTGAAGGATACAGCCTGACGGATTTTGATACCGCCACCTTTGCGGGTGGCCTGGAGCATATGTTCTATTACGCAAATCTCCTGTACCCCAATGCCAAGATGGGCTACATCATCAACTTCAAGGCTCCCAACTGCACAAAGGGAACCGTTTCCGACATGGATGCGTACTTTGCCGTGGCAAAGGAAATCTGCGAAAAGTGGAACATTCCGGTTTTGAATCTGTACGAGGATGAGAACTTTTGCAACAACGTGCTCAAAACCAACACCACCGAGAATCTTCCCGACAGCATTCACCCCAACACCCACGGCTACGACCTGCTCTATCCCGTGATTGAGGCGTGGATGGAAACCCTTCCCAACAACACGTTTACTTTAGATGCGGAGAACACCGTAATCAAGCTTTCCACCGAAGCGGATTTGGAAAATCTTCGTACTTATCCGGAAGCAACCTTTGAATTGACAAATGACATCGTGTTAACCAAGGCATGGACGCCCATTGCTACCTTCTCCGGAACCTTGGACGGCAAGGGCCACACCATCGGCGGCATCAACATTGTCAATGCCGCAACCTCCGACTGGAGCAACTCCGGCTTCATCGCACATGCAAACGGCTGTACCGTTAAAAACCTGACGCTGAAAGGCTCCGTCAGCAACACGGCGGCAAGTGCAAGAGTTCAAATCGGCGGCTTTGCGGGACAGGCGACCAATGCCAAATTTATCAACTGCACCTCCGAAATCAACATTTCTACAGGGGCCACCTCCAAAGGGGTTTACGCAGGCGGCATTGTCGGCGTTGTTTCCAAGAACACCGAGGTGACGTTGCTTGACTGCATCAACAAGGGGAACCTTGACATCCAAGCCGCAAGCTATGCCGGTCTTGCGGGCGGCCTTGTTTGCCATACCAACAGCACGCTGAGTATTACGGGCGGCATCAACCTCGGCAACATTTCCGTAACCGGCCGATACCTCGCCGGAATTGTTGCAAACTCCCCCTCGGGCTCCGCTACCACGGCAAGCTATTGCACCAATGTCGGTACGCTCAAGGGAACTTATTATTACACGGATTCGAAGCAAGCAGGAGAGTTTTACGGCCAAATTGTCGGCCGCGTTCAGGGCAACGGAGCTGCTGTTTCTCACTGTGCCGGATTGGGCAAGTATGAGAATTTGCTGACAAGCACCAATTATGTGGGCGGTATCGGAGGCTCTACTGGCACCAGCAAGTATACCGATTGCTACACCACCTATGCTTCGACGAACGGAGGAATTCTCGGATACAAATCGGGTACCGTCACCGGCGGCGGAATCATCACCGCGGACACCGATTTGACCGAGGTTGTGTCCAAGCTGAACGCAGGATTGACCGCAGGCAACGAGCGGTTTATCCTTGATGACGGACGCATTGAGCCCAAGTATGATTGCAACAACATTCCCACCCAAATTTACGCAACGCAGGAAGCAACTGCGGCTGAGAGCAATACGGTGGACCTTCGCGTGCTGGCTTTGGTCAACTCCCTGAAGTACAGCAAGGCAGGCGTCGAGCTGTACCGTACAGGCGAAGCAAGCCCTGTTCTGACACAAGAGACTACTACGGTTTACACCGGCGTGATGAACGGTACCGACGCGGTTGACGCACCCTACGGTACGTACTGGCTCCCCATCACCCTCAAGGGCATTTCCGCAAGCGGTACTTTCACCTTCGATGTGAGAACCTTTGTTGTGGAGAGCGGCGAAAAGCAGTACAGTGAGCGATATTCCGTTACCGTCACCGACGGTGCGGTGACCTCTGTGTCTGTGGTTTCGGAATAAGGGAAGGAGGCAAAAAGCATGAAGAAAAGATATTCGACGCTTGAAATCGAGGTCATCCTTTTGGACGCTTGCGACATTTTGACCCTTTCAAACGGAGGGGTTGCAAGCAGCAGAGACAACGACGTTGTAATCGACAATTTGAATTCTCTCATCGGCGGCAACTGATTGCCCCATCGCCAAGGCGGCATTCCCCATTCGTTTGGGGATGCCGCTTTTTCGTCTGTGTTATTCCGAGCGAACAGCCGGCAGTAGACCCCGATGCTGCGCATCGCCCTGCGGGTTCGACTGCGGGCTACGCCCTCCGCTCAGGGTGACACAAAAGCGTTATTCTGCCGTGTCATTCTGAGCGAAGGAAGTCGCTGGCAACTTCCGAAGTCGAACTGCAAAGCAGTGCGAAGTTGCAAACCGAGCAGAATCTCGGGCGGGAAGGCACGCGGTGCACGGTGTGGCGATTGACA
>CAZWXE010000123.1:0-3310 GCA_964638045.1 uncultured Ruminococcus sp. | reverse complement strand
GGGCGGATTGCGGTTTTGTGTCACCCTGAGCGGAGGGCGTAGCCCGCAGTCGAACTCGCAGGGCGATGCGCAGCATCGAGGTCTCCTTCCGGCTGTTCGCTCGAGGCAATTGACTCCACGCTTTTTACCTTTACCAAAAAAATTCTCGGTCCTTGCCGTTGAAAGCGAGGACCGAGAATTTTTTAAATGACCCGAATGCGAAGCATTCCTTCAATTTGACTGATTTTTGCCGTTGCCGCATCGGATGGAACGGCAGAGATGTCCAAAATGGTGTAAGCGTTGTCCCCTTTGGATTTGCTTGCCATGTTTTCGATGTTGATGCCTTCCTTTGCCAGCGCATAGGTGATTTGCGTCAGCACCGACGGAACATTGGCGTGCAGGGCACAAACACGGGCAACTCCGGACAGGGGCATTTCCACCGACGGGAAATTGACGCTGTTTTTAATGTTTCCGTTGTCCAGATAATCGGCAAGCTGACGTGCCGCCATAACGGCGCAGTTGTCCTCGGATTCCTCCGTGGAGGCACCCAAATGAGGAATGGCAACGGTGTGGGGCAGGGCCAACACCTCTTCGGTGGGGAAGTCGGTGACGTATGCCGAAACCTTTCCGCAGGCAAGCGCCTCTCCCAGCTCCTTGGCGTTGACCAAATCCGCGCGGGAAAGATTGAGCAGTTTGACGCCGTCCTTCATTTTTTCAATGGAAGCGGTGCAAATCATGTTTTTGGTTTCCGCGGTTGCGGGAACGTGCAGGGTGATGTAATCCGAAGCGGCAAAGACCTCGTCAAAGGAGGATGCATGAATCACGCGACGGTCCAAATTCCAAGCGGCATCCACCGAAAGGAAGGGGTCGCATCCGATGACCTTCATGCCGAGTCCCAGAGCTGCGTTGGCAATGAGCCCGCCGATGGCACCGAGACCGATGACGCCAAGCGTTTTGCCGTTCAGCTCGGTTCCGGCAAATTTGGATTTTCCTTTTTCCACCTGCTTTGCGACGTCCTCGGTTAAGCTCTTTGCCCATTCCACGCCTCCGACCACGTCACGGGACGCCAGCAGAAGTGCGCAAATGGCAAGCTCCTTGACGCCGTTTGCATTGGCACCGGGGGTATTGAATACGACAATTCCTTCCTTGGAGCATTTGTCCAAGGGGATGTTGTTGACGCCGGCTCCGGCGCGGGCAATTGCCTTCAGAGAGGGCGGGAACTCCATGTCGTGCATGGAGGCGGAGCGCACCATGATGCCGTCTGGGCTCTCCGCAACTTCGGAACAGACGTAACCGTCCGGGAGCTGCTTCAGTCCCACGGCGGCGATTTTGTTGAACAGTTGAATTTTCACGGTTGAACCCCTTTCTTTACGCTTTGGGATTTTCGTCGGCAAATTGTTTCATAAATTCCACCAACGCCGCTACGCCCTCGTAGGGCATTGCATTGTAAATGGAAGCGCGCATTCCGCCGACGGAGCGATGTCCTTTCAAATTCTTCAAGCCTGCTTTGCCTGCCTCGGAGGCAAACTTTTTATCCAGCTCTGCGTCGCCCGTTACAAAGGTTACATTCATCATCGAACGGCTCTCCTTCTGTACGGGAGCGATGTAGTAGCTTTGACTGTCCAGATATTCGTACAGCAAAGCGGCCTTCTTCTCGTTCATCTGTTTCATAACCTCCAAGCCTCCAAGGGAGAGGAGCCATTCGTAAACCAGTTTTGCCATATAAATGGAATAGCAGGGAGGTGTGTTGTACATGGAGCCGTTTTCCGCCATGATTTTCCATTCCAGCATCGTGGGCATGTCGGGGGCGGCATATTCCAACAAATCCTCACGGACGATGACCAGAGTCAAGCCCGCGGGAGCCATGTTCTTTTGTGCGCCGGCGTAAATGACGCCGAATTTGGAAACGTCCACCGGCTCGGAGAGAATGCAAGAGGATAGGTCGGCAACCAGGGGAATGTCACCGATGTCGGGAACGTAGGAATATTTGGTGCCGTAAATGGTATTGTTGAAGCAAATGTGCAGGTAGGACGCGTCGGGGCGCACCATCTCCTTGGTGATGACGGGAACATGATTGAAGTTATCATCCTTCGTGGTGGCAATACATTTGACGTCAAAGCCCATTTTTTGTGCTTCCTTGAACGCCTTGCCGGAGAATTGTCCCGAAACAGCATAGTCGGCCTTACCGGTCCTGCCGATGAGATTCAACGGGATTGCGGAAAACTGAGTGGAAGCACCGCCCTGAAGGAATAACACCTTGTAGTTGTCGGGGATATTCATCAGCTTGCGCAACAATGCCTCGGCATCTTGAATGATGGCCTCGTAGTCCGGGGAGCGGTGTGACATTTCCATGACGGACATTCCCGACGTGCCGTAGCAAACCAGCTCGGACGCGGCTTTTTCAAGGACGGGAAGCGGAAGCATGGAAGGGCCTGCGGAAAAATTAAATACTCTGTTCATGGTTGATTCCTCCGAAAATTACTTTCGCTTGATAACACGCTAAAGTAAAAGATTGTTTACATTATATTCCTTTTAAAAGCGGATGTCAATAGTTTTTCAAACATTTTTCGGATTATTTGCACCGTGAAGCTGCATTTTTGACGGAATTCGAACAAATGTTACCGATAGTAAACGTAAAAGACAATGATGGTGCGTTCGGTGCCGCCGTGCTCCAAATCGGGCGCGGTAATTACCACGCCGTCCTTGGAAAGCAGCTCCCACGCCTGCATTTGTTCGATTTTACAGCGCAACAGCACATCGGCGGAAGCAAAAACCAGCAGCTCGTCTCCGCGGATGTTGATGCCGCCGTTCTTTCCGATGACCTCGTCTACGCCGTTGATTTTTTCGGTGACGTAGCGAATATGGTGCTTGCTCATTTGTTCGGCCATGGCAAAGCGATATTGCTTGGTGTTCGGTTTTTTGCTGCGCTTTTCCAAAAGCTTTTTCAACAGCATAAAGTGCTCCTTTTCGTGAAAGTTCTTAAATGTTTTATGACTTCTCGGCAAATGCGGACAAAACGAACGGGGTTCGTCAGTTTGTCGAAAGTTTTCGTCCGCCTTTTTCAAAAGGCGGCGCAGTGGAGGGCGCGGAGCCCTCCTCGACGCCCGCAGGCGGCGAAATACTTCTCGGCGTTTCTTTTTGTTAGCTTTTTCTTTGCGCCTTTGGTTTCAAAGAAAAAGCGGCTGATGGCAAAATTTATTCTCCGAACCCGATATGCGAAAAAAGCGTTTACGACTCCTCGTCCACCGCTACCGCGCTTTCTTTTCTCCCGCAGGAAAAAACAAAATAAGACCGGCCGAAGGATTTTATTGACGGAAATTTTACAATCCCT
>CAZWXE010000122.1:0-3404 GCA_964638045.1 uncultured Ruminococcus sp. | reverse complement strand
GAAGTTTTGTGCCAGCCAAAAGCCTCCCTTGTGTAAAGGGAGGTGGCAAAAATCTCTGATTTTTGCCGGAGGGATTGTAAAAACATCCGCCAATCGCCCTGCCGTGCACTGTGTGCTTTCCCGCCCGAGATTCTTTTGCTCCGCATTTCGACTCATGTATCTGTTATTTTCGCAAAAGAACAATCCTTCCGCCTCGTTCCTCGGCACCTCCCGCGACACTTTGGAGGCCCTCTAAAGTCGAAACCTCACCTAAAACAATTCAATTTTTGTAAAAAATCAAGAAAAAATAATCGTTGTTTTACCAAAAGCGTGGGTTACATTCGCCTCCCTTGTGTAAAGGGAGGTGGGCCGCCGCAAGGCGGCTCGGAGGGATTGTAAGTGTCATCCCGAGCGGAGGGCGCAGCCCGCAGTCGAACCCGCAGGGCGATGCGCAGCGTCGGGGTCTGCTACTGTCGGTTTCTTGCTTGCAATTGCAATTAGCCCCTCCTGCCGTGGCAGGAGGGGCTAATCTATTGAACGACATCGGTTTTTGAAATTCACGCGAAGCGTCAATCGTCCAATTCAATGCTTGCGGTGACGATGAAATTCTTCACCGATTCGATGATTTTTTCGCATTGAGGCTTGTTGTCGTAGGATTCGCCGATGAATGCGGGCGCGGAGCCGATGTTCTTCAGCACGTAACGGTAATTGCCGAATTTGTCACGGTCCACAAAGAAGTTGCCGACGTAGGCGGCTCTTTTGAAGGAATCGATTCCGCGGCGGCAAGCGGTTTCGTTTGCATAAAAACGGCTTGCATACAGAATTTGACCGTTGTTTGCCAGCAGGCAGAAATAGTAGTGGCTGTCATCCTCGTGCACAATTTCAAATTTGCCCATCTTTTGTGCCTGCGCTTCCGCTTGCTCAATGGCTCTCCAGTTGACATCGTCGGGGGAACGCTTGCAGGCCTTTGCCATTTCAAAGGCGGCGATTGCCGACTTGGTGGGTGTGTAGCGGACGATTTTTGCATTGCTTGCAAAGTTGCGAACCGATTCCACGCACTTTTGGCACTGCTCGCGGGTGGTGTAGTTTTCGCCGTAATATTTGCGCTCCAGCACGAAACGGTAACGGTTGTATTTGTCCACGTGAATGTCGAATTTGCCGCCCGCAACTGCCTTTTTAAAGGTCTTAATGCCGTTGATGGCACCGATGAGCGTGGTAAAGCTGGGACTGTCGAACAGAATTTGACCGTTGTTTGCAATCAGATAGAAGTGGAAGCCGTCCACTGCCAGTTCAAATTCATATTTTCCGATTGCCTTGGCTCCGTTGTGCAAAATTTCCTGCTCGGCTTCCGCAATCGCGGCGTCAAAAGCCAAGCGAATATCCTCCTCGGTGGAAACAAAGAAGGGGCGCGCGGAGGACGACACTCCGGTGACGGGAGCGGGCTTTGCGGCAGGCTTGGGAGCCGCTTTTGCCGTGGGCTTTGTCGCAGGCTTTGCGGTCGATTTGACGGCGGGCTTTGCGGTTGCCTTCTCCGCGGATTTGGGTGCCGTTTTTACGGTGGCTTTTTTTGCGGAGGGGGAGGATGTAGCTTCCGTTGCCGCCTTCTCCTCGGTTGTTTCGGTTGCAACGGGAACCTTGACGTTTTTCAGGGACGGTCCCTTTCCTTCGTCCGCTTTTTTCGCCGTTTCCTTTTTTGCTTCTTCGGCTTTGTCTTTCTTGAGTTTCTTAAATAATGCCATGATACCCTCCATGAAAGTTTGCTCTTTGATTTCAACGTTATTTTATCACAGTTTCGGATAATTGTCAATCAAATGGAAGAATTTTGTTTGTAAAAAGTACGGGTTGTGTTACAAAACGAATTGAAGCGTGCAGAAGCTCACGTAAATGCACAGCAGCAGAATGCCTTGGATTCTCGAAAGCTTTCCGCGAAGCATGGTGGGAACCACCATCAGGAGCATCACTCCGAGCATGACGGGAATGTCAAGCACCAGAGAGGACGGAAAACCGCCGATTGTTTGCTCCGACGGAACCGAGAAGGGGGCAATGACTCCGGAAACGCCGCACACCAGCACCAAATTCAAAAGATTTGCGCCGATGACATTCCCAAGCGACAGCGCGCCGTGGCCCTTCATCAGGGAAGTGATGGCGGTGACCAGCTCCGGAAGTGAGGTTCCGAGGGCGACAAAGGTCAGGGCAATGACCGCTTGCGGAATGCCGAACTCTTCCGCGATGAAGGTGCCGCTATCCACCAGCAGATTCGCTCCGCCTGCGATGATTGCCGCGCCGATGAGAAGAAAGAGCAGGTCCCTTACAAGGGATGGGGCTTCTTTTTTACGCAGAATGCCGAGAAGCAACAGGAAGGCATAGAGTACGAATGCCGCCATCATGATGCACCCGAACAAACGAATGACTCCGCCCTTGTAAAACATCAAAGCGCCGCCCGCAAGGACGATAACGACTTCTGTGAGAAATGTTCGAATCGGGTGTTGCGGTTCTTTTTCGTCCGCACGTTCTTCTGGAGCGGCGACGGCTGCGGCTTGTACGGCAGCGGTGTCGGAGGGTCGGCGCTTGATGGACAACAGCGTCAGGGCTACGTAGACCGCGAAGAACAGCAGCAGAACAATGCCGACCCATCGCTCAAAGACGCCGGTGGTGTAGGCAACGGTGCAGTAAAAAGCGGCTGCCAAAAAGAAAAACGCAACGGGGAGCAGCATGGGCTTGCGTGCAACCTTTCCGGGCTTGATGGCGATGGTCAGCGCCGAAACGAGCGCCGTATTACAAATGATGGAGCCGATGGCGTTGCCGTATGCGATGTCTCCCGCACCGGACAGGGCGCCTTGCGCAGATACCATGACCTCGGGCAGGGTGGTTCCGATGGAAACGACGGTGGCGCCGATGAGCAGCTCGGGCAGATGAAATCTGCGTGCGATGCCGGAGGCACTGTCGACAAACCAGTCGCCTCCCTTGATGAGCATCATCAACCCGGCTATAAACAAAATGATTTGAAGTCCCATAAAATCAATTCACATCCTTACAAAAAAATTATATGAAAAAAAGGGCTCAATATACCGTGGTTCCGTATGTTGAGCCCAATCTTTTGCGACGAAGCACCGTTTATGGCGGCGACATCGCACAGGTCGGAAAAGCGCGTACTGTCCTTCTTCGGCTTTTTATGTAATTATTTTCCGAAATATCTCTTAAGCAGTCCGGCAAATGCTTTGCCGTGGCGTGCTTCGTCTCTTGCCATCTCGTGAACGGTGTCGTGGATGGCATCCAGGTTCAGCTGCTTTGCCAGCTTTGCCAACTCAAATTTTCCTGCGGTAGCGCCGTTTTCTGCGGCAACGCGAACAGCCAGGTTCTCGGCGGTGGAGTCGCTGACGCACTCACCCAGCAGCTCGGCAAACTTTGCTGCATGCTCTGCTTCT
>CAZWXE010000121.1:0-3553 GCA_964638045.1 uncultured Ruminococcus sp. | reverse complement strand
TTTCTGTCAGTGCATTTTCGGACCGAACCTTCGCGTATTTTCGCTTGCGAAAATCGCCGGAATTTGCGCCGACTCCGCACAAAAAAATTCGATGGAAGGGCGCAAATTTAGGTTCAGAGCCCTTGATGCTCCTTTCTGTCAGTGCATTTTCGGACCGAACCTTCGCGTATTTTCGCTTGCGAAAATCTGTTCCCGTTACGAAAACATCATATTTTCCACAAAAAATCTGCCAAACAGAGTACTTTCCGAAAGCTCTACATAGCGCATTCCGGAAGTATAATCGGAAAAATCCGTTTTGGAGAGTATTCCTTTGACGCATCCTGCCAATGCACTGTTTTGAATCGCGTAACACTTTCCCAGCAGCTCTCTCGGGAAGAGCCCCGCCGTTACGGCATTGGAAGGGTCAATTTCGGAAGAAAATCCACCCGAAAGGAACAATCCGTCAATCTCATCACAGGTAATTCCTGCCTTCTCCGTTAAAACGGCAATGGCAGAGAAAACCGCAGATTTTGCCAATTGAAACTGACGAACATCCTCCGCCGTCAAAAAAGCCTCCGAGGTCAGCGGCTCGCGTTCGCCGTCCAAAAATCCCGTTCGATCGATTCTCCCCATACGCAAAAGAGCGGCAATTGCGTCAATCAGCCCCGTTCCACAAATTCCCTTTGGAGCCGCATTCCCGACGGTTTGACACAGCAACCGTCCTCCCGCTTGCCAAACCCTTGATATCGCTCCCTCCGTAGCACTCATACCGCAGGAAATGTGGACACCCTCAAAGCACGGCCCCGCCGCCGCGGAAGTACAAAGTCCGCCCTGACGGGAAAACAGGGCAATTTCGGCATTGGTGCCGAGGTCCACCAGCAATCGATACTTCCCCGACTTCGGAAAGCCCACCGCATGCATACCGGCAACAATATCCGCTCCCGCAAATGAATGAATCGAGGGTAAGCATTGCAGGCGGCTGACGCCCTTGATTGCAACAGAGGCGACGCGCCCCTCCAAAAAAGCAGGTGTATACGGAGCGACTCCGATTCCCCTGCAATCCTCATTGAACAGCAAATGCAACATGGTGACATTGGCAACCGCAAGCATGGGAAGCGGCGTTGAAGCCTGCAATTGCGCCACCATCTGCTCAATTTGCTCTACAAGCACTCGGTGCAACAGCTCCTGTCCGTGCTCCCGACAATATTGAATGCGACTGATTACATCCGCGCCGAAAGCCCTTTGCGCATTGGTCTCGGTCAGCACACGAACCACCCTTTTCTCATCAAGGGAAACCAAGGCAAGTGCAATGGTGGTAGTGCCGATATCCAAAGCATAACACATTTGCGCGGTTTGTACACGGCTTTCATGCAAACCGCTGACCGATTGTATGTCATCGGGAACGGTTGTGGAAACGGTAATCGATTTTTCAATTCGGTATTTGCAGGAAAGCACCGCTTCCCCGTCTACCGAAGCCTTGCATTTTCCGCAACGGCCGTTTCCGCCGCAAGGGTGCTCCACATACTTTCCCGCCTTCAAAAGCACCTGTGAAAGAAGCGTGCCATCCGCAACACGAATCTGTTCTCCGTCCAACCGCACAAGATGCATCGGCACCTCCCCGTTCAAATGGTTCGCACCTCCGCCTTCACGGCTCCTCATAAAGCAAGGTCTCCGGGTGGGAAAAACGAAATACAATTTCTTTGCTCGGATTCTTCAACAGATTCAAAACCGTCGGCTCCACCGTTCCGATTTTGGTGTTGATAGTCAGCTTGCGGTAGGGCCGAAAGCCGCATTTTTCCTGTACCCGCCGAGATTGATTGTTGGAAACAAAATATCCGCAGGTTAAAAAATCCAAATCCAATTCGTCAAACAAATATCGAATAACGGCATTCACTGCCTCCGGCATCAGTCCCATTCCCCAATATGCTTTGCTGAGCACATACCCGATTTCCCTGCCCCGATACGGAGCAAACTCGGTCAATTTCTCCTCCATGCCGTACTTTTCCACACCCAAGGAGCCGATGACGCGCTTGCTTTGCTTGTGGTAAAGGGCAAATGTTTTGTCGTGCTCGATGAAGGAATCCAAAATTTTTTGTGTTTCTTCCTTGCTTTCGTGATGCTTCCAACCGGCCATCTCCCCGACACCGCCCACCGACGCGTACTCATAAAAATCATTCAAATCAGATTGTTCGAAGGCCCGCAACAGCAAGCGGTCGGTCTCAATTTGTTTTCCGTTGATTCGAAATTCAGCATTCATCGCACATCACTCCTTTATACCGAGGGCTTTGCAAAATAGGCCGACAGCGCGTAAAGCTCACGGGTTTGCTCGATTGTCTTTTCCGCCTCCAAAAGGCCTTGCTTCATCCATTCCAAGGCTGCCGCATCCGCTCCGATTTCCTCTTGATGCTCCACAACGTAGTTGTACTTAAACTTTGCGTTTTTGTACTTCCATTGTCCGAACCGAAAATGCGCGGGCGCAAATGTCAGTTCTTCGTCCTTTTCACCGAAGGTTGCGTACTCGTCCAAGATAAAGTAGAAACAGTTTTTGGCATAATATGCAATTTCTTCGATGTGTTTTTCTCTCTGCTTTTGAAAATCGATTTTTTTCCGATTGGCTTCCACAGGCACAACCGGCTCGTTTTCTTCAAACGTTGCGCGCATTTCCATCAGGGATAAGGGTTGCAGTTCCTTGTTGACCATGTAAAAATCGGTGGTGGGGTCCAGCATGATCCACTTTTGCATCTCTCGGTCGAACATTTCCACCACCACATGATTGTCCACGTCAAACGGAGAATACGGCATCATGAATGCTCGCCTTGCGTAAATTCCCAACGCAAGCAGGCACTCCTGCAAAATTTTCGATTTGTTCAGACAATTGATGCCTTGCGCCTCGTTTTCAAAGCTGTACTCCAGCAATGCCAAGGCGTTGCATTCCACATGATTGTCATAAAAGCTGCTGTGATGGAGCCTTGGTGCCAAATAATGCAAAACGCGTTTTGCCCTTGCAAAATCGCTTCCCTTTCCCGCAACGCTCTCCAAGTCATATTTTGCTTTCAGCTCCTCAAATTGCGGGCAATCAAAATCATATTGTACCGTTTTTACAACCGCACCGTCCGACATCGGATTGTTTGCGAGAATTCCGTTGTAAATGCTGCAAATATCCTCGTGCAGTTGAAAAATTTCTTGTTTGAGCATTCTTTCACTTCCTTTCCGTTTCTTGCATCTATTCTATCACAAAATATGCGAAAAATCAATAGAAAAAACGACACCCACCGAAAATCGATGGATGTCGCAGAAAACACCGTGTGAGTGTCTTTTTTGAGCTCTTTGAGAACTGTTCGACCGTTTAAAAACAGTCCTGCGGACTGTTTTTCGGGCGAACGACGGAGCTGTGCTCCGTCGGCCTCGGTACGAGGCGGGATAAGAAAACGACACCCACCGAAAATCGATGGATGTCGTCGAAAACACCGTGTGGGTGTCGTTTTTTATCTCTTGGAGAACTGAGGTGCACGACGAGCAGCCTTCAAGCCGTACTTCTTTCTCTCCTTCATACGAGGGTCGCGAGTCAGCAAGC
>CAZWXE010000120.1:0-3610 GCA_964638045.1 uncultured Ruminococcus sp. | reverse complement strand
CGCAAGCGTATGCACGCGGCAAAGGACTATTCCGGTGCCGAAATTATGCGTACGCTCCGAGACGAGGTTTTCAACCGCGGCATTCCCGTGGTGGATTTCACCGCTGCGATTGAACTGATTCTGGACGAAAACGGCAAGGCGGCAGGCGCTGTGCTGATGAACATGGAAACCAAGGAGTTGATGGTTGCCAGAGCAAAGACGGTGATTATCGCCACCGGCGGCGCGGGACGGATGCACTATCAGGGCTTTCCCACCTCCAATCACTACGGTGCAACCGCGGACGGATTGGTTTTGGGCTATCGTGTCGGCGCAAAGCTTTTGTATGCGGAAACTCTGCAATATCACCCCACGGGTGCGGCATATCCGCAACAGATTTTCGGCGCATTGGTCACCGAAAAGGTGCGTTCTTTGGGCGCCAAGCTGGTGAACTGCGACGGTACCGTATTCATGCATCCGTTGGAGACCAGAGACGTTGCGGCCGCTTCCATCATCCGTGAATGCTCCGACCGCGCACACGGCATCGACACGGGCAGCGGCAAGGCCGTTTGGCTGGACACTCCCATGATTGAAAAAATCGGCGGAGAGGGCACCATCGAAAAGCGCATTCCCGCAATGATGCGGATGTTTGCAAGCTACGGCATCGACATTCGCAAGGAGCCCATTTTGGTTTATCCCACGCTCCACTATCAAAACGGCGGATTGGACATCAATGTGACGGGCATGACCACCAACGTGGAGAACCTCTATGTTGCGGGCGAGGCTGTCGGTGGCATTCACGGCAAAAACCGTTTGATGGGTAATTCGTTGCTGGATATCATCGTCTTCGGACGCACCGCAGGTGTCAATGCGGCTGCAAGAGCCAAGGATATTACCGTGGGCAAGTTGACTCTTGACCACATTGCAAAATTCGACGCGGAAAGAGCGGCAGCCGGAATTGTAACCGATGCGGTTTCCCCCAAGCTGTTGCCCAACTATACCAATCAAAAAAGTATTTGACATCGGAGGAATTACAAATCATGGCAGATAATAAGAAGAGTCTGAAAAGACTTTGGCTCTTGATTGCCGCGGTTCTGGTGCTCGGTTTGGTTGCATGGTGTGTTTACTGTGCGGTTCAACCCGACATGGGGGTGGCAAAAACCTTCAAATTCTCCACGGTTACCGCGTTGCTGGCAGGCATTTTCCTGGTGACCGCGTTGGGTTACCTGTTGGGCAGCATTTCGGTGAAGGGCGTTTCCTTGGGAACGGCCGGAGTGTTCCTGGTGGCGATTCTGTTCGGCTATCTTTGCACCTTGGACGGCTTGCGTGAAATTCCCGTTTTGAATGCTTTCTTCATCAACGGAAGCAGCGCAACCCTCAATACGTGGTACTCTAAGGTGGTGCAAAACGTCGGCCTTGTACTGTTTGTCGCATCGGTCGGCTTCATCGCAGGTCCCAGCTTTTTCAAAAACCTGAAAAAGAACGCAAAGTCGTTTGTCGTTTTGGGTGCCGTCATTATTTTGACGGGTGCGCTGTGCACGGTGCTGTTCGCACTGATTCCCGGTATCGGCCCCGAGTTCGCAACCGGCATTTTGTCGGGTGCGTTGACCACCACGCCCGGCTTCTCCGCGGCGTTGGAGGCTGTTGAAGGTCTTGGACACAACGGAGACATCGTGACGTTGGGCCACGCAATTGCATATCCCTTCGGCGTCATCGGCGTGGTACTGTTTGTACAGCTGATGCCCAAAATTCTCAAGGCGGATATGGAAAAGGAAAGAGCACTGCTGAAGGCAAGTGCCGAAACTGTGCGGGAAGAAAAGAAAAACCTGTTTACCTGCGACCCCTTTGGCTTCACCCCATTTGCATTGGCGGTGATTGCAGGCCTCATTCTTGGCTCGGTTACCATTCCGCTTTCCGGCAAGGGCTATGCGGGTCCATGCTTTAGCCTGGGCACCACCGGCGGCGTGCTGATTATGGCACTGATTTTCGGCCACTTCGGTCACATCGGAAACTTCTCCTTGAAGGTTTCCGAAACCACCGCAAAGGTGTTCCGCGAGTTTGGCTTGGTGCTGTTCTTAATCGGTGCGGGTGTTGCCGGCGGCGTTTCGCTGGTCAGCGAAATCGGCAAATCCGAGCTGGGTGCAATGATTGTTGTGTACGGTTTAATCGGCGGTGCCATCATTGCCGTGCTTCCCATGATTGCGGGCTTCTTCTTCGCAAAGTACGTCTTGAAGCTGAGCTTGCTCAATGCTTTGGGCTCGATTACGGGTGGCATGACCTCCACACCGGCATTGGGAACCTTAATCAATACCGCAAAGAGCGATGACGTTGCAACCGCATACGCATCCACTTATCCCATTGCATTGGTGCTGATTGTATTGGCTTCACAGCTGATTGTCACACTGATGGCATAAGGAACATCGAAAAAAACAAAAGCTTTTCCTGTGGCGGTATCTGCCGCGGAAAAAGTCATCCGAAAGAACGTGGAAGAAATTTCTTCCGCGTTCTTTTTTGCCCCAAAATCGAAAAAATGCAAAATTTAATAAAACATAAACATTTCTCAAAAATTTCAACAACAACCGTCGACTATAATATAGGCAACATCAAACGAAAGAGGTAATTCTTATGAACAAAAACGAGCAGGAATATCTGGTGCAAAAAATCCGCACGCAGTACACAGAGAAGGAACACACCGAGCTGGACACCCTGAAAGAGCTGGACAAAAGGGTCAAGACTCCCGCAAACGTATTTGCCTATATCTTCGGCTCCGCTTCCGCATTGCTTCTGGGTGTGGGCATGAGTCTGATGATGACCGACATCGGCGCAACCGTCGGAATGGCTGAACCCATGCTTCCCGGCCTTGTAATCGGCATTGTGGGGATGCTGATGGTGATTGTCAACTACCCCATCTACAAGGGCATTCTCGGCAGCCGCCGCAAAAAGTATGCAAGCCGAATCGTCGCACTTAGCGACAAAATTATGAAGGGTTAAGGTTGCAAAAAAACACAGGCAGAGTTCGATTTTTGAACTTTGCCTGCTTTTTTCAAAAATACAAACAAAACTTTAACATTTGTGTGGTACAATAAGATGTAAATTTGTATTTTCGGAGGTGCGCCCGTGTTTCGAATTTTGGTGGTAGAGGATGACAGAGAATTGAATCGAACGGTTTGCTCTTTTCTGAACAACAACGGCTACGAGGCCACCGGTTGTTTGAACGCCGAAGAAGCCTACGATGCCTTGTATGAGAAAATTTTTGACCTGATTGTGTCCGACATCATGATGCCGGGAGTGGACGGCTTTGAATTTGCCAGAACCGTTCGGGATACCAATGCGGAAATCCCCATTCTCTTTATGACCGCACGGGACGATATTGCATCCAAGCAGAGGGGATTCCGAATCGGTGTGGACGATTACATGGTCAAGCCCATTGCCTTGGACGAGCTGCTTTTGCGCATCGGCGCGCTGTTGCGGCGTGCAAAAATCGCATCGTCCCGAAAAATCGAAATCGGCAGCTTTCGGATGGACGCGGACGAACACACCGCGTATCTGGGTGACGAGGAAATCAATCTGACCAACCGTGAATTTTCCATTCTCTACAAGCTGCTGAGTTATCCGAAGAAAACCTTTACCCGCA
>CAZWXE010000119.1:0-3631 GCA_964638045.1 uncultured Ruminococcus sp. | reverse complement strand
ACAAGCCGAAAACACCTTTCATTCGGTCCATTTTTGCCTTCTCCTGCGGGAGAAGGGGCACGGTAGCAGTGAATGAGGGACCGTAAATTCTTTTTTTGTTTTCCACACTTGCGTTTGTCAAATTGTACAAATTTGTTTGTGCATTTCTCCGAAAATGATGATTTCTGTTGACAGAACGGGCAATGAGATGGTAAAATAAAAAGAAAAGTATACCCATTCAAAGGAGTGACCGAAGTATGAATAAAATGCGATTGACAGCATTGCTTTGCGCCCTGCTGTTGGTGATGTCTTCGTTTGTTGCCTGCAAGGGGCCGGAGGGCTCGTCCGAAAACACCACGCAGGAGCCTGCAATCGACAGCCCGAACTCGTCCGGCATAACGGATGGCGCGGATACACAAGCTCCGGAGCAGCAGGAAAGCGTGCTGTTTCGCCCGGACCAAATCAATTGGGGCGATAAGGACGGACCGTACGAATATCGGATGCTGGTGAGCCAGTCCATTACGTATTCCCACGACTATTGGGTGGAAAACGAGGAGTTGGCGGGTGACGCGCTGAACACCGCATTGGCGGACCGTTCCGATTTTCTTTCCGAATACTTCAACATCGCATTTGAGGTGGAGTTTCAACCCGACACCTACATCACTACACGCAGCAATGCCTCGGCGGACTTTGCGGACATTGTCGTCCAATGGGCAAACACCGCTTACAGCGGCGGCGTGCTTGCGGGACATTATTTGGATTTGAACAAGGTTGACGAGCTGAATTTGGAAGCGTCCTATTGGGACCAACGCATTCAGAACGACTACAACATCGGAGGACGGCTGTTCTGCCTGGAGGGTGACTTCTCGGTGATGGATGAGCTTTGCACACAGGTGATTTTGTTCAATGCCGATCTTTACGAAAAATACGGCTACAAGAAAACCTACGGCTCTCCGTATACCATGGCTTCCGAAGGCCGCTGGACCTTTGACACCATGCTGGACATGTATCAGGAAACCTCGCAGTCCTCGGACGGTGCTTCTTCTCTAACCAAGAACGATGTTTGGGGAATGTTCAGTGAGGTGCAGGCTCCGTATGCGCTGTTTATCGGCTCCGGTCAAAAATTCGCTTACTCCGACGCGCAAGGGGAGATTCAGCTGTTCGGTGATAATTTCAACAGTGCGTACAACATTATCGAGGACATCATGAAGCGCTTCGGTATGGACGATGAGTGCCTGTTTGTGGGCTGTTGGAACGGCAACGTGCTCTCGGGCTCGGGAGATGTTTGGGAGCAGATTTCCGACATGTTCAAGGCAAATCAAGCACTGTTCCGCTCCACCGCGTTGATTGATGCCACCTTCCTGCGCGACATGGAGGCAACCTTCGGCGTGCTTCCCATTCCCATGTACACCGAGAACCAGGACGGCGGATATTATTCGTTGCTCGGCCTGCATTGCCCGATGTTCATCCCTCAAACCGTAAAGGCAAACAACCATTTGGAAAAGACCGCCTCCATTACCGAGGGACTCGCGTTCTTTTCCCGTTACGCCGACAACGGGCTGTCGCTGTATGACGCTTTCTTTGAGAACATGACCTATGTCAAGCTTTGCCGCAACGAAGAGGACCGCGCAATGCTGCAGCTGATTTTCGCAAACAAAGCGTACGACATGGATAAGACCATGAACTTGGCGGGAGTCAATTCGGTAATCGCCACTCTGATGCAGGCAGGCAAGGTGGACACGTTGTTCAGTGACATTTCCTCGTTGCGCACCTCCGCCGCTGCGAATTTGGATGATTTCTTGAGTAAGATTTCCAAGAAGGTACAGTAAAAATCAAGCTCATTGTTCGAAAGGAGCATGCTCAAATGAAAAAAATGATTCGATTGCTTAGCCTCATGATGGCACTTTTGACGGTGCTGACGGCGTTCGCCGCGTGCAGCAACACGCCCGATGAAAACGGCCCAACCGGCAACACCGGCACGCAAACCTCCGCGGACGACGGCTCCGGAAGCGGAACCGCAGGACAGGGCGGCGCATCCGGCGGAAGCGAAGGGGAGCTGGAAGCGGAAATTTACCGCCCCGAGCACCTCAACTGGGGCACTGCCGACGGACCGTATGAATTCCGGTTGCTCGCCAACGACTATTTGGACTATTTCCGACCGGTTGAGTCCCTGGAGGGCGACGCGGTAAACACTGCTCTTTACGACCGTGCCGATTTTTTGGAGGACTATTTCAACATTGCCTTTGAGGTGGTAACTCCCACCGGCGGCTACACCAGTTACATCACCACGGCCTCCGCCGCAGGGCGCGATTACGCGGATGCGGTCATTCAGTGGGCGGCAGAAGCGTACAGCAAGCACATTCCCGCCGGAAATTTTCTGAATGTATTGTCCTTGGACAATTTGAATTTAGAGGCATCCTATTGGGACCAAAACATTCAAAAGGACTATTTGATTCAAGACAAGCTGTACGCTTTGGAGGGTGACTTCAGCCTCGCGGATGAATTGTGTACGCAGGTCATTCTGTATAATGCAAAGCTGTACGAAAATTACGGTTACAAAAGGGAGTACGGTTCTCCGTATCAAATGGTTTCCGACAAAAAGTGGACCTTTAGCACCATGCTGGAGATGTACCAGGGAACCTCGCAAATCATTACCGCCGGCTCGGAGTCTCTCGGCAAAGGAGACATTTGGGGAATGCTGAGTGAGGTGCAGGCTCCTTACGTGCTGTTTGCGGGCTCGGGCAGAAAGATTGCCGAGTCGGTGGACGGTGAAATCAAGCTGGTGTTTGACAACAACTACGAGGAAACCTACAACGTCATTTCCGACATCATGTCGCGCTTCGGCATGGACAGTGAGTGTCTGTTTGTCAACTGCTGGAACGGAGGTGTTCTGACGGGGGACGTTTGGACGGAGGTTTCGAAAATTTTCGAGGCAGACCGCGCGCTGTTCCGCTCTACCGCGTTGAGTGCGGCTACGCGTTTGCGCGACATGGAGTCTACCTTCGGTATTTTGCCGATTCCGTTGTACTATGAAGGCCAGGAGTCCTATCACTCTTTGCTCGGTATTCACACGCCGATGTTTGTTCCCGTCACCGCGCGAACCAACAACCACCTGGAGGCGACCACGGCATTGATTGAGGCAATGTGCTATTTCTCACGTTACATGGATGTCGGTTCTTCGCTGTACGACGCATTCTATGAGAATATGACCTACGTCAAGCTTTGCCGCAACGAAGAGGACCGTTTAATGCTGGAGTTGATTTTTGCCAACAAGACCTATGAGTTGGATAAGACCATGAACCTTGTCGGCGTTTCCTCGCTGCTTTCCAACATGATGACGTCCGGCAAAATCGACACCATGTCGCACGACTTTACATCGTTGAGAGAGCTTGCCTACGGCAATTTGGATGATTTTCTGAGCAAATTCAACTCCAAGAATAACACCTAAAAAATCCGACGAAGCCGGAAAAGCAATACGCAAATGGGGCTGTCGCAAAAGCGGCAGCCCCTTAAAAATTTTCGTTCGTGGCGTTCCGGGCGGAAAGCACGCGGTGCGATTGACGGATGTTTTTACAATCCCTCCGAGCCGCCTTACGGCGGCCCACCTCCCTTTACACAAGGGAGGCGAATTTGTCCCATACTTTTGGCAAAA
>CAZWXE010000118.1:0-3656 GCA_964638045.1 uncultured Ruminococcus sp. | reverse complement strand
TGCGCCACGTGAAGACAAAGCGCCTTGACCACGCCCGAGGTTTTCTCCTTGAGCGTATCCGCAATCGGCTCAAAGGAATCCTCGCGAAACAGCTTGCCCTGTGCCTTCAACGCGGCAACGTCGGCATAGCAGGCACGGATTTCCGCTTCGTTGACGCCTTCCCTGTCGCCGTGTTTTTTGAGCATTTCGGCAATGACCGTCTCCTCGTCCGCCTGCTCGAACATGGCAATGATGTCATACGCCACCTCGTCCACCACGTGGATGGCCCCCGAATAAACGTCCACAACGATGCAATAGCCGCCTAATTTGTATTGATGTACCATTCTTCTGTTTCTCCTAAAATTTCGTTTCGCAAAAGTGTACCATTGCAAAAGCGCACACCTCTGCGCAAAAAACGTCGCCGAATGGCGACGTTTTTATGAGAATCGATTACTTGTTCTCGTTTTCGCACTTCTGGTTTGCAATTCCGCAACTGGTTTTGCAAGCAGACTGGCAGGAAGTTTGGCACTCGCCGCACCCGCCGTTCTTTGCGCTGTTGCACAAATCACGAGTCTCAATGGTCACGATACGCTTCATGAGTTTTCCTCCGCTCTTTTTAAAGTTGTCATTATTATAGCACAACGCGTTTGGAATGTCAATAGAACGAAAAAAAATCTTTCCGTCGTAATTTTTAAAAATCGGAAAAATATCCGTTAAGTAAGGCCACACCGTACTCCGCGTGCCTTCCCGCCCGAGATTCTGCTCGGTTGACACCTCGCACTGCTTCGCAGTTCCTTCGCTCAGAATGACACGGGCGGGGCTACACCTTTGTGTCACCCTGAGCGGAGGGCGCAGCCCGCAGTCGAACCCGCAGGGCGATGCGCAGCATCGGGGTCTGATACCGGCTGTTCGCCCGATATTTTACTTCGCAGTTCGACTCATGTATCTGTTATTTTCGCAAAAAAACAATCCCTCCGCCTCGCCTTGCTCGGCACCTCCCTTTACACAAGGGAGGCGGCTAAAGTCGGAACTTCATCTAAAACAATCATATTTTGCAAAAAATCAAGACAAAACAACCGTTGTTTTACCCAAAGCATGGGGCAAATTCGCCTCCCAAGTGTCGCGGGATGGTGTCATATGTCACAAGCGACAAGTGACGGAGGGATTGTGAAAACATCCGTCAATCGCCCTGCCGGGCATCGCGTGCAGTCCCGCCCGTGTCACCCTGAGCGGAGGGCGCAGCCCGCAGTCGAACCCGCAGGGCGATGCGCAGCATCGGGGTCTACTGCCGGCTGTTCGCCCGCTTTTGCCTGCAACGTCAAAGCAAGCCTCCCCGCGGCGGGGAGGCTTGCTTTGGTTTATGAACTTTTTCGCAGCGGTTTTCGTACGGTGAGTCACCGTCAGCCGATTTTTGCCAACGCCTCCAAATAATCGGAGAGGTTGTACGGAGCCGAATCCTTCAAGGAATTGATTTTACTGTTCAAAGAGGTCAGGTCGCCCTTTACTTTGGTCAAATTGGCCAAGAGAGAATAAACGCCGGTGAATTCGCAAGCATAGTCGATGTCATACTCCTTGGAGTTGATAATCAACGTCAGCATCTCACGGTCTTCCTCCGTGCGACACAGCTTTACGTAGGTCATGTTTTCAAAGAATGCATCGTAAATGGAATCCCCGCTGTCCATGTATCTGGAGAAGTAGCAAAATGCTTCCGTAATGGAGCAGGACTTCATTTGCAGTTGGTTGTTTCTCACCGCAAGCGGGATGTAGAAGGGAGTGCCGACCGCAAAGCAGTGATAGCTTTCCTGACCTTCGGTGTAAAGCGGGATGGGAAGCAGACCGAACTCGCTTGTCATATCGCGGAACACGGTTGCATCACCCACGGTGCCGCATTTGAACAGTGCCAAATTGGACTTGAACATCTCCGCACCCTCGGTCCAGCACGATTCACCGCTGGACAACACGGAGGCATTGTCCTGAATCAGAGTCTCCGGGTCTTGAGAGAATTTTTTCATAATGCTTTCAATGACATTGTAGGTTGCCTGATAATCGACGTCAAACATCGTCGAAAGCGAGCCGTCGGAATTCGACACGGTCTTCATGCCGGAGCCGAGGAACATGTAATAGGGGGTAATGGTTTCGGACAGCATGCCCCAAACGTCGGTTTTGGTGGAAACCTTATCGCTGCCGCTGGAGGATTTGGAGGTACCCTGATACATCTCCAGCATGGTGTCAAAGGTCCACTTCTTCTCCTCAACCAGCTTGTAAACGGAGCCGTACTTGTTCTTGTAGCCGTAGTTTTCATACAGTGTGGCATTGTACAAAACGGACATGGTACGCATTTCGTCATAAGAGGTCAGGTCTCCGTCGATGGCATAAAGCTTGCCGCCGATGGTGAATTCTCTCTGCAGGTTGGAATCCCAATAGGAAGCATCCAAATTCAACTCGTCAACCGTGTTGACATCCAGGAAGCTGCCCTTTTTCACAGTGGTGTTGTACGAGCCGAGGCCGAGCGTAATCAGGTCCGCATACTTCGTACCGGAAGCGCTTTGCGTGGTAACATAGCTGTCGCTTGCATTGACATTTTGCTCGATGGCAATGTTGAAATACTCTTCCATGAAGGAATTTCTGTCGTTGATTGCGGTGTTGATGGCGTCGCCCTCCAGCTCCTCGGTGTAGAACAGGAATTGGTCGCGCTTAATCAGGTCGGTTACGGCAGACTCCGGACATGCGATGACGTACTCATACGGTCCGTCCTTGTCGCCCCAGTTGATTTGCTCCGGATGGTACATGTCCTTTTCGACATTCGACTCTCCGGTTTCTTCTTCTCCACTCTGACCGGGAGCCTGCGTGCTGTTGCCGGAGCCCGATGCGCTGTCGGTGGTCCCTTGCGTATTGTCCGGATTGTTACTGCAAGCCGCCAGCAGCGACAAGCTCAGAACAACCGCCAACAGAATGATTAAAAAACGAATTGTTTTAGCCATTGCTATTTCTCCTTTACTCTTTTTTTGAGTTACGATTATTATATCATTTTCGGAGAGCCTTGTCAAGCATTTTCAAAATTGCTTTACATTTGAGGTTGAAATTAGTCATTGTCTACAATTTGCGTTCTTTAAAATCGGCAACATAAACAAAATCCTTTCACCCTGCGGAAAGCCGGCAGTAGACTTCCGACCGCGGGCTGCGCCCTCCGCTCAGGGTGACACAAAAAACGCAATCCGTCCGTGTCATTCTGAGCGTCGAAATTCGAGCGTCAGCGAGAATTGAACGGTGCGGAGCATCGTTCAGAATCTCGGGCGGGAAAGCACGCGGTGCACGGCAGGGCGCTTGACGGATGTTTTTACAATCCCTCCGAGCCGCCTTGTGGCGGCCCACCTCCCGCGGCACTTGGGAGGCGAATCGACTCCGTGTTTTTGGCAAAACAACGATTGTTTGTCTTAATTTTTTTGCAAAATTGAATTGTTTTAGGTGAGGTTTCAACTTTAGAAAGCCTCCCTTGTGTAAAGGGAGGTGCCGAGCAAAGCGAAGCGGAAGGATTGTTTTGATGATTTTTTTGTTTTAAAATCCCTCCGTCACTTGTCGCTTGCGACATTTGACACCATCCCGCGACACTTGAGAGGCGAAGTTACAAGCCGAACACATTCCACCGTCAACCGAAAACAACCGCCCTCAAGCGGGGC
>CAZWXE010000117.1:0-3726 GCA_964638045.1 uncultured Ruminococcus sp. | reverse complement strand
GACGGCTTTGCAAAAATGCCCTTGCAAGCAAGCATTTTTGCTTCATGGTATAATATATGCAGTAAGCCTTGCGAGGCAAGGCTTCGGGCTTCGCCCTTCGGTATGCTTGCGCATACCCTGCATATTGACGGCTTCGCAAAAATGCCCTTGCAAGCAAGCATTTTTGCTTCATGGTATAATATACGCAGAAAGCCTTGCGAGGCAAGGCTTTTGGCTTCCGACAAAAGCTTTAGAACTGCCAAAATGACGAAAATCTTGCACGGTGGAGGGCGTGTAGTCCTCCTCGACGCCCGCAGACGGCGAAATTCCTGACAGGGGAGGATGAAGCGGTGAAAAAGAAAATTCTTTGTATATGCTTGTTGCTTTTTCTATTGGCGGAACTGTGCGGATGCGGAACGCGGGAGGCTGACTGCCCGAAGCTGACGCTTCGTTTTTTGGATGTCGGCCAGGGAGACAGTGCATTGCTTTCCACGTCCGAGCATCATGTGTTGATTGACGCAGGTCCCGAAAGCAGTCAGGCAAGGCTTTGTCAGCGGTTGGCACAGTTGGGCGTTCGCGAGCTTTCTCTTGCAGTCTTTTCCCATCCGGATGAAGACCATATCGGAGGTGCCGACGGTGTCCTTTCCGCAATTCCGACCAAAGAAATTTGGCTCAACGGTGCGACAACGGAGAATGAGGCAACAAAACGCTTGACGGATGCCGCCGTTCGACAGGGGTGTGCCGTGCGCACCGTGAAGGCGGGAGACGGAATTGCCCTTGGAGAGCTTGCACTTTCGGTGCTGTTTCCGTTTTCTGCGGAAGAACAGACGGAAAGCAATCGTGGCAGCATTGTGCTGCGGGTTTCCTTCGGAGATTTTTGTGCGCTGTTTACGGGAGATGCGGGAGCCGACGAGGAGGAGCTGTTGCTTTCTCATTACGGAAGCACTCAATTGGATTGCAATGTTTACAAATCCGGACATCACGGCAGCAATACTTCCGGCAGTGCGCGCTTTTTGCAAGCCATGACGCCGGACTATGCGGTGGTCAGCTGCGGAAGAGAGAATACATACGGACATCCCCATGGCGGAGCGCTTTCTCTGATGGAGCAAGCCGGAGCAACCGTTTTGCGCACCGACCTGGACGGAGAAATCATATTGGAGACGGACGGAAGCTCCGTTTACGAGGCGAAAGGAGAAGATTGACATGAAACGGGTTTTGATTACGGGAGGCAGCCGCGGAATCGGGGCTGCCTGTGTCCGTGCTTTTTGCAACGAGGGGCATCGTGTGGCGTTCCTTTATCGAAAAAACCGAGAGGCGGCGGAACAGTTGAGTGCCGAAACGGGCGCGCTTGCCCTGTGTGCGGACCTTTCCGATGCGGCCTCTGCTGCCGAAGGCGTTCGCCGGGCAATGGAATGGCTGAACGGCGTGGATGTTTTGGTCAACAATGCGGGAATCGCGCAAACCAAGCTGTTTACCGATTTGACGGATGAGGATTGGTCCGGGATGCTTCAAGCCAATTTGAGCTCCGCCTTTTATGTCAGCCGAGCGGTTGCGAAAAAAATGATTGCGCAGCACAGCGGCAGCATTGTCAACATCGGCTCCATGTGGGGCAAGGTGGGGGCGTCCTGCGAGGTCCATTATTCCGCATCCAAGGCTGCATTGCGCGGCATGACCATGGCACTTGCCAAGGAGCTCGGTCCTTCCGGTATTACCGTCAATTGTGTGGAGCCCGGCGTCATTGACACCGACATGAATGCAATGCTGGATGAAGAAGCGCGCCGTCAACTGTGCAATGAAACGCCGCTTTGCCGCATCGGAAAACCGGAGGAGGTTGCTTCGGCTGTTCTGTTTCTTGCTTCCGAGAATGCGTCTTTTATCACAGGTCAGACGCTCGGTGTGGACGGAGGCTTTGCCGTATGAAATTACCGAAGTGGCGCATGCTTGCGCTGTTGTGTGCGGTGTTGCTGTCCTTGGTCGGTTCTTCCTTCAGTCGGCCGAATGCTTGTTTTCTGCTTTATTCCGCATGTGCGCCGAAAAAGGAGCTCGCTACGGTGCCTTTGGGAGAGTGGAACGGGCGCACGGAGGTGCTTACCCGTGAGGAATGGGAGCGGGATTCACGCGTCACCGTTTCCTGTACGCTGATGCTGGTCAATGCCGAGCATCCTCTTCCGGAGGATTATGCTCCGTCACTTCAGGAATACAACGGTGCAAAAATGAATCCGTTGATGGTTCCCGCATATGTGGACCTGCGGGATGCCACGCTGTCGGCGACGGGAAAGCGTATTTTTGTATCCAGCGATTACCGTACAAGGGAGGAGCAGGCGGCAATTTTTTCCGAGAGCGAGGATGGAATTGCCTCTCCTGTCGGTTGCAGTGAGCATGAGGCGGGTCTTGCGTTGGACGTGTACACGGCATATTACGCGGGAATTCATTTTACCGAAAGCGCGGCGGGACGGTTTGTCAATTTACGCTGTGAGGATTACGGATACATCATTCGATACCAAAAGGCGAAGGAGTCTGTCACGGGCATTTCCTACGAACCGTGGCATTTGCGCTATGTGGGGGTTCCTCACGCAAAACGCATTGCGGAAAGCGGACTGTCCTTGGAGGAATATCTCTCCTCCTATGTGCCATCCGTTTGGTATGACATCGGTGACGGATTTTACGTGCTGCGTACGCAGGAGACTGCGGTTGCTTTGCCGGAGGGCATGGATTCCTGCATGATTTCACCGGACAATATGGGGTATTACTTTTTTACGGTTCACCTGGCGGAATAAACGGCTTTCCGAAATCCGAATTTGTACTTGACAAACGAGAAAAAATGCTTTATCATATAGGGGAACGAGCTTTAATATTGAATATTGAATCACGGGAGACGGAATATGGAACAATTGAGAGCGAAAAAGGGCTTTATCTGCGATATGGACGGTGTGATTTATCACGGAAACGTCTTGTTGAACGGGGTAAAGGAGTTTGTAAATTGGCTTTATGAAAATGACAAGAGCTTTTTGTTCTTGACCAACAACAGTCAGAAGTCGCCGAGAGAGCTTCAACAAAAGCTGAAGCGCATGGGCCTTGAGGTGAGCGAAAATAATTTTTATACGGCAGCCCTGGCAACGGCAAGCTTTTTAAAGAGTCAAAACGCGAGCACCGCTTATGTCATCGGGGACTCCGGATTGACCAACGCGCTTTACGACGTCGGGATTACCATCAATGATATTGACCCGGAGTACGTCGTCATCGGCGAAACCGAAAACTACAATTTTGAAAGTATTCGCAGGGCAACCGCGTTGGTAGACAAGGGCGCAAAGCTGATCGGTACCAATTCCGATTTGACAACGCCCACGGAAAAGGGGCCGGTTCCCGCATGCAAGGCGTTGGTCGCTCCCGTGGAATATGCAACGGGACGGAAGGCCTACTACGTGGGCAAGCCGAATCCGTTGATGATGCGTGCGGCGATGGAAACCTTCCATGCCAAGGACATCCGTTCGCGCGAGGTTGCCCTCATCGGCGACCGTATGGATACCGACATTATTGCGGCCATTGAGAGCGGACTGGACCCGGTTTTGGTGCTTTCGGGTGTTTCTTCCAGAGAGACGGTGACGCGCTTCCCTTATCGGCCGCGATTGATTCTCGGCGGGGTAGGCGACATTGCTCACGGTTGAATCCAAGCAACACCGTTGCAGGCATACATAATCGAGTAGGGCGAAATTACTCGCCCTCTCACACCACCGTGCGTGCCGTTCG
>CAZWXE010000116.1:0-3755 GCA_964638045.1 uncultured Ruminococcus sp. | reverse complement strand
AACAAGAACCTTCATGTCGGTATTTGCGGTGAGCACGGCGGCGACCCCACATCCGTTGAGTTCTGCCACACCTTAGGTCTGGACTATGTGTCTTGTTCTCCCTTCCGTGTTCCGATTGCGCGCCTTGCAGCAGCACAGGCAGCCATCAAGGGTTGATTTTCAGTCCTTGTTGATTTGATACAACACAATAAAAAGAGATGCACCCTTGCATGAATTTGCAGGGGTGCTTTTCGGTTCTTTGGGCTCTTTGGGTTCTTTGTCAATCCGTTGAGGCAAACAAATCGACTCGTGCGCTTCGTCGACGGTGTGAATAAAACAACGATTTTCCGACAAAAAATATTAAGAAGCTTTTTAACAATAGGAGAAAAGATGGAAATTGTATTTTTGACGGCAATCGGTGTAGGCGGCGCGACGTTAATCGGCGCACTGTTCGGCTTTGCTTTTCAAAAAATCTCACATCGGTTCGGCGATACGGTTCTCGGATTTGCGGCGGGAGTGATGCTTGCGGCGGCTGTCATCGGTTTGATCCTTCCGTCTTTGGAAAAAGGCGGAGGATTTGCTGTAACGATTACTGTCGGAGGAGTCTTTTGCGGTGCGTTGCTGTTGAATGTGGTGGACCGTTTGGTACCGCATCTTCACCGCCTGACCGATGTCGAATATGAGGAGCATACCGGTAGAAACAGCCGAATCGACAAGGTGATGTTGTTCGTTTTTGCAATCGCCATTCACAATTTTCCGGAAGGAATTGCGGCAGGCGTCGGGTTCGGGAGCGGGAACCGTACCGAAGCCCTGATTATTGCAGGCGGAATTGCTTTGCAAAACATTCCGGAGGGGATGGTGCTTATCGCGCCGATGATGGCAACGGGCATCGGCAAAAAGCGCACCTTTTGCATTGCCGCGATGACAGGACTCATTGAGGTTATCGGGACACTGCTCGGATATTTCACCGTTCGGCTTTCGACGGCTGTTTTGCCGTTTGCGCTTGCCTTTGCCGGGGGAACCATGCTTTACATTATCAGCGATGAGTTGATACCGGAAACACACGCTCACGGGAATGAAAGAAGTGCAACCTATGCGCTTTTGCTTGGCTTTTGTTTGATGCTGGCGGTGGATTATTACTTCGGGTGACGTGAAGTCGGATTTCACAGTCGTTTTTCAAAATGTTCACTCTTTCGTCATGGTGTTTTAAATTCACCGTGTTATAATCAATTGATTGATAAAAAAGACATCATTGCTTGATGGAGGAAAATACTGTGAATCAAAACGAGTTGATTGCCACCGGTTCGGTGATAAAGGATTTGGGCAGCATTAAAATCAAGGAGCATCTCCCGAATGACCTAACCTTGCAGGATATTATGGATGCGGTAATCAAAAATACAACGGCATGGAAAGAGCTGAAAACATATTACGAGTGTGCCTTGATGGAGGTGGAAACAAAATTCAAGGTGTTGGATAGGGAATTTTCTCTTCAATACGACCGAAATCCCATCGAAACCGTCAAAACAAGATTGAAAAGTGTGGAAAGCCTTGCGGAAAAAATGCTGCGCAGGGGGTATTTCCCGAGCCTTGAGAGCGTCGAGGAAAACATTTACGATATGGCGGGCATTCGAGTGATTTGCGCTTTCCCGGAGGATGTGTATCTTCTTGCCAAAAGTCTTTTGCAGCAGGATGATATTCGGTTGCTCTTGAGCAAGGATTATATTGCCGAGCCAAAGGAAAACGGCTACCGTGCGCTTCATTTGGTGGTGGAAATTCCGATTTTCCTTCATGACAAGAAAAAAATGATGAAGGTGGAAATTCAACTGCGTACCATCGGTATGGATTTTTGGGCAAGTCTTGAGCACAAGCTTCGGTATAAAAAGAAGCTCCCGAATGAATTGGAGCAGGAGCTGAGCGTGCAACTGTTGGAATGTGCGAACCGTGTCGCCGAGCTGGACATGCAAATGCAACAAATTCGCGACCGCATCGAACAAAAGGAGTGAGCCTGCGGCAGGGAAGCCGTCGCTTTTTCACCGATTGTCTTGACAAGATATACGGAGACCGCCCGAACGGTGTTGTTCGGGCGGTCTTACTGCTGTTCAATTTTTCTTTTTGAACACAAACAGCTTGCTGATGGCGTAATTGGCAACAACCACGACGACGGCGGCAACCAACTTGGACAACAGCTCGCATCCGTTCCGTTCCTTTCCAAAAAGGGAAATGCCGGAAAGCGTAGGGAACAAAAGGGCAAGGCAGACGGTTCCCGCGTAGGTAATGACGTAATCCAATCCGAAGGTGACCAGGCGTGAGGAGGCAAAGGCTCCCAATTGCTTGTACATCGGAACACTTTTGTCGGCATCCGTAAATACCCACCGGCGGTTGGTGTAAAAGGCAAACAGAACGGCGCCGCACCATTGCGTAATTTGCGCAACGGTGTACAGTGCCAAGTAGCGCGGTGTTTGGTCCTCTTCGGGAGGCAAAGCAAGCAGTGCACGTCCGCCGAGCATCATGCCGTAATAAATGCCCCAACCGATGAGGGTGGTCAGCACGCCGAAAATCAGGTACAAGCCAAGCTCGCGCTTTTTTTCGAGGAATTCGGTTAATTTTGTTTTCATGGATTTATTTTGCCACGGTATAGGTGGTGCCTTCACGTGTGTCCAGCAAGGTGACACCTTTTTCCGCCAGCTCTGCACGGATGCGGTCTGCCTCTGCAAAGTTTTTGTTCTTTTTGGCTTGCTTTCTGGCTTCAATCATGGCTTCGATTTCCAAGGTAAAGGCATCCTTTTCCGCAGCTGTCTCCGGTTGTGCGCTTTCCTTTTCTCGCAGCTTGTTCGCATTCTCCAACAGGTTGAGGCAGAGGACATGGTCAAAGTCTGCCAAGAGCGCAAGCTTTGTTGCGTCGTTGATGCGTGCCTTCAGAACATCGTATACGGCAGTCACCGCCAAGGAGGTGTTCAGGTCATTGTCCATGGCCTTGACAAATCCCGCACGCTGCTTCTCAAAGTCTTTTGCATTCACTTCACCGTCCTGCTTCAAAGCGGCGATGCGTGACAGCAGCTTGTTGTACGCGATTTTTGCATTGTCCAGATTCTCGTAAGAGAACACCAAGGATTTTCGATAGTGCGATTGCAAGCAGAAAAAGCGGTATACCATCGGGTCGTATCCCTTTTCCTTCAAGAGAGACAGTGTCAAAAATTCGCCCTTCGATTTGCTCATTTTGCCGGAATTGGTATTCAAATGCAAAACGTGCATCCACCAATTGCACCACTTGTGCCCGAGATATGCCTCGGATTGTGCAATTTCATTGGTGTGGTGCGGGAACGCGTTGTCGATGCCTCCGCAGTGAATGTCCAAATGCTCTCCGAGGTGCTTCATGCTGATGCAGGAGCACTCAATATGCCAACCGGGGTAACCGACGCCCCAGGGGCTGTCCCATTTCAGCTCCTGGTCATCAAATTTGGACTTGGTGAACCACAACACAAAGTCCGCCTTGTTTCGTTTATTACTGTCCTCTTCCACGCCGTCGCGGACGCCGACGGCAAGGTCCTCCTCTTCAAAGCGGTTGAACACATAATATTCCTTTAGCTTGGAGGTGTCAAAGTAAATATTGCCTCCCGCTTCATAGGCAAAGCCTTTTTGGAGAAGTGCGGAGATGACGCGGATAAAATCGTCAATGCAAGCGGTTGCGGGCTCTACCACCTCGGGGCGGCGAATGTTCAGCTCCTTACAATCCTCAAAGAATCGGTCAGTGTAAAACCGTGCGATTTCCATGACGG
>CAZWXE010000115.1:0-3883 GCA_964638045.1 uncultured Ruminococcus sp. | reverse complement strand
AGTCGTACACCCTGCCCGTTTTCGTACTTTTCCCGCACAGGCAAGCGGCAAGCAATTCTTCATCCCGATAACCCAAACGGTGCATATGGTCGGTCAGTGAAAAAGCGGAATCCGGCGCATAGCCCAAGCCGAAGTGCTTGACGGTAGCCTGTGAAAGCTTGCGGTTGCCGAAAAAATAGGCTCTGCCCGCGCCTCCGATTTGTTCGTCAAACAGGCATGCGCGAAAGAATTTTGCCGCCTCCAAATTCATCTCCAGCACGCGGTTGCGCGACACTCCCTCGCGTCCTCCGCCCGTTTGCGGCTCCTGAGGCAACGGCAATCCCGCACGGCTTGCAAGAAAGCTTACCGCATCCGCAAAGTCCAAATTCTCCGCCTTTTGCACAAAGGTGATGGCACTTCCGCCCGCCTGGCATCCAAAGCAATAGAACAGCTTCTTTTGAGGAGACACGGTAAACGACGGCGTTTTTTCACTGTGAAACGGACAGCGCCCCGTCAAATCGGAGCCGCTTCTCTTCAACTCCACATAACGCCCCACCAGCTCCTCCATGTCGGTACGGTCCAGCACCTCTTGTATGAATGCTTCGGAAAATCGCACAGTCTCCCCCCTTTCGTTGCAATCGGCAAGCCGTCAAAGGCTTATCCCATCCAAATTTTCGGAACAAAAACCTTTTTGTAGGTCTCAATGGCATAACGGTCGGTCATGCCCGATATAAAATCACACACACAGCGTGCAACGCCCTCTGCCTCGACATTTCCGTAATAAAAGGCCGGCATTTGCTCCGGATGCTGTGAAAAATGCGTAAACAAAGCCGCCAGCATCACCTTTGCTTTCCCCTCCTCCGCCTTTGCAACAGGTGAGGTATACACGTTTTGGAACAAGAACATGCGCAAACGGTCGGTGGCGTCGCGAATTTCGGGCTCCATGCAAATTTCCGCCCGATCGGTGCTTGCCGTAATAACCGAGGTTACCATGCAATTGATGCGTTGGCTGTGCGTTTCGCCGAGGACCTGCCTCAATTCCTTCGGAATATCCTCCGCGGCAAGAATGCCGGCACGGCAGGCATCGTCAATGTCGTGATTGATGTAGGCAATGCGGTCGGCAAACTTGACGATGACTCCCTCCAGGGTGGATGCAAGATGCTCCCCCGTGTGGTTGACAATTCCGTCACGTACCTCCCACGTCAAATTCAAGCCCTGCCCCTCACGCTCCAAATGCTCCACCACACGCAGGCTTTGACGGTAATGCGAAAAATCCGGCGAAAACATTTGACGCATGGCATCCTCTCCGGAATGCCCGAAGGGAGTATGTCCGATGTCATGCCCCAATGCAATTGCCTCCGTCAAATCCTCGTTCAGGCGCAACGCTCTTGCGATAATACGGGCAATTTGCGTCACCTCCAGAGTGTGGGTCAGACGCGTTCGGTAATGGTCTCCCGCCGGAGCCAAAAAAACCTGTGTTTTGTTCATCAGGCGGCGGAAGGATTGCGAATGAATGATGCGGTCGCGGTCCCGTTGGAATTCCGTGCGCATTTGGCATGGCTCGTACGGATGCTCTCTGCCCCTTGTATGCTCGGTTAAAAAGGCATACGGGGACAGCGTTTCTCTTTCCCGCGCCAAAAATTCTTGGCAAATGGTTCCCATCAAAAGCACCTCCTCGGGCAAGCAAAAAACTTCCTTATACAATAAATACGCAAATAAAAGAAAATATACTTTTTTCTTTCAAAAAATCGCAAAAAAATTTATTTTTGACAAGGACCGTCAATCACCGATAATCAAACCGATGTCCCACCGTTTTCAGCGCATCGCAACCATTGCTGAGCTCACGCACACGCGTACAAAGCGACTCCAACACCGTGTCCTTGACGCAAAACCGCATGCTGACGCGGTCGGAAAACTGCGTATCATCCATCACCGCTCCGTAGCGGGGAAGTTCGGAGAGGTAGCGCTGATAGTCCGAATAAGAGCACTCCAGCTCTACCACCGTATATTGCTCATAGGTAACGGGCTGTGCCGCATCCAAGGCCAGCTTTGCCGTGTGCGAATAAGCGCGCACCAGGCCTCCCGCCCCCAATAAAATGCCTCCGAAATAGCGCGTTACCACAAGCACCGCATCGGAAACATTATTTTTTCGAAGAACCTCCAACACGGGGACGCCCGCCGTTCCCTGCGGCTCTCCGTCGTCCGAATAGCGCATCAAGCCGCGGTCCCGAAGCAAATATGCCCAAACATGATGCTTGGCGTCCGCATAGACGTGCTTATAGTGTTTGATGAAGGCAATCGCCTCTTCCTCGGTTTGAACAGGGGCGGCGCGACCGATAAACAGCGATTTCTTTTCGGTGAATTCTGCGCCCCCCTCCTCCTTGAGGGTGGTGTACAAAACAGCGTCAGACATGAGTTTCTCCTATCAAACGTTAAACTTCCTCTTCGGGTGCGCTCCAATCGGGGTCGTACTGCTTCAGCATTCCGTGGATTTTACCGTCCACCGACGCGGTAACAACAATTTCGTCGGTTCCGTATTCCGTATGCTCCACGGTAGCGTTTTGATACAGTCGGTTCAATACGCCCGCATCGCGGTTCGGAATGTGAAAGGTCACCGTGCGCTTGCCTTCATACAGCAGCTGCTGAAGCTGCTCCAGCAGCATCTCCATCCCCTGCCCGGTGCGTGCGGAAACGGACACCGTGTGTCGGTGCTCGGCAGGCACGCCCGCAGCAAAGAAGGAAGGAGCCGCTCCCTTGTCGCACTTGTTGAGCACGTACAGCGTGGGCTTGTCGGCAGCATTCAAATCCTTCAACAGGTCTTCGGTTACCTCTAAGCAGGTGCGGAATTCCGGGTCGGAAATGTCCAGCACCAACATCAGCGCGTCCGCATAGACCACCTCGTCCAAGGTAGAGCGAAATGCGCGAATCAGCTGGTGAGGCAAATTGCGAATAAAGCCGACCGTATCGGTCAGCAGCAGCTTTTCGCCGGAAGGGAGCGAGAACTTGCGCGTGGTGGGGTCCAATGTGGCAAACAGCTTGTCCTCGGCAAGGATTCCCGCATCGGTCAAGCGGTTCAGCAGGGTGGATTTCCCGGCGTTGGTGTATCCCACAATGGCAACCTTCGGAATTCCGCTGCGTTCTCTGGAGGAGCGCATGGTACGCCGATTTTGCGCCAGCTCATCCAGCTCCGCTTTCAAAGCAACGATTCTTCGCTTCAGATAGCGGCGGTCGGTTTCCAGCTTGGATTCGCCCGGTCCGCGCGTACCGATGCCGCCGCCCAAACGGGAAAGCTCGGTTCCCTTTCCCATCAAGCGGGGAGCCGTATATTTCAGCTGTGCAAGCTCCACCTGCAATTTTCCCTCCTTGGTCACCGCATGGAGCGCGAAAATATCCAAAATCAACATGGAACGGTCAATCACGCGCACATCCCCGCCCAAAGCGTCCTCCAAATTGCGAATTTGAGAGGGTGTCAGCTCTGTGTCAAAAACCGCAAGCTCCACTCCCTCGGCACGGCAAAATGCGGAAAGCTCCAGCACCTTTCCCGAGCCGAGATAGGTTCGCACATCGGGCGTTTCTTTGTTTTGAATCAGCACCCCGCAGCAAACGCCCTCTGCCGTTTCCAGCAAGCGCTCCAGCTCGTCAATGCTCTTTTGCACCGCTTCAGGCTCTTGGTCGGCCGTGCAAACGCCAACCAAAACCGCTTTTGTTTTTTCATATTTCATAAAATAAGTACCTCCCACAAAAAATAAAACAGGCAAGCCGATGTACCCGGCTTGCCCGCAGGAGAAACCAATCAGTTGCTTACTTTTGGAGGTTTGCAAGTCTTCTCTTGAACTTGTCAACGCGTCCGCCGGCATCCACAAACTTCTGCTTGCCGGTGAAGAAGGGATGGCACTTGGAGCAA
>CAZWXE010000114.1:0-4080 GCA_964638045.1 uncultured Ruminococcus sp. | reverse complement strand
CGAGGAGAACGCCTGCGCGCCGGCCCATTCGTTTTGCATGATGCCCAAGAAGTTGACCATTTGATTGCACAGAGTTGCGAGATGCGCTGCGGGAGCGGAGGTAATTTTGCCGGGTACACCGCCCAAGCCCTCCTGAATCAGCTGTTTGAGGGACCAGCCCGCGCAGTAGCCCGTGAGCATGGAGAGGTCGTGCAGGTGAATGTCGGCGTTGCGGTGTGCCGCGCCGATTTCCTCGTCGTAAACCTCGGAGAGCCAATAGTTTGCGGTGATGGCGCCGGAGTTGGAGAGAATCAAGCCGCCCACCGAGTAGGTAACGGTGGAGTTCTCCTTCACGCGCCAGTCGTTGATTTGCAGGTAATTGTCTACAATCTTTTTATAATCCAGCAGAGTGGTGCCCAAATTGCGGAGCTTTTCTCTTTGCTTACGGTAAAGGATATACGCCTTTGCCACATCGTCGTAGCCCGCTTTAATCAAAACCGATTCGGCACTGTCCTGAATGGCTTCAACGGTAATCAAACCGTCGGCAATTTTGTGTTCGAAGTCGGCGGTTACCTTCAGCGCCAAAAAGTCGATGGTGTCGGGGTGGTATTGCTTGCCGCAGGCATCAAACGCCTTTTGAACGGCTTCCTTTATTTTCGCAAGATTGAATTGTACAATCTTGCCGTCTCTTTTCTTTACATTATACATTCTTTTTTCTCCAAACAGTAAATTATCAATCGGGTGAATCACATTGCCAGTATATCATACATTTTGTATTTTGTCAAGTGGCAAAACACAATATATAGTGTATTTAGTTGTACAAATCAAATGCCTCTCAATTGTGTATTTTTGACATATCGCGCGGCCGCGGCCTGCATTTGCAGCATTTCTTCCTTCGGCACGGCCGACATATGCGTGCCGATGAGGTTTCCGCTGTCCACAAAGCTTTGCAAAAAGTAACGTGGCGCCCCTTGAATGCGGTGCGCCAGCTGTTCGATGTCTCGCACCGTGTGCAGCTCCCGCACCACCGTGGTGCGGAATTCAAAGTCCACCGCGCCCGACAGCAGAAAATCGATGCTTTCTTCGACGGCGTCCAAATCGGGCTTTGCGATGCCCACCGTTTCGGCGTATTTTTCCATACGGTTTTTGACATCCATGGCAACATAGTCCGCCAAGCCGGCGGCGACAATTTCCTTGAGAACCGCGGGTTGAAAGCCGTTGGTGTCCAGCTTCACCGAAAAGCCCAGCGCCTTAACCTTGTGCAAAAAAGGAACAATGTCCTTTTGCAAAAGAGGCTCGCCGCCCGTTACGCAAACACCGTCCAAAAGTGTTTGCCGCTTGCGAAGGAAGGAAAGAATCTCCTCCTCCGTATAAATCGGCATGTCATGCGGCGACAGCACCAGCGTAGCATTGTGACAAAAGGGGCATCGCAGGTTGCAGTTGCCCGTAAAAAGGGTACAGGCCACCCTTCCGGGGTAATCCAACAGGGTCATTTTTTGCAATCCGTGTATTTGCATCGAGGTGCTCCTTTCGACGGTTCGTTACCTTCAATAGTATACCTTTTCCGCTCGGAAAAGTCAATATTCAACCGCTTCAAAAGGCGTAGAAAAAAAGCGAAAAAGTTTGTTGCTTTTGCCATTCCGCGGATTTGCCGATTATTTGTGAATAGTGACGAAAAAGATTGCCGTTTATTTGTGGCCGAAACAGCATGGAAACCGCGAAAAACGCGTTTTTGTTGGATTTCGGTGCCTTGAAATCATCATAATATTCAAAAATACACTTCTTTTTTTAAACAAAATCACGAAAAAAATTTCACAAAAAAACTTGAAAACGGGTTGACTTTTTCTGCTTTCGGTGGTAGAATGAACCGACATTAAAATAAGGAGAGCTGTAAAACAGCGCAGATTATGGAAGCTCCGTTTTTAACCAACCGAAAATTGGACGACAGTCAGATTGAAACCGTAATGTCCATGTCCGAGCAGGAGGACCCGATTCGTTTCGCGGTCATCGGAGAAATTTCCGAAAAAACCAATTACAGCACCAACGCGTTGCTGGTGACCTCCTCTTATTTGTTCACCTACGATTTTTCCGACGGTGCACGGGGAGAGCGGGTGTATTTTTCGGAGGTTGAGGAAATTTACAACAAGCGTATGTACGGCAACGCGATGATGCGCGCGGTGATGAAGGACGGAAGCACGAGGGATATTTTCCGCTTTACGTTTACGGTCACGGCGTTGTGCGATGCGGTGCTGAACTATGTCATCAATATTCGCGACGGCGAGTCCTTGGACGATGCGGTGGAAATGATGAGCGCCACTTATCAAAAGCTGCTTTCGGTGTGCCCGAAGTGCGGACGTACCCTGTCGGCTCCCGGCGTTCCCTGCATCAACTGCATGAACAAGGGAAAGCTGTTTAAAAAATTGGGTGTTTATTTGAAGCCGGAAGCCGGCGTGTTGGTGGTTTCGGTCATCCTGTCCATTATTACCACGGCCATTGCTCTGTTGCCTCCGATGCTGACGCAGGTGTTGGTGGACGACATCCTTCCCAATAAGGAAGTACAAATGCTCTCCTATGTGGTGGTCGGCTTGGTGGTGCTTCACTTTGTTCGTCACGGCTTGGGCGGCGTACGGGGATATTTGTTGCGCGTGTCCGGAGACAAGGTGGTTGCGCGCATTCGCTGCGAGGTTTACGAAAAGGCGCAAAGGCTCCCCATGCGTTTTTATGACAAAACCTCTACCGGTGCCGTCATCAACCGCATCAGCGGCGACACCGCCACGTTGCAGTCTTTTATGCTTCGCATTACGCAGGAGGTTGTGGTTCAGGCATTTAAGCTGGTGGGTATCGTTGTGGTGATGCTGACGATTAACCCGCGCCTGACGCTGTACTCCCTGATTCCCGTGCCGATTGTTGTCATCGGCTCGCGCATTTTCCGCAAGAAAATCGCGCCCTTCTATCGTCGCATTTGGCGTCGCTCCTCGGCTGTGACGTCGACTCTGACCGATACCATTCCGGGTATTCGTGTCATTAAGTCCTTTACCAATGAGGAAAACGCCGTGAAGCGTTTCGCGTCCTGTGTGGACGAGTGGAGAGTGACAGACTCCAAGGCGGGCAAAATTCTCAACGCGTATCCCGCCATTGTCAACTGCCTCATTGCCTGCGGCAGTGTGGTGATTTGGAGCCTGGGCGGACAAATGGTCATCAACAACACCGGTGACATCAGTGTCGGTATTTTGGTTTCCTTTATTTCTTATGCCACCATGTTCTACGAGCCGGTGAACTTCTTTGCAAATCTTTCCGACTCTTCTCAAAGTGCGTTGGCATCTGCCGAGCGCATTATGGATATTTTGGATGCCGAGCCCGAGCATGACTTCGGAAAGGGCAACAAGAACGCCAACATGGGCGGACGCATTGAGTTTAAGAACGTCAGCTTCTCCTTTGACCGCACCAAAAAGGTGCTGAAGGACATCAACCTGACCATCGAGCCCGGAGATGTTGTCGGCATTGTCGGTACCACGGGCTCCGGTAAATCCACCCTGATTAACCTGCTGCTTCGTTATTACGACCATTACGATGGCACAATTACCGTGGACGGTGTGGACATCCGCAACATCGACATGGAGTATTACCGCAGCAACATCGGTTATGTTCAGCAGGAGCCGATGATGTTCCATGATTCCATTTACAACAACATTTCCTACGGCAGTGAGCATTTCTCGGTGGACGAGGTCATCAACGCCGCCGACATTGCCAATGCGCACGAGTTTATTGTGCGCCAGCCGGACGGATATGATTCGGTTTTGGGCGAAAGAGGTACCGGACTTTCGGGCGGTGAAAAGCAGCGAATTTCCATTGCCCGTGCCATGCTGCACAACCCCAAAATGCTGGTGTTTGACGAGGCAACCGCCTCGGTGGACTCCGAAACCGAGCATCTCATTCAGGATGCAATCGAGCATCTGATCAGCGGCAGAACCACGCTGATGATCGCGCACCGTCTTTCCACACTGTCCAAGGCCAACAAAATCGTCGTGGTGGACAACGGACGCATTTTGGAGTGCGGAACACCTGCCGAGCTGATGGAAAAGAAGGGCAAATATTACCGTT
>CAZWXE010000113.1:0-4153 GCA_964638045.1 uncultured Ruminococcus sp. | reverse complement strand
GCATTAAGAACATTCGTGCAAAGTGCTTGCGTTCCAACAATCCTACCAACGTTGTTAAGGCAACGATGGAGGGCTTGAAGGAGCTGCGTACCGCTCAGGAAGTTGCGAAGACTCGTGACATTCCCGTTGAGCAGGTGAAGGGTTGAGCGGGAGGTAACGACAATGAAAAAAGTTACACTGACAAAGAGCATCATCGGATGCACCCCGAACCAAAAGGCAACCGCAAAGTCCCTGGGCCTGAAGAAGGTCGGCGACTTTATTCTCCATGAGGATAACGGTGCGCTTGCAGGCAAAGTAAAGGTGCTTTCGCACCTGGTTACGGTTGAAACCGTAGAAAACGTATAAGGAGGTAAATTGCAGATGAAACTCCATGAATTGAGTCCTGCAGAAGGCTCCGCAAAGGCAGCTTGGCGCAAGGGCAGAGGTCCCGGCTCCGGTAACGGCAAAACTGCCGGCAAGGGCCACAAGGGACAGAATGCCCGCTCCGGAGGCGGTGTCAGACCCGGCTTCGAAGGCGGTCAGTTCCCGATTTACAGACAGCATCCCAAGAGAGGCTTCCACAACCAATTTGCAACCGACTATGCAATTGTGAACGTTGAAACGCTCAATCGCTTTGCAGACGGTGCAGTGGTGGACATGGACGTCCTGTTGGCTGCAAAAGTCATTCGCAAGCCCATGGATGGCTTGAAGATTCTCGGCAACGGTGAAATCACCAAAAAACTTACAGTCAAGGCAGACGTATTCTCGACAACTGCTAAGGAAAAGATTGAGGCAGCAGGCGGTAAGGTTGAGGAGGTATAAGGATGTTTCAAACGTTTAAAAACGCGTGGAAGACTCCAGAGCTCAGAAAGAAGCTCCTCTTTACTTTGATGATTATCTTGCTGTACCGCATCGGCGCAAACCTGATTGTTCCGTATGTGAACGTGGATGCGGTAACCTCCGGAAGCATGTTCGGAAGCGGCTCTATTTTCTCCTTCCTGGATTTGCTCTCGGGCGGCTCCTTCAGTCAGGCAACCTTTTTTGCCCTGTCTGTATCGCCTTATATCACCGCATCGATTGTGATGCAGCTGTTGACCATTGCTATTCCTTATTTGGAAAATCTGTCAAAGCAGGGTGAGGAAGGCCAGAAAAAAATCACAGCGTATACCCGTTGGTGCACCGTCATTTTGGCGTTGATTACCTCTTACGGCTATATCATGACCTTGAACAACAACAGCATGCTCCATTATACATGGACGGTTGTGAAGGGCGGACCTGACAAATTTGTAGATTCTGCGGGAGCAACGGTTTCCGGCGGAGCTTACTTCTTCCAGGTTGCTGTGTTGATGGCGTGCTTCTGCGTCGGTGCCGCATTGATTATGTGGCTGGCGGAGAAGATTGACGCTCACGGAATCGGCAACGGAATCTCCATGATTTTGTTTGCAAACATTCTGTCTCGCGCTGCAGCAAGCGTAGAAGACATGATTAACATGCTGCAGCATCAAATTGTGCTTTCCAACGGCAGCACGCTGTCCTACGGCTGGCTGACCGGATGGCCGCTGGTGCTCGGCATTGTGAAGGTTGTGCTTTCCCTGGTACTGGCTTTGGCATTCATCGTTCTCATCGTTTGGTTTACCAACTCCGAGAGAAGAATTCCGATTCAGTATGCAAAGAGAGTGGTCGGTCGCAAGATGTACGGCGGACAAAGCAGCAGTCTTCCCTTGAAGATGAACATGGCAGGCGTTATGCCCGTTATTTTCGCAAGCTCCATTGTCTCCATTCCCGCGACGATTGCTTCCTTTACCGGTGCAAGCAGCGGATTCGGCAAATGGGTACAAAAGTGGTGCACGTACACCTCTCCCGTATACATTGTCGTATTCATCGCATTGATTTTTGCGTTCTCTTACTTCTATATCATGATTTCTTTCAATCCTGTGGAAGTATCGAACAATATTCGCAATCAGGGTGGCTCCATTCCCGGCATTCGTCCCGGTAAGCCCACCGCTGATTATATCAAAAAGATTCTCAACCGCGTGACACTTATGGGTGCTGTGTTCCTCGCAGTGGTTGCGGGCCTGCCGTATGTCATTACGGCAATCGTAGCCGCTTTCGGCGGTTCCTTCACCAGTATCGCGTTTGCGGGAACCTCTCTCCTGATTGTGGTCGGCGTTGCTTTGGAAACGACCCGCGACCTGGAGGCTCAGCTTTCCATGCGGAACTACAAAGGCTTTCTTGACTAATCCCACCGAATGATGGAGGAAACGACAATGAATCTTATTTTAATGGGAGCGCCCGGTGCGGGTAAAGGTACCCAATCCGCGCAGATATCCGAAAAATATCATATTCCCGCCATTGCAACCGGAGACATTCTCCGTGCAGCAATCAAGGAGGGAACCGAGCTCGGTAAGGCTGCAAAGTCTTATATCGATGCAGGTCAGTTGGTTCCGGATTCCGTTGTGATTGGAATCATCAAGGAGTATTTGGCGTCCGACGCATGCAAGAACGGCTTTATTCTGGACGGATTCCCGCGTTCCATTCCTCAGGCCGAGGCACTGGACGCAATGGGCGTCAAGATTGACGTTGTTTTGAGCATTGAGGTTGCCGATGAAAAAATCATCGAGCGTATGAGCGGACGTCGTGTTTGCTCCTGCGGCGCATCTTATCATGTGGTTTATAATCCGCCTAAAACAACTGATGTATGTGACAAATGCGGCGCCGCTCTTTACGTAAGAGCAGATGACGCAGCAGAAACAGTGAAGAACAGACTGGAAACCTTCCACGCACAAACCGAGCCCCTGAAGGAGTTTTATTCCGCAAAGGGACTGCTGGTCAGTGTTGAGGGACAGGAAGAGGTTGCAGACACCACTGCCCTCGTGTTCAAGGCTTTGAAGCCCTTTGAGGCATAAAGCAGATGATTCACTTAAAAAATTCGACACAAATCGCAGCCATGAAGGAGGCAGGCCGTATCACGGGCGAGGCATTGCTCGTCGCCCGTGATATGGTTCGCCCCGGGGTGAGCACCTATGAAATCGATGCGGCAATTCGCCACTATATCGAAAAATGCGGTGCAAAGCCCGCCTTCTTGGGCTACGGCGGTTTTCCCGCAAGCGCTTGTATCAGTATTAATTCCGAGGTCATCCACGGCATTCCTTCCAAAAAGAGGATTTTGCAGGAGGGTGACATCGTGAAAATCGATACGGGTGCAACCTATCGAGGCTATGTGGGAGATTCCGCAAGGACCATTCCCGTCGGCAAGGTCAGCGAAACGGCAAGCAAGCTGATTCGGGTGACACGGGACAGCTTTTTCGCAGGCGTGGACGCATTGAAGGTCGGCAATCGACTGGGAGATGTGGGCGCTGCCATTGACGAGGTTGTTCGTGCAAACGGCTTTTCCACGGTTCGGCGTTACGTCGGGCACGGAATCGGAACCGATATGCATGAGTCGCCCGACGTTCCGAACTACGGCACCCCGGGCAGAGGCATTCGCCTGTGCGCAGGCATGACTCTTGCCATCGAGCCCATGGTCAACGTGGGTACGTTTGAGGTCAAAGAGCTTTCGGACGGTTGGACGGTGCAAACACTGGATGAGCAACTGTCGGCGCACTATGAAAATACGGTGGCGCTGACAAGCGACGGAGTTGTCATTTTGACCGAGGTCGAAAAAGGTTTCTGAACACACAGACACAGTTAGGAGGGATTTTTCTGGCACAGAAGGAAGATGTTATCGAGTTTGAAGGCACGGTGGTTGAGGCATTGCCCAACGCCTGCTTTAAGGTGAAGCTGCCCAACGGGCACATTGTAACCGCACACATTTCCGGCAAGCTTCGCATGAACTATATCAAAATTCTGCCCGGTGACCGCGTTACCATAGAGGTTTCGGTTTATGACCTGACCAAGGGACGGATTACCTGGCGCGCAAAATAAAAAACATCCGCAGCGAAGGCTGACGGAAAGCAGAATCCAAATTCAGCAAGAAAGGTATGGTAGAGACACATGAAGGTGAAACCATCCGTTAAGAAGATTTGCGAAAAATGCAAAATCATCAAAAGAAAAGGCAAAATCATGGTAATCTGCGAAAACCCCAAGCATAAGCAGAGACAGGGTTAATGCAGCAACCGTAAAAATCAACAGAGAGGTGAATAAACAGTATGGCTCGTATAGCTGGTGTTGATAT
>CAZWXE010000112.1:0-4171 GCA_964638045.1 uncultured Ruminococcus sp. | reverse complement strand
ACGATTTTGCCGAGAAGGTTGCGGCGCTCGGCGAAAATAAGAGATTGGAGGATTTGAGATGCAAGAAATAAAAAAGGAAATCCTCGTGGAGCAAGCGAAGGCACTGCTTGCCGACGGCACGGTGAACCGTGTGTTGGGCTGGAAGGCCGGTGAATTCGATTACGACGTTACTCCCGCAGTCTTTCGCACGGCGGAGGCTCTGGAGAGCGAATTTGTTTGGAGCGATTTTTGCGGCGCGAACTTCTCCAAGTATTTGGTCAAGGAAACGGCCGGAGAGGGCAAGGTGTTGGTTTTTCTCAAGCCCTGCGATACATACAGCTTCAACCAGCTGTTGACCGAGCATCGCTTTGACCGTGAAAAGGTATTTGTCGTCGGCGTTCCCTGTAACGGAATGCTGGATGTGAAAAAAATCAAGGCACAGGCAGAGGGCATTTCCTCCATCGGCGAGGACGGAGAGAACGTCACCGTGGAAACGCTTTACGACGGTACGCTTTCCTTCGACCGCAACGAAATGCTTCCCGACAGATGCCTCAACTGCAAGAGTCGCAAGCACGTGGCTTACGACATGCTCCTCGGCGAGGAAGGGGAAGTCCTTTCGAACTCCAGATTTGACGAGGTCGAGCGTTTGGAACGGATGACCGCAGACGAGCGCTTTGCTTTTTGGCAGAATGAGCTTTCCCGTTGCATTCGCTGCAATGCCTGCCGCGACGTATGTCCCGCATGCACCTGCGAAAAGTGCGTGTTCGACAACCCGGCGTCTTCTCTGGAAAACAAGGCGGCAAGCAACTCCTTTGAGGAAAAGATGTTCCACATCATTCGCGCATTCCACGTGGCGGGACGCTGCACCGATTGCGGCGAATGCTCCCGCGTATGCCCGCAAAGCATTCCGCTTCATTTGCTCAACCGCAAGTTCATCAAGGATATTGACAGCTTCTACGGTGAATATCAGGCAGGTGCCGAGGTAGGCAGCCGTGCTCCCATCGTCAACTACACCACAGACGATTTGGAGCCCGGCGAAGCGGTAAACGGAGGTGAACACCATGCGTAAAATCGCAATTGAAAAATTGGATACTCTGCTGGCGGCGTTGGCCTCCGTGCAAACTGTTTATCTGCCCGTGGATACCGATTCCGGTGCAAAGTTCGAGGAGTGGGCCGAGGGAAAAACGCTGTCCAAGGCTTTGAATACGGTTCGCAGTGCAAAGGATTTCTTCTTCCCCCAAACCGAAAGTCTGGTGGATTTCCGGATGGAAGGCAAGAACATCGAAATCATCGACCGTCGCTCCGAATGCGAGGATTTTGTCGTGTTCGGCGTGCGTGCGTGCGACGTCAAGAGCTTTGAGATTTTGGACCGCGTGTTCTTGGCAGAGCCCGTAGACACCTTCTATCAAAACCGTCGGAAGCACGGCACCATTGTTTCGTTGGCTTGCAACAAGCCCGCGGAAACCTGCTTCTGCAAAACTTTTGACATTGACGCCGCAAGCCCGGAAGGGGATGTGGTGTGTTATCAAACCGCCGATGCATTCTATCTGGATGCAAAAACCGAAAAGGGAAGTCGGCTGTTGGCGTCGGTGGAGGACCTCACCGAGGCGTGTGACGACAGCGCGGTGAAGGAGCAACAACAGGTGATTCGCGAAAGATTGGAAAAGCTGCCCTTGAGCGGACTGAAAAAGGACGCCTTCGGTGACGGAAAAACCTCCGAATTTTTCGACGCGCCCGAGTGGAAGACACTTTCCGAGTCCTGCCTCGGTTGCGGCACCTGCACCTTTGTCTGCCCCACCTGTCAGTGCTATGACATTAAGGATTTCAACACCGGTCACGGTGTCAAGCGTTTCCGTTGCTGGGACTCCTGCATGTATTCGGACTTCACCAAAATGGCACACGGCAACCCCCGTCTGACACAGATGGAGCGTTTCCGCCAGCGCTTTATGCATAAGCTGGTTTATTATCCCACCAACAACAACGGCCTGTTCTCCTGCGTGGGGTGCGGCAGATGCCTTTCCAAGTGCCCCATCAACATGAATATCGTAAAAGTAATGAAAAAATTAGGAGGAGACAACAATGGTTGATACGAAAGAACCTCTGATTCCCGTTGTGGGCGTCGTGACGGACATTCGCATTGATACGCCGGATGTCAAAACCTTTCGTGTGGTGACTCCGGACGGGAAAAAAGCGTTCGAGCATAAGCCCGGTCAGTGCGCAATGCTTTCCATCCCCGGCGTCGGCGAGGCAATGTTCTCCATTACTTCCTCTCCCACAAACACCGAGTTTATGGAATTCTCCATCAAAAAGTGCGGTTGCGTCACCGAATGGCTCCATTCCATGGAGGTGGGCCAGCAAATTACCATCCGTGGCCCCTACGGAAACGCGTTCCCCGTGGACACCGCTTTTGTTGGCAAGGATATGCTGTTTATTGCGGGTGGCATCGGCTTGGCTCCGTTGCGCTCGGTTATCAATTATTGCCGTCATTATCGCGACCGTTACGGCAAAATCGACATCGTGTACGGCTCCAGAAGCATGCAGGATTTGGTGGATTATCGGGAAATCATCGACGAGTGGTCCAAGGATGCGGGCATCAATGTGCATTTGACCATCGACCGTGAGCAGCCCGAATGGAGCGGACACGTCGGCTTTGTTCCCAACTATGTCAAGGAGCTTGGCTTCTCCACCGATAAAATTGCCATTCTGTGCGGTCCTCCCATCATGATTAAATTTACGTTGGCAGGCTTGCAGGAAATCGGATTTGACAAAACACAGGTGTACACCACCTTCGAGCTTCGGATGAAGTGCGGCATCGGTAAGTGCGGACGTTGCAACATCGGCTCCAAATACGTCTGCAAGGACGGTCCCGTTTTCCGCTGCGATGAAATCGACGAGCTGCCGGACGAATATTGATTTTTCATCACTTGAAAGGAGAATTGAACATGGATAAAATGGTAAATGTATTTCTGTTCGGAAAGCAATACAGTGTACCGGCCGATTTGACCATCATGCGAGCAATGGAGTACGCGGGCTATCAGCTGGTGCGCGGATGCGGATGCCGAAACGGATTCTGCGGTGCTTGTGCAACCATCTACCGTATCAAAGGGGATACCACCCTGAAAACCTGCCTTGCTTGCCAAACCAAGGTTGAGGACAATATGTATGTTGCAACATTGCCTTTCTTCCCATTGGTAAAGCAGGTTTACGATATCGAAAAGGTAAAGCCCACCGAGCAGGTCATGATGCAGCTGTACCCCGAAATTTACGCTTGCATCGGCTGCAACGCCTGCACAAAGAGCTGCACGCAGTCTCTCAACGTGATGCAATACATCGCGTATGCACAGCGCGGCGAATTTGACAAGTGCGCGGAAGAATCCTTTGACTGCGTGATGTGCGGTGTTTGCTCGTCCCGTTGCCCCGCGGGAATCTCTCATCCTCAGGTTGCAATGCTGGCGCGCCGCATCAACGGCAAATATTTGGCACCTAAGTCCGAGCATCTTGAAAATCGCGTTCGGGAAATCGAGAACGGTACCTTCACCGAGTTAATTGAGGCTTTGATGGATAAGCCCATTGAGGAGATGAAGGAGCTTTACAACAACAGAGAGATTGAGAAATAAGGAGGCTTCGTATGTATTCTGCTGAATTTCAAGAATCCTTAAAGGCGGTTGAGGCCGCAAGAGAGGCGAACATCGCATACGAGCCCGCTCGTATGACTGCAAAGGAGAAGGAAGAACTTCTCGCAGCGTACCACCCCGATTACAAGAAGAGCGAATTTGCAACTCTGCGCGTCGGCCCCAACAAGGGAGAGCTGCTTCCCGTGGAGCTGTGCGAGACGTTGGAGGCAAACAGCCGCATCACTGCCGAGCAGATTGATTTGACCAACATCAAGTACGATGTGGACGTGCTCATCATCGGCGGCGGCGGAGCCGGCGCATCCGCGGCCATCGAGGCGGACAATGCAGGCGCCAAGACCATGATTGTCACCAAGCTCCGCATCGGTGACGCGAACACCATGATGGCGGAGGGCGGTATTCAGGCGGCCGATAAGCCCAACGACTCTCCCGCCATTCACTATGTGGACGCATTCGGCGGCGGTCACTTTGCCGCAAAGCGTGAGCTGTTGGCAAAGCTGGTATGCGACGCTCCCGATGCCATTCAATGGTTGAACAAGCTGGGCGTGGAGTTTGATAAA
>CAZWXE010000111.1:0-4278 GCA_964638045.1 uncultured Ruminococcus sp. | reverse complement strand
CAACCGCCTGCTGTTTGAGATGACCTCCAAATACGGCACGCCCTATTTCTCCAACTATATCAACAGCGACATGGAGCCCAGCGATGTCAGAAGTATGTGCTGCCGTCTGCGTTTGGACCTGCGTGAGCTGCGGAAAAAGTCCGGCGGCTTCTTCGGCTCCGGCGAAAGCACCGGCTCTGTCGGCGTAGTTACCATCAACATGCCCCGCATCGCTTATCTTGCACGGGACGAGAAGGACTTTTACGCAAGATTGGATAAAATGATGGACATTGCGGCGCGCTCCCTGAAAATCAAGCGCACCGTCATCACCGAACTGCTGGAAAACGGCTTGTATCCGTACACCAAGCGCTACCTCGGAACCTTTGCCAACCACTTTTCAACCATTGGTCTTGTCGGCATGAACGAGGCTTGCCTCAACGCCAACTGGCTCCGCGCGGATTTGACGCAGGAAAAGGCACAGCAGTTCACAAAGGATGTGCTCAACCACATGCGTGAGCGCCTCCCCGATTATCAGGAGCAATACGGCGACCTGTATAATTTGGAAGCAACTCCCGCGGAATCCACCTCTTACCGTCTTGCAAAGCATGACGTGGAGCGTTACCCGGACATCATCACCGCTTCCAAGTCCGGCAACGACACGCCCTACTACACCAACAGCTCTCACCTTCCCGTCGGCTATACCGAGGACATCTTCTCCGCTTTGGATATTCAAGATGAGCTGCAAACCCTTTACACCTCCGGAACGGTGTTCCATGCGTTCCTCGGAGAAAAGCTGCCCGATTGGAAGGCTGCCTCTAATTTGGTTCGTAAAATTGCCGAAAACTACCGCCTGCCCTACTATACGCTTTCTCCCACCTATTCGGTGTGCAAAAAGCACGGTTACATTGCAGGCGAGGTTTACACCTGCCCCGAATGCGGAGAAAAAACCGAGGTTTACAGCCGCATCACCGGCTACTACCGTCCCGTTCAAAACTGGAATGACGGCAAAACGCAGGAATTTAAGGACCGTGTGGTATACAACATCGAGAATTCTCACCTGAACCGTCAAGGCTGCCCTCCCGAAGCGAAGGCGACCGAGGCATGCGCTTGCAATGCACAGCCCGAAAGTGAAAGCGCAACCTACCTGTTTGCCACCAAAACCTGTCCCAACTGCAAGGTTGCGGGTGCGGCGCTGGAAAAGGCAGGCATCCGGTTTGAAAAGGTGTATGCGGACGAAAATCCGACTCTGGTACAGGAATTCGGAATCAAGCAAGCCCCCACGCTGGTGGTTGTAAAGAACGGCGAGGTTTTCAAGGCCGTGGGCGTTTCCGATATTAAAAAATATATTGCCAATTGAGGTTTCAATCACGCATGATGATGTATGATCTGATTGTTGTCGGCGGCGGCCCTGCGGGGCTGACCGCCGCACTGTATGCACGCAGAGCCAACAAGAGCGTGCTTGTCATTGAAAAAGGAAGCTTCGGCGGCCAAATTACCCTTTCTCCCAAGGTGGAAAACATCCCCGGCTTTGCCGAGATTTCCGGCAACGGCTTTGCCGAAAAGCTGGTGGAACAGGTGTTGGAGCAGGGCGCGGATATGGAATCCGCAGAGGTGCTTTCCATCACCGACGGTGCCGTGAAAACGGTGGTCACCGACTTTGACACCTATCAATGCAAGGCCGTGGTATTGGCAACCGGTGCCAAGCACAGACTGCTGGGCGTGGATGGAGAGGAGCGCTTCTTAGGCGATGGCATCTCCTTTTGCGCCGTTTGCGACGGTGCATTCTATCGCGACTGCACGGTTGCGGTTGTCGGCGGCGGCAACTCCGCATTGCAGGAAGCACTGCTGCTTTCCGAGCTGGCGAAAAAGGTATTTGTCATTCAAAATTTGGACGTTTTGACCGGCGAGCAAAAGCTGATTGACCAGCTGTATCAAAAGCAAAACGTTGAAATTTTAACCGGCCACACCGTCAAGGCCTTTCAAGGGGACAATGCTTTGAACGGTGTGGAAATCGAACAAGCCTCCGACGGCAAGCGCCGCGTGCTTGCCATAGACGGTGTTTTTGTGGCCATTGGCCTAATCCCGCAAAACGAGGCGTTTGCGCCATTGCTTGCGTTGGATGAAAGAGGCTATGCAGACGCCGACGAGCAATGCAAAACCCGTACTCCCGGTATTTTTGTCGCAGGAGACTGCCGCAAAAAGCAGATTCGACAAGTGGCCACCGCAGTTGCGGACGGCGCGGTTGCAGCCCTTGCCGCTTGCGATTTTATCGACGCAACAAAATAAATGCCGTAGCGGGCGAAGCTTTTCGCCCGCTATTCTGTTTGCCGACAAAGTATCGGTGCCGTTAAAACGGCAAAAAAGCTTTCATCAGACCGTTTCAAAAGCTTGTACGGTCGATGTTGCGGAGCCCTTCACGTCACTTCAGACGGCGAAATATTCTTTGGCGTTTTTCACAAAAAATCCGTCAAAGCACCAAAATCACAAAAATTGCTTGACAAATGCATGTAAAAATAGTATAATAAGCACATGGTGAACCCATTGCGTGGCGAGATTGGAGGATGACACACATGCGCCCATGGCTTGGAACCCTAATAGGCATTTATTTTACGGCACCCGTTTTGTACCTCTGCGGTTGGTTGCTTGACGCGGGAAAGAAGGAAGGCATCGTCCAAACGGACGGGCAAAAGTAAAACGGACAGGCATTGCCTTTTGCATAACAATCAATTTTGAAGTGGTCAAGCTGCCGCATTGCGGCAACGCTTTGTTGTGTTGCAAGACATAAAAGAACGAGACGGTCATCCTTTGCGGTGACCGTCTCGTTCTTTTTCAACGCAGCAATCCCGTCGGCAAAACAGGCACGCCGCACGGCTCGTCTTTTTTTGTTTGGTTCCGGCTTTATCTGCGTTTTCCGCGCTTGCATTCCGGGCAGGTGTGATGCACAATCAATTCATAGTCCTCAATGGCTCCCCCTGCGCATTTCTCCAAAAAGTCTTCGAAATCGGGAAGCTGCAAATCGGTAATTTTCCCGCAACCGACGCAAAGCAAATGGCCGTGCCGCTCGACCACCTTATCAAAGCAATCGGCAGAGCCGTCAATGTGCAAGCGGTTAATCATACCCGATTCATACATGGCATTGAGGTTGTTGTAAATGGTTGCCATGGCAATGGTCGGCATTTTTAGCTTTGCCAAAAAGAAAATCTCGTCGGCGGTCAAATGTCGGTCCGACTGCTTTAAAATATTTAAAATCAATTCTCTTTGCTTTGTCATGCATTCCCTCCGGGTTTATAGAACAATTCTAATTCTACTTCTTATTATAAATCAAAAAATACCGTTTGTCAACCGTTTTCAAAAAGATTTTGAAAAGTACTGTTCAAAATGTGCAAAATGTGGTATGATGTAAAAAACGCACCTCAAAAAACGCCTGCAAAAAGGAGGAATCACCTATGATTGCCGTGTATGCTTTGCCTGTATCGGCACTTCCCTCGGAACAGGAGATGCTGTCTGCCCTGCCCGTGTCCATGCGTTTGCCGTGGGAGAAAGCACACGCGGGGCTCCACCGCGCGGAACAGCGCCGGACAAGCTTGGGATGTCTGCATCTGCTGTCGCATTCCGTCCCCCACGGGACGCTTGCCTATCAGCCGAACGGCCGACCGTATTTTACCGACCTTCCCGTTACCTTCAGCCTTTCTCACAGCGAACAGCTTGTCGTTTGTGCCGTCTGCCGTACCGAAGGCACCGCCGCTCCTCCGCCGTCAATCGGCGTGGATACGGAAAGCCTTTCCCGTATTGCTTTGATGGATTACCGGGCGCTGTGCCGTCGGTACGCAACGGGAGCCGAACGGCAGGTCTATCTCCCGGAGCCGTCCGCCGAGCAGTTTTTGCGACTTTGGACGCGCAAAGAGGCCCTTTTGAAGCAAACAGGCAAAGGACTGAGCGGACTTTCCGAAGCGGACACGGAAAGTGCAACACGGAATGTCCGCTTTGCGGAATACCGCTCGGGAGACAACCTCATCTCCCTGTGCATTCCGAAGGATTCTACCCCGCCGCCGTTGTTATCGGAAATTTCCTGAAGGCTTCATCGGAAGCTTTCAGAAATGAAGTCCTGAGGAATTAACGAAAGGGCGCACTTCTATACTTTCCCTGTGGACTTGCCGTCCGCAAAGGGTTTTGACAAACCGTTCGCCGCCAGCAAGTTTGAAAGCAACAAATCTGAATTTGACAAAGAGGAGAAAATGTATGATAATACGAGATGCCGAGAAAAAAGATGCTAAACAATTAGATATGCTGCTGACAAGA
>CAZWXE010000110.1:0-4380 GCA_964638045.1 uncultured Ruminococcus sp. | reverse complement strand
GAGACATATTCAGACGAGATTAAACTTGTAGAAATGAATAGTACCTCCGCAGGCGAGACCCCCATCTCGCCTGCGGAACTTCTGGTATGACGGGCATATCGATTTATTCAAGCATTGCGGTTGTGCGGAATTTTTGACTCTATGGAAGATTTGCTCATTGTGTAAATGCCGCCGATTTCATAGAGCGGGGGGCGGTGCTCTTGGGCGATTTTGTGCATGTTCCGTTCGCACGAAAACACCCGGAGCCGTCCTATTGGGCGGTGCTCCGGGTGAGATGAAGGGAACGAAAGCCGTTACAAGTATTTGCGCAGGGTAAACCGTGCCAACCGGATATGCTTTCTTTCAACGGTGTAGGACATTGCAAGTTCGTCGTCGCCGTAATACTGAATAAACGGATAGAAGCATGAGGTGTGCATTTTGGCTTGCAGAACAATGCTGCTGCAAGCGATGTTTTCTCGGTCGATTTTGAGGATTCCGATGTGTTGACGGTCGATGGGGGCGTGGAAAAGATACAACTCACCTTGATAAAGGATGAAATCGGCCCTGGATTGACAGTCCTCAACCTCCACCGGCGTTTCCCACTGTTTGGTAATCAGATTGTATGCGGTCAAAAATCCACACTTGTTGGTGTCCTGCTGACGAACGAAATAGTACACTCGATTGTCCAGAACATACGTGGCGTTTTCCCATTTGGAATCGTTGATAAAATCCGGTTGCGCAACATATTCCCAAGTGATGAGGTCCGTGCTTTTGATGATACAGGTAAAATCTCCGCTGTACGTGCCGGTGTAGTAAAATACCTTTCCGTTTTCCGTGCGCGTTGACAGTTTTTGCATGATTCCGATGTCCGAATACATCTTTTTGCGGGGAATGCCGTTTTCGGCAAGGGCGCTTTGAATTCCGCTGACCGAAAAATCGTTGACGACATTGCCAATTTGAAAACGATTGACACCGATTTTGCCAAGCTTTTTGTCGGAAAGGGTAAAGGGGCAGTAGAAACGATAATAATTGTCCTCGGTGCGTGCGGTCCACATCACATAGAGTGTGTCGTCGTCCTTTTGCATCAGGATGGTATCGTAAACCATATCGATTGTTTTGCCGCCTACGGTGTCGCCTGTGGTTTGTAAATCGATGTAAACCTTGTTGTCAATGTCGTCCACGGGGGCATACACCAGACGCGCGGTTTGATTCTTCGGGTCCTCGGAGGGCTCTTTTGTGTTGGCATAGTAGGTCATATAAACGGTATCATTCACAACCAAAAAGGTGGACACGTGTGCCATCTTGTCGCCCGGCTTTTCAAAATCGGAAACAAAGCGGTCGGAAATTTCTTTTGCAAAGGCGTCCCCCTTTTGAACGGCTTCCTTGTCGACATCCGCGACAATCGTTTTTGCAACGGAAGCGATGGGGGCTCCTTCGGTTATTACCGGCTTTTTCTCGGTTTTTACGTCTTCGGAAAAGATTTGCTGTTCCATTTTTAATTTCTTTTCTTTTATGAAAAACATTAGGATGGAGACGATTCCGGCGGCTTCATTGAGTACGCCGACATAGGAGCCGACGGAAACATCGTAGATGATGAATGCGAGAGAGACCGGCAAAGATATGAGCTTTGTCAGGCGCGGATGGTCTATCCACAACGAAACGGTGACAAAGGTAGAGGCTGCAATCGGCAACAGGTTGAAGGCGGAATGAAATGTGCGCATTCCCAGAAGCCAATTCATCAGAATAAACAGCATCGGCCACAGCATCGAATTTGCCCATTTGTGTTTTTTGCGGTGGAGAAAGATGATTTCTCGGAAGATTCCCACTGCATTCGGTATCATGCCGGCCGTGCCGCCCAGACACCAATAATGTGCTACCCAAAACAGGTCTGCGGAAAGCTTTGCCGCTAGGATGCTTTTTCGGTTCTTTTGTTGATAAGTCAAAAACAGTGAGACCATTGCCCCAAGGCCGAAGAGCTGTGCGATTATTTTCATTTTTTCTCCGTTGAATTTTTTTGAAAACTGTGGTATACTGAATGCGGCAGACAAAATCCGACCGTATTTGTCGATGAGAACCCGCGATTTTGCGGGAATCGGACGAACAAACGGACAACGGTTTTAGCGCAATGTCTATTATACCTGTTTCAAGCCGTGCATTCAATTCACAATGTTGGAGAACATTGACAGAATCTTGCGTTTTTGGGGAAGGGGAGAGAAACAATGCTCGGTACACGCCACGAAGAATACGGACACTTTACCGACGGCTTGCCGTTTGTTTTGAACACCGATTTAAAAAGAACCTGCTTTTGCAACAGCAAGGAGAACAATTGGCATGATGACCCGGAAATACAAATGTGCACCGGGGGAAACGGCAAAGTGTTGCTGGACGGCCGCGAGTTTTCGTTTTGCCCCAACGACATCGTTGCGGTCAATTCCAATGTGCTTCACTACACCGGTACCGACACGGAGCTGACCTATTCCTGCATCATCGTCAGTGCGGATTTTTGCAAGCGGGTCGGCATTGACCCCACGCGTGTTGCGTTCTCTCCGCTGGTCAAAAGCGTATCGCTTGCAGCCTTGTTTCAAAGGCTCATCGACACCTATTCAAACCCCCGTGAGCCCTACCGCATTGCAAAGCTCAATCAAATGCTGCTCGGCTTGTTGCTGGAGCTGGCGGAGCATCATTCCGTTCCTCAAAATGCGATTTTCACGTCGCAGGACCTCGAAAAAACGAAAGAAACCATTTTGTATATCCGAAACAACTATCGGCAAAAAATCACCTTGGATGATTTGTCAAGGGCTGTTTTGTATGACAAATACGCGTTGTGCCGCAAATTCAAGCAAATGACCGGGCAGACGATTTTGCAATACATCAACAATTACCGTTGCATCAAAGCAATCGATTATTTAAACGAGGGGTATACGGTGGCGCAGGCGGCCACGCTGTGCGGCTTTGACAATCTTTCCTTCTTCACAAAGACTTTCAAAAAATATACCGGACGGCTACCTTCCTCCTATAAATAGCACACAAAACGGAGACACTTCCGCGCGAAGAGTCTCCGTTTTGTATTTATTTTACAATGACGTCAAACCGACGTTTGCATACGGGGCAGGAAACGGTGTGTGCGCCCTTGATTTTCGGCAAACGGAGGTTGTTTTTGCAGTCGGGGCATTTGCGGTAAATGTGGGTTTTGCGGTCCTTCCATTTATTGCGTTGCAGCTTGAAAAAATTTGCGGGCTTGCGGAAGAAGCGCAGGAAGGCGGCGTTTTCTTTTCTTCTTTGCGCAACATTTTTGGAAAATGCGCGAAAGAACAAATACGCAAGCAGGAGTAGCTCCGCCAGTGCCAAGAGCCAATGCCGAACAAAAAGGTTGATTACCAACAGAACCAGCAGGACGGTTGACAGGGCCAAATACAGTTGGTCGGTTCCGTTGCGCCCGTACATGAATTGCGCGATACGGGAGCGGAAGGGGAGCTTTTGCTTCCGTTGCTTGGAATGCTTCATTTTCTTTTCTCCTTTTTATGTTTATGAAAAACGGGAAGTCGAAAGCCGACTTCCCGTGATGTTGTTGTGCTTGCTTTGAGCGGGCAAAATCAGTACATTCCGCCGCCCATACCGCCCATGCCGCCACCGGCCGGAGCAGCAGGCTCCTCTGTCTTGATGTCTGCAACCGCAGCCTCGGTGGTGAGGATGACAGAGGCGATGGATGCAGCGTTCTGCAATGCGGAACGAGTTACCTTGGTGGGGTCTACGATGCCGCTGGCAACCATGTCACAGTAAACCTCGTTGTATGCGTCAAAGCCGTAGCCGATTTTTCCGGAGGAAAGAATCTTGTCCACAACCACGCCTCCGTCAAAGCCTGCGTTTGCGGCAATTTGACGAACGGGCTCCTCCAACGCCTTGATGACAATCTTCACGCCGGTCTTTTCGTCGCCGTCTACGGTGTCAATCAGCTTGGAAACGGGCTCGATGACGTTGAGGTAAGCGGTTCCGCCACCTGCAACGATGCCTTCCTCAACAGCAGCCTTGGTTGCGTTGAGAGCGTCCTCGATGCGGAGCTTCTTTTCCTTCATTTCGGCCTCGGTGGCTGCGCCTACCTTGATGACAGCAACGCCGCCCGCCAGCTTTGCAAGACGCTCTTGCAGCTTCTCGCGGTCGAAGTCGGAGGTGGTTTCCGCAATGGCGTTGCGGATTTGAGCAATGCGTGCCTGAATTGCCTCGGAGTCGCCTGCGCCGCCGACGATGATGGTGTGTTCCTTGTTAATCTTGATTTGACGTGCCTGTCCCAGCATCTCCAGGGTAGCATCCTTGAGCTCAATGCCGATTTCGGAGGAGACAACCTGACCGCCGGTCAAAATGGCGATGTCCTGAAGCATTTCCTTTCTTCTGTCGCCAAAGCCG
>CAZWXE010000109.1:0-4457 GCA_964638045.1 uncultured Ruminococcus sp. | reverse complement strand
ACATTGGTCGCCCCTACACGAAATTTTGAAATTGACCTTCCGAACCGATGTGTGGAAAGAGCATTTGGAACTCTTCATCCACCGTTGCCGCCTTTCAATACCTCAATCGTTACTGTGTACCGCCTTGAGGTGCAACAGCTGTGCGCTGTCTGCCTTTCCGGTTAAGGTCAGTACGATTCCGTTTTTCAATTCCTTGCCCGTGTATTGACGTTGTGTCAGCATATCGATGTAGTTTTTTTCATTCGAGACATCTTGAATGCGCAGCTTTTTGGTGACGCCGCCCTTGCATGAATCTCCTTCTACCACAGAGAGCAGCAATTCGTCCCGCTCTTTGGAAATGTAGTAGTACGCGGAGTAATCGGAGCCGAAGGGGGGCACAAGCTCGGCGTAATCCCCGCAGCGCATCAAATGCTCTACGGTACGGTAGAAGCGAATTTGCTCCCGAATGGAGTTCTTCACTGATTGGCTCATTTCGAGAATGTTGAATTCGTAGCCGAGCATACCCGCAAGCGCAACCTTGTAGCGATAGTCCAACGATTGCAGATCTTCGTGCGGGTTGTTGACGTGGCAGGACATGGTTGCGGCGGGATACCCCAACAGGGCACCGCTTTGGATGTATCGGCGGGCATACGGGTCGGTATTGTCACTGGTCCAAATTTGAAAGCCGTAGGACATCATTCCGAGGTCATAGCGGCCGCCGCCTCCCGAACAGGTTTCGATGCTCGCATTCGGATACTGTGTGCGGAACCACTCCAGTAGGGAATACACACCCTTCATGTAACGAAAACGGACTTCTCCCTGGTGTGCGGCGTCCAACACAGAGGATGCAACGTCGGAAAGATGACGGTTCATGTCCCATTTGAAATAGTCGATGGCAACTCCGTCAAAGGTCTTGGTAAAGCTTTCCTTTAAATACTCTATTACCGCGGGATTGCACATATCCAGCACCAATTGACGGCGGGATAGCTTTGGCTCTCGGCCCTCCACGTGGAGGCACCAGTCGGGATGATGACGGTAGAGCTCGGAGTCGGGATTGACCATTTCCGGCTCAATCCAAATGCCGAAGCGAATTCCGTTTTTGCGGATGCTGTCAACGAAGGCGGCAAGCCCCATGGAGAAGGCTTTCTCGTATACGTACCAATCTCCGAGTCCGGAGCGGGCGTCTCGTCTGGAGCCAAACCAACCGTCGTCCATCACCAGCATGTCAAACTCACAGGGAGCAGCCTCCTTGGCCATGCTTTGCAGAAGGGAGGCGTCAATGTTGAAAAGGCATCCTTCCCATGTGTTCAGTACGACGGGATGCGGCTGTTGCACCGCGACGGGCGGGAGAATGTGCTCGCGGACAAAATTGTGAAAATTGCGCGACATTTGCCGAATTCCCTTGTAAGAGAAGGTCATCACCGCCTCCGGAGAGGTGAACCTTTCGTTCGGATGAACGGTATAAGAAAATTCCTCGCTGCCAAGTCCCACCAACACCCGTGTTTTTTTCGTCTGATCTACCTCGATTTCATTCAAAAAGGAGCCGGAGTAAACAAAGTTGAAGCCGTAAACCTCTCCCTTTTCCTGCGTTGTTTTGCGACCTGCCAGGGCGAAGAAGGGATTGAATTGATGCGAGGAGGCTCCGCGGCGGGAGCAAATGCTTTGCATCCCGTAATGCAACGGAACATTTTGCAGGGTGCATTCGCCCTTATGCTTGCCATGCAGGGAGAGCATTTGAAAATCGTGAGAGGGAAGGTCCAGGCAGAGCGACATGCATTTTTCAATGCCGACGGGCGCGGTACCGACATTTTCCAAAGTAAAGTAGCGGCTGATGATGTCCTCTTCCTCAAACACCGTGTAGTAAAGATGCAGGATGCAGGAGTTGACATTGTCCGTCAAGATGATTTCCAGGGTTTGTGTATGCTCATCCGCACGTGCACAGGGCAGTCCGTCCAAAGAGAGCCGCCCGTCGTGAATGCGATAATCCCGATAGCAAAAGTCGGTGACGTCGCTGCCGTCCTTTCCGCGCAGACGAATGGCGGAAGCGCGGAAATCGCCGCTTCCGTAAAAGGAACACTCCAAGGGGAAAACGTCTACCGAATCCTTGGAGCCGAATTCCGCGTCATAGGGAGAAAAGGAAACCGTATGACGTTCGGGCGCGTCGGGAACTTGCACACACTTTTTTCCGTAATACAGGTGAAATAAATATTTGTCATGAAGCACTTCAAAGGCGTAGGTTGTGCATTTGGTATGCAGAATGAATCGTTGCTTGCTGCTTACGTATTCGATTGCCATGGAATGAATACCTTCCTTTTTTTGGTTTGTGTTCAGTAAAGTCGAAAGACCTGCTTTCGGGCTTTCTTTCGTGATTTTACCACGGTAGGCTCCATTTGTCAAGCATGAAACGAGCGAATTTGTCCGTCCTGCGAAAAAACTTGACAAGAGCAGAAAAAAATAGTATAATATACAAAAATAAGGAAAAGACAAATAATATACAAGAAACGCAAATAAAAAGGAGTCTGCAATGCAAACAACATTGGTGGTTCTGGCAGCGGGGCTGGGAAGTCGGTTCGGCGGAAATAAACAAATTTCCAATGTGGGACCTCACGGTGAAATTTTGATGGAATATTCCATTCACGATGCCATTGAGGCGGGATTTACGCAAATTGTTTTCATTTTAAAGCAGGAAATGGTGGAGCTTGTGCGCACTGCCGTCGGGGTGAAGCTGCCTTCGCACTTGCGGGTGGATTATGTCGTTCAGGATGACGCCACGCTTCCCGCATGGTATCGGCGTCCGCAGGAGCGCGTCAAGCCGTTCGGTACGGTTCATGCGGTGCTCTGCGCAAAGGATGTCATTCAGGGCCCGTTTGCTACAGTCAATGCCGATGACTATTACGGCAAGGACGCATTTGCAACCATGCACTCCATTTTGCTCGGCTTAAAAGGGAAGCAGGATGCCGGAATGGTTCCTTACATTTTGGAAAACACCATGAGTGAAAACGGCGGTGTGACGCGTGCCGTTTGTAAAATCGAAAACGGCAAGCTGCTGTATGCCGACGAAACCAAGAATATTCAATACAACGAGCAACGTCAAATTGTCTGTGAACGTGGTGTGCTGGACGGAAGCTCTCGTGTTTCGATGAATTTCTGGGGCTTTCATCCGGAGCTGCTGCACACGATGGAAGCGTACTTTGAAGCGTTTTTGCGTGCCATTCCTTCCGGTGACATCAAGGCGGAATGCCTGTTGCCGGTGATGGTCAACGATTTCCTCGCACAGGGGAGCCTTTCGGTTACGGCAAAGCCTTCCTACGACCGTTGGTTCGGTATTACCTATGCGCAGGATAAAGAATCGGTGATGCAAAAGCTGCGGCTGCTGCATTTGCAGGGAGTATATCCGGAAAGCTTATACGAGTAAAAATACGAATGAGGAAAAGGTCGCACCCGACCGATGGAGAAAAGCAATGAAATGTCCTGCGTGTGGATACGAAGAAAGTAAGGTGGTGGACTCCCGTCCCATGGCGGAGGGAAACAGCATTCGCCGCCGACGTGAGTGCCTGTCCTGCCAAAAAAGATTTACCACCTTCGAAACCATTGAAACCGTTCCGATTATCGTGGTGAAGAAAAGCGGCGTCAAGGAAATTTTCGATGCGCAAAAGCTGCTTGGCGGCGTGCTGAAGGCAACGCAAAAACGTCCTGTGGATGCGGTTACCTTGGTGCATGAAATTGAATCGGAGCTGCAAAATTCCCTCCGCCAGGAGGTGACCTCGATGGAAATCGGCGAAATGGTCATGCGAAAGCTCAAGGAGCGCGACGAGGTTGCCTATGTACGCTTTGCTTCCGTTTACAGAGAGTTCAAGGACATCGACACCTTTATGAAGGAGCTGAAGGTTTTGCAGGCGGACAGCATCCGCACTCAAAAGTAAAGAACCGATTACGGCAGGATGAAAGGGCGCGAAAGCCTCCTCTCATCCTGCTTTTTTTCAAAAGTATTCGTGAAAAGCGGTACATTTGACGCAAAAACAGAAGCCGCGACTTAGAATTTTACATGAAAACGGCTAAAAAACGGAGAAAACGAGAGCATTTCGGTATTAAAATTAAAATAATTGTTTTTTATCGAAAAATCTATTGACAAGCACCGATGAATGTGGTATAATAACCGAGCATGAAAAAAGTATTTATTTGATTTGGAGGAAACACTACAATGTCCACATTTATGCAGAAAAATGAAACTGTAGTTCGCAAGTGGTACATTCTGGACGCTGCAGGCAAGCCCATGGGTAAGACTGCGGTTGCCGCAGCAAACCTGTTGCGCGGCAAGAACGCTCCCGAATTCACCCCCCATGCCGACTGCGGTAATTTCGTAATCGTTGTCAATGCAAGCAAGGCTGTCCTCACCGGCAACAAGATGGAAAAGAAGTATTATTACCATCATTCCGGTTACATTGGCGGAATGAAGGCTGGGCAGTCAAAGACCATGA
>CAZWXE010000108.1:0-4512 GCA_964638045.1 uncultured Ruminococcus sp. | reverse complement strand
TGCCTTCTTCCATTCGGACGTGTAACCGAAGTGTACACCGAGTCTCTTGGGCTTTTTCTTCATATTGATGGTGCGAACGCATGCAACCTTCACCTTGTTTGCCTTGAAAACCTCTTCAACAGCCTTTGCAATCTCAGGCTTTGTAGCATCCTTGCGAACCTCAAAGACATAAGATTTGGAAGCCATCAGGTCCATGGCAGCCTCGGTAATCACCGGTCTGATAATGATATCCTGAGCCAATTTCATCATGCGTACACCTCCTCGAGCTTCTTAACCGCCTCAACAGTCATAACCAACTTTTCGGCGTTGAGAATGTCGTAAACGTTCAGTGTCGTGCACTGAGTGGTTTTTGCGGTGGGAATGTTGTTGCAGCTTCTGATAACCGCAGCGTCAACCGTATCCAAAACAACAAGAGCGCTCTGGGGCTTGGTTGCCTCTCTGGAAGCGGTACCGTAAACGGGCTTGCCGTCCTCAACGGAAACGGTCTTGTAGTTCTTGGTGTAGGTCTTTTCAAAGCCGAAAGCCTTGAACATTCCAACCATAGCCTTGGTAGAAGGCTTGTTGCCCTCCAAAGCAATGCTGTCGACAATCACAAGGTTACCGGAAGCAACCTTGTCGGACAATGCGCTGAACAAAGCCACCTTCTTGGCCTTTTTGTTCATCGCCAAGCGATAATCTCTGGGCTTCGGGCCGAGTGCGATACCGCCATGCACCCACTGAGGAGCGCGGGTAGAGCCCTGACGTGCGCGGCCTGTTCCCTTTTGTCTCCACGGCTTCTTTCCACCGCCCGAAACCTCGGTGCGGGTAAGCGTGGACTGTGTGCCCTGTCTCTGGTTCATCAGATATGCTCTGACAGCAGCATGGAGGACAGCGCCATTTACATCTGCACCGAACAGCTTTTCGCTCAGGGTGAGTTCTCCGACTTCCTTGCCGGACATATTATGAATCTTTACAACTGGCATTGTTTGTTTCCTCCTTCCGCTTATGCTTTAATGGAATCGCGAAGGAACACGATGCCGTTCTTGGCGCCGGGAATGGCACCCTTTACAGCAATCAGGTTCTTTTCGCTGTCGATTTTAACAATCTTCAAATTGCAGACAGTGACCTGCTCGTTACCGTATTGACCTGCCATCTTCTTGTTCTTGAAGATTCTTGCGGGGTCAATTACACCCATGGAACCGGACTGACGGTGAATCGGACCGATACCGTGCGTCTTGCCGAGCATATGCAAATTCCAACGCTTGATTGCACCGGTGTATCCGCGGCCCTTTGTCATACCTGTTACATCGACCTTGTCGCCTGCGGCGAAGGTATCGACGGTAATCACATCACCGACGTTTGCGGAGCAATCCTCAAGACGGAATTCCTTCAGGTGCTTCTTCACGGGAACGTTTGCAGCCTCGAAGTGTCCCTTCTCGGCCTTGGTCAAATGCTTCTCCTTGACTTCCGCAAAGCCAAGCTGAAGCGCATTGTAGCCGTCTGTCTCAACGGTCTTTTTCTGTGCGACCACACAAGGGCCTGCTTCGATAATCGTAACCGGAATGACATTGCCGACTTCGTCGAAAATTTGAGTCATACCGATTTTTCTACCGATAATAGCCTTTTTCATTTGATTTTTCCTCCTGTAAATTATTGGTTGACGCGTCCTTGCACGCCAACATGACTTACAAAGTTACCGAACATTTTGATTTCCTCGAATCAACAACTCGGCTGTTGTCTTTGTTTGGTGTTTCAAATTGAAGCTTGCTTGATAACAGATTTTAAATCTTAACCTCAATCTCCACACCGGCGGGGAGCTCTACACTCATCAAAGCGTCCACAGTTTTCTGAGACGGCTTGAGAATGTCGATGAGTCTCTTGTGCGTACGATACTCAAACTGCTCACGGCTATCCTTGTTTACGTGCACGGAGCGGAGAATGGTGATAATCTCCTTCTCGGTCGGAAGCGGGATAGGACCGGAAACTTCCGCACCGTTTCTGGTTGCAACCTCGACAATTTTCTTTGCCGCGGTGTCAATCAAAACGTGGTCGTAGCTCTTCAGTCTGACTCTGATTTTCTCTTTCACTGCCATTGTTTTTGCCTCCTTATCAGATTTCGCTTGTCTGCGGCGCATATATAAATAATGAACAAATCCGTCCGCAGGCCGCGTTTTTGCAAGGCAGGCATCTCCTACAACACCGCCCCGTGCGTTTCTTGCAGGCCCTTAAAAAACACGGATTTGCCACTTCGCAGCATCGAAGCCGACAACCTCCGGAAATTCAAAGTCCTTCAACCGCACAGCATCCGGCACTCGCCGACGATGCTTTCGGTAAACACCCTTCGCCCGGTTCAACGGACATACTCCGCGAAAATTCCCTGTTGCAGCGTCCCGCAACAGCAACCTTTCGTTTCATCGCATATCAAGCTCTATGATTATAACATATAATGGCGAAAATTGCAATCTTTTTCGATTGTGCATTTCGCAGAATATCTTGATTTTATTCAAACAATAATATACACATTGTACAAAAAGCATTTGTTTTTTTCGTTTTTTCAAAATCTCCATTCGTCACACGCGCCCGTGCATTTCTTCTTAATGTATTTCGGCAAAAAAATTCAACAAAAGCGCAAAAGCACGCCGTTTTTTCACAATTTGTTCACATATCTGATATATAATTATTTTGAAATCAATTCAAAGCGAAAAATTAACTCAAAATCATGAAAAGGAAATCATCACGCATGAATAACGATGAAAAGACAAACCGAATGCTCGGTTATCTGTTTACGGCTCTGACCGGTCTTGCGGCTTTGGCAGCGGTGTTGGCCGTTTTGCTGGACTTTGAGGTACAAACCAACTACTTTTCCTCAGGGGCAGTCCTGCCCAGAGTCGCAGCAAAATTGATGCTTGCGGCAATTGCGGTAGGCGTGTCCCGTTCGCTGCTTGTCAAAAAAGGCCACATCGGCGAACGCCCGTTTCAACCGTCCAAGGCCCTCTCCCCCGCCTTTTACTGCTTCCTCATCGGCGCGCTTTTGTTGCTGTTGCAGGGAATCAGTGCAACCACCGTCTTGATGGCTCTGTGCCTGGTGCTTTCCGCCGCTTATATCTTCTTCACGGAAAGCTCCCTTGTAAAGAAAGACGCCGGAACCACCGTTTTTTACGGCTTTGCCGCCGTCTTAGCCCCCATCTGCTTCTGCGCGCTGTTTTACTTTGACGCTTCTGTCGAAATCAACGCCCCCATGAAGGTTGCAAGCACACTGGCGCTTTTGTGCAGTATGCTTTATTTTACGGGAGAGCTTCGCTTTTTGCTGGGTCGCCCCTTGAAAAAGCTGTTTCTCGTCATGGCGCACGCCGCAACGGCCGTTTCCATCCCCGTTTCTCTGGCGGTGTTCACCGCCTTTTGGATGGGCGTTGCGTATTCCGTTGCAAACGCGACAACGCTCTCCTTCGTGACCTTGCTGCAAGGCCAACGAATCGAATACCTCAGTGCCGCCGTTGTACTGCTGGGTGCAGGCTTGCGCGCGCGCGCCAAAGCGGGGCACCTTCTCTCCCAACCCGATATGAACACAGGAGTGGAAGGTCCTCAAGCGGCTCCCGCAGAGCAATCACAGGGAGTCGAGGAAGCCTCCTCCGCGCAGGAGAAATCCGAAAAGCAACCGTTGCCGTGGGAGGTCGACATCGACAGCCTCGACAGGAAGGAGTAACGCATGGGTGCCAACACCAGAATCCAATGGGTCCACAAAAAAATGACCGTCAACAGTTTCCCGAATGCACAGCGCATTGCGGAACGCTTCGGTATCTCTCACCGCCAAGCACAGCGCGATTTAGACTATCTCAAGCGCGAGCTCGGCGCCCCAATCGCCTACAACAAGCAGAAAAAAGGCTTCTACTACACCGAGCCCTTTGCGCTTCCCCTGCTCATTTCCTCGGACAACGATGAAGTGTACATGCCCGAAATCTTCAACGCGCACTCTGCGCAGGAGCTTGCCGCGGATGCATCGGTCATTCAAATGCAAATTCCCTATTCCGCCACCGTTGAAATTCCCAACAAGCTGACCGCCTTGGAGCTGAGCGCGTACATTGTTTCAAAGGAGCCGCACAACCGCTACATTTGCGAATTTCACAGCATCGAAAAATTCCTCGGCATGCTGCTTGCCATGGAAGCGGACTTCCGCTTGATTGAACCTTATTGGCTGAGAGAAAAAATTGTTCGCAGCGCAAACCGCGTCCTGCAAAACAACGCCGAGCTCCCTTTTAAAAAGGAAGAAAGCGAAAGAAACGCCGCCTCCGAAAAGGACGGCACGGTTTGAGCATTTTACCCGTTTTGAAAGCGCATTCGAAAATTTTCGAAAATTTTGAAAAAATCGGCCGATTTTTTTCAAAAAACTATTGACAAAGAATGCAAATCGTGGTACAATGTCATCTGTTATCCGTAGACAGCAGGTTCCGGTAAAAGCACAGCTTTCCTGCCGAGGAGATTTATTGAATGACGCTTTTGTTATGCAATCTTTCTTTTCGGTGCTGTTCCGGCGCC
>CAZWXE010000107.1:0-4647 GCA_964638045.1 uncultured Ruminococcus sp. | reverse complement strand
GATGGAGGTTTGGGCGTTGGAGGCGTATGGCGCGGCATACACCTTGCAGGAGATTTTGACTGTGAAGTCGGACGATATCAACGGACGTCGCCGTGCATATGAGGCAATCATCAAAGGACAAAACATTCCCACTCCCGGCGTGCCCGAATCCTTTAAGGTGCTTGTGAAGGAGCTGCAATCCTTGGCACTGGATGTTCGCGTACAAGACCGTGACGGAAATGACATTGAGCTTTCTTCCCTCTGCAATGAGGATGAATCTCCCATTCGCCACAGCCGTCATGACGCCGAGGCAATTGACGCCGCGCTCGGACAAAGCGTGGAGGACGACGCATTGCGCAAATCTTTCCTGCTTGAGGACGAAGAGGGCAACAGCATTACGGACGAAGAAGAGAACGAGGACTTTTACGATGCGGAGGAAGAGGTTTACGAGGACGAGTACTCCGACGACATGGATGACATGGAGTAAGCCCGCGCGTGTTCCGAAGGAAGTTTTTCTCACCGTGTGAGGCTTGATGCCTCGCACGGAAATAGATAGAAAGGATTCATGGTTATAACTGTGGAGCGTAACGAATTTTATTCTATTAAAATCGGTTTGGCATCTCCCGAGATGATTCGAGAGTGGTCCTACGGCGAGGTCATTAAGCCGGAGACCATCAATTACAGAACCCTGAAGGCCGAGGTGGGCGGTTTGTTCTGCGAACGCATCTTCGGCCCGACCAAAGACGGTGCCTGCATGTGCGGAAAGTATAAGAATTCCCACAGCAAGGAAATCATCAAGTGCGAAAAGTGCGGCGTTGATGTCACCACCAAAAAGGTGCGCCGTGAAAGAATGGGACACGTGGAGCTTGCCTCTCCCGTTTCGCATATTTGGTATTTTAAGGCAGTTCCTTCCCGCATGGCATTGGTGTTGGATATGTCCCCCAAGGCCTTGGAGCAGGTGCTGTATTTTGCACAGAATGTTGTGCTGGAGCCCGGCAATACCCCCTTGGAAAAGGGTATGGTACTGACCGAAAAGCAGTATTCGGAATACCGTGAGCTTTACGGCTCCGAATTCCGCGCAGGTATGGGTGCGGAGGCCGTGAAGGAGCTGCTTGCGGCTGTGGACGTCAACGAGCTTTCCGAATCTTTGAAGAACGAGCTTGCTACGGCATCCGGCCAGAAGAAAACGAGAATTATCAAGAGACTGGAGGTTGTTGAGGCCTTCCGCAAGTCCGGAAATCATTTGGATTGGATGATTTTGGATGTGATTCCCGTGCTTCCGCCCGACATCCGTCCCATGACTCAGTTGGACGGCGGACGTTTTGCGTCCTCCGACCTGAACGAATTGTACCGTCGCGTCATCAGCAGAAACAACCGCTTGAAGAAGCTGATGGAAATCCGCACACCCGAAATTGTCATCCGCAACGAGAAGCGGATGCTGCAGGAGGCTGTTGACGCATTGATTGACAACGGCAAACGCGGCAAGCCCGTAACCGGTCCCTCCAACCGTCCGCTCAAGTCTCTTTCCGAGATGCTCAGAGGTAAGCAGGGACGCTTCCGTCAGAATTTGCTGGGTAAGCGTGTGGACTATTCCGGCCGTTCGGTTATCGTGGTGGGCCCGAACCTGAAAATTTATCAGTGCGGTTTGCCGAAGGAAATGGCAATCGAGCTGTTTAAGCCCTTTGTCATCAAGAGATTGGTGGAAATGGGCAAGGCGACCAACGTTAAGGATGCGCAAAAGAAGATTGACCGCGCGTATGACCCCGCCAATGCTTGCGTTTGGGACGCGTTGGAAAATGTCATCAAGGAGCACCCGGTGCTCTTGAACCGTGCACCGACCCTGCACCGTTTGTCCATTCAGGCCTTTGAACCCATTTTGGTGGAGGGCAGAGCGATTAAGCTGCACCCGTTGGTGTGCCCCGCATTCAACGCCGACTTCGACGGCGACCAGATGCCCGTTCACGTTCCGCTTTCCGCGGAGGCGCAGGCAGAGGCGCGCTTCCTGATGCTTTCCGCAAACAACCTGCTCAAGCCCATGGACGGTAAAGCGGTAACCGTTCCTTCTCAGGATATGATTTTGGGTGCTTATTACCTGACCATGGAAAAGGAAGGTGAGCCCGGCGACCGCACCGTTGTATTGGATGAAAACGGAAATGCGGTTTGCGATGCGAACGGCGAGCCCGTTTACCATTACCATATGTATCGCAATATGGACGAGGCGATGATGGCATACGCCAACGGTACGCTCGGCCTGCACTCCAAAATTAAAATTCGCGTCAGCAAGGAAATTGACGGTGAGGTGCGCTCCGGCGTGATTGTCACCACCCTCGGACGCTTGATTTACAACAAGGTGATTCCGCAAAACCTCGGCTTTGTGGACCGCAGCAAGCCCGAAAACGCGTTGGTGATGGAAATTGAATTTGTCATCAAGAAGAAGCAGCTCGGTCAAATTATCGACCGTTGCATTCGCAACAACGGCCCGGCCGTTTGCGCAACCATGTTGGATGATATCAAGGCGCTGGGCTACCAATATTCCACGCGTGCATCCTTCTCCATTTCGGTGTACGACATGACCATTCCCGATGAGAAGCCCGAGCTGATTGCTGCGGCGCAGAAGCAGGTGGACGTGCTGAATGAGTACTACCGCCAGGGTATGTTCTCCAATGAGGAGCGCTACAACGCGGTGATTAAGCTGTGGGATAAGACCACCAACGACGTTACCGAGGCATTGCAGAGCTGCTTTAGCCAGTTCAACCCGATTAAAATCATGTCCGACTCCGGTGCCCGCGGCTCCATTGCGCAAATGCGTCAGCTGGCAGGTATGCGCGGCTTGATGTTTGCAACCAACGGACGTACCATCGAGGTGCCGATTAAGTCCAACTTCCGTGAAGGCTTGAACATTTTGGAATACTTCATGGGCGCAAAGGGCTCCCGTAAGTCCCTGTCGGATACCGCTTTGCGTACCGCGGACTCCGGTTATTTGACCAGACGTCTTGTCGACGTTTCCCAAGAGGTGATCGTTCGCGAGGTGAAGTGCGATACCACCAAGGGCGCAATGATTACCGACATCATCGACGACAAGGCAAAGAGTGTATTGGAGCCGTTGGCCGACCGAATCATCGGCAGATTTACCATGGGACCTGTGGTTCATCCCGTTACGGGAGAGGTCCTTTTGGAGGACGACCAAATGATTACCGAGGATGCCGTTGCGGCGATTGAGGCTGCCGGCATTCACGAGGTTTGCATTCGTACCGTTATTCAGTGCCATGCAAAGCAGGGTATTTGCGCACACTGCTACGGAGCGGACCTTGCAAACGGCAAGCTTGTCAATGTCGGTGAGGCTGTCGGTATCATTGCCGCACAGTCCATCGGTGAACCCGGTACTCAGCTGACCATGAGAACCTTCCACTCCGGCGGTGTCGCAGGCTCGGATATTACCCAAGGCTTGCCTCGTGTAGAAGAGCTGTTTGAGGCGCGTCAGCCCAAGAAGCCCGCGGTGATGACAGAGGTTAGAGGTACGGCGCACATCAGCATGGCAGAGAATGCAAACATTCATACCGTCACCGTCCGTCCCGATGCGGAGCAGCCGGAGGGTGTTGTTGCCGAGGTTAAGGAATATCAGATTCCTTACGGCACCAAGCTGGCAATCATCGAGGGACAGCATCTGGAGGTCGGAGAGTCCTTGACCGAAGGAAACAAGGCACCCGCCGATGTAATGAGAATTTTGGGTCTGGATGCGGTTTACGAATATCTGATTAAGGAAATTCAGAAGGTGTACCGTTCTCAGTCCTGTAACGTGAACGACAAGCACGTGGAAATCATTGCACGTCAGATGACCAGAAAGCGTCACATTGAGGATGGCGGAGACACCGAGCTGTTGGTTGGCTCCACGGTTGACATGCAGGAGCTGGAAAGAGCAAATCGGGAAATCGAGCGGCGCGTGGCGCAGGGCGAAACCGAATTGAAGCCTGCTGTCGGCAGCGTGGTTCTTCTCGGTATCACCAAGGCGTCCTTGCAGACGGAGTCCTTTATGTCCGCCGCTTCCTTCCAGGAAACCACAAAGGTGCTCACCGAAGCCGCAATCCGCGGAAAGGTGGATTACCTCCAAGGCTTGAAGGAGAATGTTATCATCGGTAAGCTGATTCCTGCCGGAACGGGCATGGAGTGCTATCGCGGCGTCGGTGTTCGCAAGACTCCGGAGGCTCCCGTTGAGGAAGTGACGGAGACCGAGGAGACGGCAGCGGAAGAGGTTGCTGTTGAGAATACGGCCGAGGAAGCCGTAGCGGAAACCGTTGCGGGATGACTCTGAGAACAATCCGATAAAATAAACAATTGCAATGTGTACGGCGCGCCGACATGTAAGGGAAGACTCTTTTGCATGCCGGCGTGCTTTTGAATTCTTCTGTAATGGAAAGCTTGTTGCTTTTACAATTCTTCAGACGCGGCAAGCACGCCACGCGAACGCGCCGTCCTCTCTGTCTGCTTTGCAGACATCTCTACGCACCGCTGAAGGTCACCCTTTACAGGGCGGGACTGCGTTTTTTTGTGTCACCCTGAGCGGAGGGCGCAGCCCGCAGTCGAACCCGTAGGGCGATGCGCAGCATCGGGGTCTACTGCCGGCTGTTCGTTTGAAAGTTTACTTCACAGTTTGATTCACATGTCTGACAT
>CAZWXE010000106.1:0-4762 GCA_964638045.1 uncultured Ruminococcus sp. | reverse complement strand
CTTGTGTAAAGGGAGGTGGCACGCGATAGCGTGACGGAGGGATTGTTTTTTGCGAAGATAACAGACACAGGATAGGCCGGCGGCCACCGGTCGCCCCTACATGTAACGACTGAAATTTTGCGCTTTTGTGGGTTCCCATGCGCCTTTTGTACGGAGTGGCGGGATGAAGGGCGCGACATGTTCATCGGTATTTATTATACCATCGAATCATGAGCAATACAAGAATTTTTTGTTTCCGATTTGAATATTTACAAATTTTGATTTTTTTTGTAAAAGTATTGCTTTTTTTTACACTATCTGCTACAATATACGGTGTATGGTTATGGTCATAGTGTCGGTTCTTCCTTTTTGCGCCGTTCGTTCAGCCGGATGACGTGTGGGAGGTCGGCAGCGGGGGAGCTCTCCCCCCGTTTTGTTCCATGGATATTTTCTTCAATTTATTTCATTTTAAAGGGGTATTTATGCGGAATGAACAACGATGTGATAATTCGGCTGAACGGAATTTCCAAGTCTTTTGACGGAGAAACCGTTCTCGACAATTTGAGTCTGGAAATTCACGACAAGGAGTTTATTACCTTGTTGGGACCCTCCGGATGCGGTAAAACCACCACACTTCGTATTGTCGGCGGTTTTGAAGCGCCCGACAGCGGCGATGTTTTTTTTGACGGCGTGCGCATCAACGATGTGCCGCCTTATCAAAGACAGGTGAATACGGTGTTTCAGCGATATGCGCTGTTCCCGCATTTGAATGTTTTTGACAACATTGCCTTCGGCTTGCGTATTCAAAAACGACCGGATTCAGAAATCAGAACCAGAGTGAAGGATATGCTTGCGATGGTCAACCTGAAGGGCTTTGAACGTCGCAAGGTGAGTACCCTTTCGGGCGGACAGCAGCAGCGCGTTGCAATTGCCCGCGCATTGGTCAATCAGCCCAAGGTGTTGCTGTTGGACGAGCCGTTGGCCGCTTTGGATTTAAAGCTCCGCAAGGATATGCAAAATGAGTTGAAAAATATTCAGCATCAAACGGGAATTACCTTTATTTACGTTACCCACGACCAGGAGGAGGCGCTTTCCATGTCGGACACCGTTGTGGTCATGGCAGAGGGGCGGATTCAGCAAATCGGTACTCCTACCGACATTTATAATGAGCCGGTTAACGCATTTGTTGCCGATTTTATCGGAGAATCCAACATTGTGGACGGCGTGATGCTGGAGGATTACCGCGTGCGTCTGGCCGAGCATTGCTTTACCTGCGTGGACGGCGGCTTTGCCAAAAACGAGCCGGTGGATGTGGTGATTCGTCCGGAGGATGTGGACGTTGTTTCGGTGGAGAAGGGAATGCTGAAGGGACTTGTTACGGGCGTGACCTTCAAGGGCGTGCACTACGAGGTCATCGTGGATGTGGACGGCTTTAAATGGATGATTCAAACCACGGACTATGTGGCCGAGGGAGAGTTCATCGGCATTTCCATTGACCCGGATGCCATTCACATTATGAAAAAGTCCGAGTTCTCGGGAATGTTCGGCGATTATTCCTCCTTCAGCGATGAGCTGGATAAGCTTTCGGATGTGAACAGCACCGAGGAAACGGTAGGTGTGGAGGAAGAATGAAAAGACATTCCTTGTTTGAGCGCATTTGTGCGGTTCCGCATGCGGTGTGGTCGGTGATGTTCATCATTGCGCCGCTGATGTTTGTTTTGTACTTTGCACTGACCGACCGCAACGGTGCCTTTACCATGGAAAATTTGCTTTCCTTGGGTTCTTATTCGCAAACGTTTTTGATGTCCATCGGTTTTTCCCTGATTGCCACCACCGTGTGCCTTTTGGTGGGGTACCCGTTGGCGTATTGCATGTCCCGTACAAGCGAGCGTGCACGCGGAGTGTTAACGGTGCTTTTGATGCTGCCGATGTGGATCAGCTTGCTGATTCGCACCTATTCCTTGATGGCGTTGCTGGACAACGGCGGAATCATCAGCACGTTTATTCAAAAATTGGGCTTTCCGAAGCTGACCTTTATCGGCACCGAGGGAGCGGTGATTTTGGGTATGATTTACGATTTTCTCCCGTACATGGTGCTGCCGATTTACACCAGCATGACCAAGCTGGACAAAAAATATTTGGAGGCGGCGGCAGACCTCGGCTGTAACGGCTTTCAAACGCTGTTTCGGGTGATTTTGCCCTTGACGGTGTCCGGTATTATTTCCGGCGTGACCATGGTATTTGTTCCTTCCATCAGTACGTTTTACATTTCTCAAAAGCTGGGCGGCGGCTCCTTTGACCTGATTGGTGACGCCATTGAGCGGCAGTTTAAAAATGCGGTGACCTATCACACGGGCGCGGCGATTTCGCTGGTGATGATGCTCCTCATTCTCATCTCCGTTGCGGTGATGAACAAATTCTCGGACGGTAAGGAGGACATCGTTGTATGAAATTTCTTTCCGGCTTTTATATGTCCCTTGTGTTTTTTATTCTGTATGCGCCGATTCTGGTGGTGGTGCTGTTTTCCTTCAATGCCTCCGGAAATTTGAGCAGCTTTTCCGAGTTTACCTTGTATTGGTATCGGGACCTGTTTCGCAACGGTGAGGCTTTGCAGGCATTGAAAAATTCTTTGCTGCTGGCGCTGTGCTCCTCGTTGTTGGCAACGGTTTTGGGCACCATGGGGGCAATCGGAATTGCCCGTGCGAGAAAGAAGTATTACAGCCGTTTGATGGAATCGGTTTCCAACATTCCCATGATGAACCCCGACATTGTCACGGGTGTTTCCATGATGCTGCTGTTTGTGGGTGTTGCAACCATTTTCGGATGGAGCGATAGCTTCGGTTTTTGGACTATGCTCATTGCGCACACCACCTTCAACTTGCCTTATGTTATTTTGTCGGTGCTTCCAAAGTTCCGTCAAATGGACAAAAACCTGACCGAGGCGGCGTTGGATTTGGGATGTACGCCCGCGCAAACCTTCTTTCTGGTGGAGCTTCCCTCGTTGCTTCCCGGTGTGATTTCCGGCTTGATGATGAGCTTTACGCTGTCGTTGGATGACTTTGTCATCAGCCATTTTGTTTCCTCTCCGGATTTTAAAACATTGCCTCTGTATATTTACAATCAAACAGCCCATGAGGTGAAGTTCAGCATGTACGCATTGTGTACCATCATTATTGTTGCCATTTTGTTGCTGCTGCTTGCGGTGAATTTTGCCGGTTCCATCGGCGAACGCCGCGAGATGAAGAAGGCGGGGAAGGGAGGCGCACGATGAAACTGAGGTTGATTTCCTGTTTGACGGCGATGCTGTTGCTGACGGCGGTTGTATTGAGTCTGCCCGCCTGCCGCTCCGTTGAGGTGGAGACGCTGTATGTTTACAACTGGGGCGAATATATTTCCGACGGCTCAGACGGAACATTGGATGTCAATGCCGCGTTTGAGGAGTACTGCCGCAGGGTGCTTGGCAAGGAGGTTCGGGTGAACTATTCCACCTTCTCCAGCAACGAGGATATGTATGCCAAAATCGAGAGCGGCTCGGTTGCCTACGATGTCATCATTCCGTCGGATTACATGATTCAGCGCATGGTGCACGAAGGGCTGCTTCAGCCGCTGGATATGAGCAAAATTCCGAACTATATCTACGTCAGCGATGATTTCAAGGGCGACAACGTGTACTACGAGGACGACAGCGACAATATCTATTCGATTCCTTATCTCTACGGGATGATCGGCGTGATTTACAATTCCGATATCGTGAAGGAGGATGACGCGAACATCGGCAGCTGGAGCTTGCTTTGGGATGCGGACTACACGGGTGACATTTTGCAGTTTAACAACAGTCGCGATGCTTTCGGTACGGCACTGTACTACCTCGGATATGACGTGAATGACGCCACCGAAGAGCAGTGGCGGGAAGCGTTGCAATTGCTTTTGGAGCAAAAAAGTGTGGTGCAGGGCTACGTCATGGATGAAATCTTCAACAAGATGCAAAGCGGCTCGGCGGCGATTTCCGCTTACTATGCCGGGGACTTTCTTTCCATGTACGAAAGTAACGATGCGCTGAGCTTTTATTATCCGCGCGAGGGCACCAACATTTATGTGGATGCCATGTGTGTGCCCAAAAACAGTCGCCATGCCGACCTTGCCATGGAATACATCAATTTTATGTGCTCCGAGGAAATTGCCGTTGCCAACGCGGAGTATACCTACTATGCATCTCCCCTGACCAGTGTTCTCGAAAGTGAGGATTACATTGCCTACATGGAGGAAGTGCATGAGGACGCGATGGACATTCTGTACGGCGAAATGAGCCGCAATGTGCCGACACAGGCATATTTGAATCTTTCCCCCGAACGCTTGAGCATGCTCAATTCCCTGTGGGAGGAATTGAAGGTGGAAAGCAGCATCGGCACCGAGATCTATGTGCTGTGCGGCGTGATTCTGGCGTCCTTGGTTGCGTTTGCCGTTTGGCAACTTTTGAAACGGCGTCGCTGGGCTAAGCTGTATGATTGAGTGTTCACTTTTTCGAAAACCGAATTTACACACAAAAGGCAGAGCAAATTTTTTGCTCTGCCTTTTGTGATAGAACGCTACCGGAATTCGATTCTCGAATCCGTTTCTTATTTGCTTGCCTCTTCGATGGCAACCGCAACCGCCACGGTCATACCGACCATGGGGTTGTTGCCCGCGCCGATGAGGCCCATCATTTCAACGTGTGCGGGTACGGAGGAGGAGCCTGCGAACTGCGCGTCGGAGTGCATACGGCCCATGGTGTCGGTCATGCCGT
>CAZWXE010000105.1:0-4837 GCA_964638045.1 uncultured Ruminococcus sp. | reverse complement strand
GGCGGGACGAAGCACCACGGGATAGCCGATGCGATTGGCAGCCGCCTTGGCCTCCTCCATGGAATAGGTGATTTCGGAGGGAATCACGGGCTTGCCGATGGATTGGCAAAGCTCCTTAAACAGCTCACGGTCCTCGGCACGCTCAATGCTTTCACTGCCGGTGCCCAACAGCTCCACGCCGCATTCCGCAAGAACGCCCTTCTTTTCCAGCTGCATGGCCAAATTGAGTCCCGTTTGACCGCCGATGCCGGGAACAATGGCATCCGGGCGCTCATAACGCAATATTTTCGCCACGTATTCCAAGGTCAGCGGCTCCATATAAATCTTGTCGGCAATGGTCTTGTCGGTCATAATGGTGGCGGGGTTGGAGTTGATGAGGACAACCTCATAGCCCTCCTCCTTCAATGCAAGACAAGCCTGCGTGCCCGCGTAGTCAAACTCCGCCGCCTGACCGATGACAATCGGGCCGGAGCCGATGATGAGAATTTTTTTGATGTCCGTTCTTTTTGCCATAATGATTTCCTCCAAATATTATCTATGCGCCCACACAATTTGCTCGTTGCGGACGGTAAACATACAAGTGCCGTATACGGAAGTACCCGAAAAGGGGCTGGATTTTCCCATGCTTTCAAACGCATCGGGCTCCACGGTATATTTTCGCTCCAAATTCCAAACGCAGAAGTCGTTTTCGGATGCAATGCCGAATCTGCGCCGCGGAGCCGCACACATTGCATCCAGCAACCGCTCCATGGAAAGTATTCCGGGCCTCACCAAGTGCGTATACAACACCGGAAAAGCTGTTTCCAAGCCCACCACTCCCATGCTGCTGTCGGCAAGTCCTTTGGACTTTTCCTCTGCGGAATGCGGTGCATGGTCGGTGGCAAGCATATCCACGGTCCCGTCCAAAAGTCCCTGCACCAGCGCCAAACGGTCCTCCTCTCCGCGAATGGGCGGGTTCATTTTGAAGCGTCCGTCCTCCTCAAGCATTGAGTCGTTCATCACCAAATAGTGCGGTGCGGTTTCGCAGGTCACATCCAAGCCTTCCGCCTTTGCCCGACGGATCAGCTCTACGGTTTCCTTTGCGGAAACATGGCACACATGGTAGGCACAGCCCGTTTTGCGCACCAGCTCCAAATCCCGTTGCACCGGTCCCCACTCGCTTTCCGAACAAATGCCGCGGTGTCCGTGCGCTTTGGCATATTCGCCGTCGTGAATGTACCCGCCGTGCAGCAGGCTGTTGTCCTCGCAGTGGGCAACCAGCATTTTCCCGAGGGACTTTGCCGTCCGCATGGCCGATTCCATTATTTCATCGCTTTGGATTCCCTTGCCGTCATCCGAAAAGGCAATGACGTCGCTTGCAAGCGCGGCCATATCCACCAATTGCTTTCCCTGCTCTCCCACGGTGACGGATGCATAAGGGTGCACCCCGATGACGGCATCCCTTCGAATCAGTTCCTTCAAAATTTGAAGATGCTCCGGCGTATCCGGGACCGGAGAAAGATTCGGCATACAGCAAACATCGGTGTACCCCCCTCTTGCCGCGGCGCGGGTACCGCTGGCAATGGTCTCTTTATAGGAAAATCCGGGTTCTCTCAAATGGACATGCACGTCCGCAAAGGCGGGAAGCACCACTGCGTCGGCAAGGTCGGGCAACAAATCCGTACGTCCCTCCCTGCGCAAAAGCGCTTCCACCCGTTGCCGCATGGTCGGAGTGTTGAATTGCATTCTTTTTCTCCTTTCAAAACAAAAAAGCCTGCCGAAATCGGCAGACGAAAAAGGATACGCCGATACAGGTCGCCCAATGCAGGCGTCCTTGTACCGTATATGAACTTTCTATCTTGCCGACATCTCTGTATCGAATTAAAGATATTTTTTCGTTGTTTATTATACCATTTTCGTCGCAAAATGTCAATACATTTTGCAAGAAAAATCCGCCGTCCTTCCCTTTTGCATATTTTTGGAAAAACATCCGTCCGGCAACGCCCCGCCGGATAGCCGTGTCCACCTGAACAAAGGGAACAGCCCCGCCCGTGTCATTCTGAGCGCAGTCGAAATTCGAGCGTCAGCGAGAATCGAATGGTGCGGAGCACCGTTCGGAATCTCGGGCGGGAAAGCACGCTGTGCACGGCGGATCGATTGACGGACGTTTTTACAATCCCTCCGTCAAAAATCAAAGATTTTTGCCACCTCCCGCGACACTTGGGAGGCGAATGTACTCCACACTTTCGGAAAAACAATAATTGTTTCTATCTATTTTTTTACGAAAATTGTGCTGTTTTAGATGAATTTTCGACTTTAGAGGGCCTCCCTTGTGTAAAGGGAGGTGGCACGCGGACCGCGTGACGGAGGGATTGTTTTTTTGCGAAGATAACAGGTTCGAAAAGTGAAAGCAGGGCTTTGCTACTCGCTTTTCGGCGGAACAAATCCCTGCTTTTATTTCTTATTTCACGGTATTGGTCTTTTCTTTTTGAATGACGTCATGTGCGCCGCCTTCCACAATGCTGGTGGCGGAAACAAGCGTCAGCACAGCCTTTTCCTGAAGCTCGGGGATGGACAGTGCGCCGCAGTTGCACATGGTAGAACGTACCTTGGAAAGAGAAAGCGCAACATTGTCCTTGAGCGCACCCGCATACGGAACGTAGGAATCCACGCCCTCCTCGAAGGACAGCTTGCGGTCACCGCCCAAATCATACCGTTGCCAGTTGCGTGCACGTGCGGAGCCTTCGCCCCAATATTCCTTAAAATAGTTACCGCCGATGCTTACCTTATTGGAGGGGCTTTCGTCGAAGCGTGCGAAATAACGTCCCAGCATCACAAAATCCGCTCCCATTGCCAAAGCAAGGGTAATGTGGTGGTCATAGACAATGCCACCGTCGGAGCATACGGGAATATAAATGCCCGTTTCCTCATAGTAAGCGTCACGCTCGCGGCAAACGTCAATCAAAGCGGTGGCTTGTCCGCGGCCGATGCCCTTGGTCTCACGGGTGATGCAAATGGAGCCGCCGCCGATGCCTACCTTGATAAAGTCTGCACCGCATTCCGCCAAAAAGCGGAAGCCCTTGCCGTCCACCACGTTGCCGGCCCCCACCTTGACACTGTCGCCGTAATGCTCGCGAATCCAACGAATGGTGATTTCCTGCCAAGCGGAGAAGCCCTCGGAGGAATCAATGCAAAGCACATCCGCACCTGCCTCCACCAATGCGGGAACGCGGGTTGCATAGTCACGGGTGTTGATGCCCGCACCCACGACATAGCGCTTGCCGCTGTCCAACAGCTCGTTGGGGTTCTGCTTGTGCGTGTCATAGTCTTTGCGGAATACAAAATAGCACAGCTTTCCGTTCTTATCCACAATCGGCAACGAATTGAGCTTGTGGTCCCAAATGATGTCGTTGGCTTCCTTCAGGCTGGTGCCTTCCTTTGCCCAAACAAGCTTTTCAAACGGAGTCATGAAGGAAGAAACGGGAGTTGCGGGGTCCATGCGGCTGACGCGGTAATCTCTGCCGGTGACGATTCCGACCAGCTTGCCGTCTGCGGTACCGTCCTCGGTAACCGCCACGGTGGAATGTCCCGTTTTGGCCTTCAGGGCAACAATATCGGCCAGCGTTGCGGTGGGAGCCACGTTTGAATCGCTGGTTACAAAGCCCGCCTTATGATTCTTTGCTCTCGAAACCATGGCTGCCTCATCCTCAATGGACTGGGAGCCGTAAATGAAGGCAACACCGCCCTCGGTGGCAAGCGACACCGCCAGCTTCTCGCCCGAAACGGCCTGCATAATTGCGGAAACCATGGGAATGTTCATGGTGATGGGAGAGGTTTCCCCCTTTTTGAATTTTACAAGCGGTGTTTTGAGACTGACGTTTGCGGGAATGCATTGGTCAGAAGAATACCCCGGAATGAGCAAATACTCATTAAAAGTATGGGAAGGTTCGTTGATAAAGGTAGCCATTTTTCATATCCTCCAAAGCCCCAAGATGAGGGTTCTATTCCGATTCTTCAACGGTTCCGCCCAAAAGGGCGGAACCGTTGAAGAATCCTGCTGTTTTTCGACATTATATCATTTTTTTTTGAAAAAGTCAATACCTTTTTGCGCTTTAGAACAGCCCCGAAATTTTTCCGTTCTCGTCCACGTCGATTCTTTCCGCGGCGGGAGCCTTCGGCAATCCCGGCATGGTCATGATGTCTCCCGTCAGCACCACAATAAAGCCCGCGCCTGCGGAAAGGCGAACATTCTTTACGGTAACCGTAAAGTCCGTGGGCGCGCCGAGCTTGGTCGGGTCATCCGAAAAGCTGTACTGTGTTTTGGCAATGCAAACAGGGCAGCTTCCGTATCCCATTTCCGAAATTTTTTTCAATTGCTGCTTTGCGGCAGGCAAAAAGTTCACCCCCGCGCCGCCGTAAATCTTGGTGACCACGGCGTTGATTTTTTCCTCGGGGCTCAAATCGCTTTCGTAAGCGAAGGTAAAGTCACCCTTTTCTTCTTCGCACAGGCGAACCACCTCGCGGGCAAGCGCTTCGCCGCCCTTTCCGCCCTCTGCCCAAACGGTGGAAAGCACCACGTTGACACCCAATTCCCTGCACTTTTCCATAATAAAGGCAATCTCGCGGTCGGTATCGGTGGGAAAACGGTTCACCGCCACCACGCAGGGCAAGCGATATACATTGCGAATATTGGAAACGTGGCGCAGCAAATTGGGAATACCCTTTTCCAAGGCATCCGTATTTTCCTGTCCCAGCTCCGATTTTGCAAGTCCGCCGTGCATCTTCAAGGCGCGAACCGTGGCAACCACCACAACCGCGTCGGGCGTCAAGCCGGCCATACGGCACTTGATGTCCAAAA
>CAZWXE010000104.1:0-4925 GCA_964638045.1 uncultured Ruminococcus sp. | reverse complement strand
TTCGGAATTTACCTTCCGAACCGATGTGCAGCAAAAAGCGATTTGGTACTCCTCATCCCAAATCCGGGGTGGCGCAAAATTCTACGGTTTTTGAGGTTGCGCCGTCGGATTCAAACACCACAATTTCGTTCTTTCCCTCCTTGAGCATGGGCGCAGGCACATAAAGTGTTTTGGTCGGTCCGATTTCCCAATATCTGCCCAAATTGAAGCCGTTTACCGTCACAAATCCCTTTGTGAAGCCGTTCAAACGCAGAAAGGTGTCACAGGGCTTGCCCTCAATTTGCAGTTCACCGCGCAAAAAGGTTGCCTGCCCGACACGGTCGTCATCGGAGAGCGGGCGGAATGCAAGACGCTCCAAATTGTCCATGGGGAGCGCATACATCTCCCAGCCGAAGTGGTATTGTCTGCCAAAGCGGATGCCCACCGCGCCTTTTTTGTCTCGCAGCTTGTCCCCGTAGTTGACTCGTCCCATATTTTCAACAAGAATGTCCAACCGAACGGACTCCTCCTTTGCAAGCGGGAGCTTGACGCGGTCCTCGTCCGTCGTGGCCTGTCCGCGCAAGAAGGTTGCCTTCCACGCCCCATCAACAAATACCTGGGCGCGGTCATGAAGACGGTCAAACCAAAGCGGCCAATCGTTGCACGGGCCATGGACGGTGGTTCGGTAAAGCACGTACCCGAAGCTTTGACCGATGTCCTCCATGTACTTGGGAGCCGCCGTGCGAACGGGCGCGGAAAGCCTGTCCAGATTTTCGAAGAGCTTTGCCTGCTCGGTAAGGGTGACCTTTCCGTAGGCCGCCTTGGGCGTCTCTTGCGCCGTCAGCGGAGGAACCTTGTCCCCGTATTTTTGCACAAGAATGTCTCTGATTTTGTAATAGGTGTCGGTGCGGTCTCCCGCCTCGGTCAAAAGCGCGCCGTAATCGTAGCTGGTAACCGTGGGCTGATAGGTTCCGGGATGATTTGCGCCGTTGCAAAAACCGAAGTTGGTGCCGCCGTGGAACATATAGACATTAACGGACCAATCGTTGTCCGTAAAGGTTTTGAAATCGGCAACGACCTCGCTCGAATCACGTTGATAAGCCTTTTCACCCCAATGCTCAAACCAACCGTCCCAATACTCTCCGCACATATAGGGCTGCTCCGGGAAGGTTTCGTACATGATTGGGCAATGCTTTTCGGGCTTGGAGCCGAAATTGGCAACGCTTAAAACGCCGGGCAACGTCCCACCGCTAAGCATGGAATGCGTGGGACCGTCGGAGGTGAAGAACAGGCAATCGATGCTCATTTCTCTGTAAATGTCCAAAATCGCGCGGAGGTATTCCTTGTCGTTTCCGTAGCTGCCGTATTCGTTTTCAACCTGTAACATGACAATGTTGCCGCCGTTGGACGCAAAGTGCGGGCGAAGTCTTTCCAGCAGCTCGTGATAATATCTGCGCACCTTGGAGAGGTAGACCTCATCCATGCAACGCAGCTCCATGCCGTCATAGGTCAACAGCCATGCCGGCAAACCGCCGAAATCCCACTCGGCACAGATATAGGGGCCTGGACGAAGAATGACGTAAAGACCGACCTCGGCGGCAAGGCGGATGTATTCGGCAATGTCCAGCATGCCCGAAAAGTCAAACTCGCCTTCACGCGGCTCATGAAGGTTCCAACAGGTGTAGGTTTCCACGCAGTTGAAGCCGCACTCCTTCAGCTTTAACAGCCTATCGCGCCAGTATTCGCGCGGAATTCTGAAATAGTGCATTGCACCCGAAATGACAACAAAGGGCTCACCGTCCAAATAGAAGCTTCTGCCCCGATACGTAAGCTTTGCCATGCCTGCATCCTCTTTTCATTGTTGATATTTTTTGTTGATATTTTTCGATGGAGCTTCGCGCCTTTTGCATACGCCAACCGTTGCCGTTATTGCGTCGGCTCCATAATGATGATTAAGCCCTCGTATTCCCTTGTCACCGTATAGCCCGCCTGACGGAATTTTTGCATTTGCTGCTGTGCGGAGGCATAGCGCGCATCCAACACCACATAATCCACCCGCTCTCTTCCCTCCGCATTGACATCGTGGTAGTAGGTTTCGTAAATCACATCCCGCTCCGCAAGATGAGGCAACAGGAAGGTGGAGGCGCACACCGTTGCATCCTCCGGAATGGTGTCCAAAATCTCTTCCATTTGCGCGTAGGTTTCCCTGTTTTGCTCGTATCGTTGCACATAAGTGCCAAGCGTCGGGCACACCGTTGTCAGGTACAGGCAAAAGCATGCCGCCGCCGAAAGTGCCAGCAGTGAGTGCCTTGTCGGCAATTTCAACTCGGCAAGATTTTGCAGTGCGGCGTATACCAGAAATGCCGCAATTCCGAAATGGTACTGAAAGCCGAGGTCATACTGATACACATAGTAGGTCAGAAGATTGATTAAGAGCGGTGCGCAAAGCAACCAACGGCTCGCTTTTTTTGTACAAAACGGTAAAAATCCGAGCGGAAGAAGCATTTGCAGCAAATAAGCAACCTTGTCCCATGTCCCGTCCTTGTCGGTGAACAGCTGTGTCAGCAAAAATCCGGGATTGAGCAACGCGGTCTTTAACACACCGAGGAGCCCGTCCTCCTCTGTCAAAATCAGGTTCTCATAGCGATAATTCATGGTGCCCAGACCGTAGGTGCGCAGCCAATAGCAGGCAAAGGCAAAGTAAGCCGCCGACAGGACCGCCAAGGAGATGCCGTAGCCGTACCTCCTGCGGGAAAGCAGGATATAAAGCGCAAACACCATCAAATAAACGGCGGCGTCCTCCTTCACTGCCAGCACGCACAGTGCGCACAAAAACATGGGCACGGGGCGTTCCTTCTCGAAGAAATAAAAGGTGAACAACAGAAAAAACGGCAGAAAGCAATTTTCGTGAATATCGTAAAAGCATCCGGTGCTGATGGCGGGATAAAAGCTGTACAGTGCCGCCGCCAGTGCGGTTGCCCGCGCGGAAAGTCCGAAGTGACGCGCCAACAGCACGGTTGGAATGACGCCCGCCGCAAGAAATACCGCCTGCCCGATTTGCAGTGTCAGCGGCGTCGGAAACAGCCAATAGGCAGGCAACAGCAAATAGTAAATGGGCGACAGATGCACCGCAAAGTGCGAAAGCAGCATATCGCGCTCGCTGGTCACCGTCGGCAGTCCGGTTTCCTTCATGTGATGGAACATATTGACAAACAGCCCGAAATCAAAGTTGGGAGCGGAAAAGGTGAGATAACGCAGGCAGGTAATCAGCGCAATGACACCCCCGCTCACAATGCCGCACAGCAGGGTAACAAGCAGCAAGCCTCCCCGATGAAAGTGCACACGGCTCCACAGCTCCCGCTCCTGATGCACAAAATAGATGACAAACAGGGAGAACACCGCAAGCACCGCAAGCGTAAACAAAAGGTCATCGGAGTGTCCGTTGTAGCCGTACAGCCACATTGCTACACAGCCTGCCGCGGCACCGAGCATAACCCACGCATCCGAGTGGAAGCGACAGGACAGCAACGAAAGCAGAGAAAGCAGGAAAAAACCGACGCCCACCGCAATGCCCATGGTCGCAAGTGTCCCCGACTCCTGCATAAACCGCAGCTGTGCAAACGCATCTCCCGTGCCAAGCAAGCTCCAAAGAATGAAGCAGCACCATGCCGCAAGCAAGCGACAAATGACACGGTCTCTTTCAAAGCACCGCTTCAACCGTTTTGAAAAGCGCATACCGCCATACCTCCGTTTTTAAGTTCAAAACCACGAAACAAATTTCTTCCCCGCGCGGAACAGCAAAACAAGCACTACCCACAGCACCGAAAACGCAATTACCACGCAAAACAGCGTCAACGCACGCAAATTCCACAGCGTCAACCAATTGCAAACCGCCTCACTGAGCCCGCCGCCGTAAGTGATCAATCCGAAAATCGCCGTCAATGCAAGATACAGCGGCAAGGCGGAAAGCCCGGATTTGATGTCCTGCCAGCTCAGGGAGATGTGCAGAGAAACGGTTAAAATCAGCAGCAGACCGATGCAGCTGCGCAGGGCATTTTCCGAAAACGCACGAAAAATACCGAGGAACAGCCTCCAAATGTTTTCCCCCAAGCCGGGTAGCATTGCGGAAAGCTCGCCTCCCTCTGCCAACAGCAGGGATGCGCGCAAATACTCCGACCACAGGGTCGGAAAGCACAGCCAAAGAGTCAGCACAACCACGCCCATTCCGCTGAAAACGGGGCCGATGCCGATGAACAGATTGCCCAACCTCGCCCACAGATTTTTCGGATTGTAGGTATGCTCCACATACCCGTACACCCCACCCGTTTTCCTTGGATTCCACAGCCGCATGGAGCGAATACGATGGCCGAACAGCGGACACATGATCGCATGTCCGAGCTCATGCACAGGGGTTCCGACCACCGCGGTGACATCAAAAAACACGCCCGAACCCAAACCCATAAGGCTTGCAAAAGCATTGGAGCAGGCGTTTACGGCCAGACCGCAAACCGTAACAATTCCCAACGTTTGCAAAAGCAAGGTGCCGAAATACCGCAACACCTCCAAAATCACTTCGTTCATGCGCTCCGTTTACTCCTTCAAGCATTCAAAAGATTCTGTCTTCATTATAAAGGAATGCCCACCGTTTGTCAATGTTTTTTTCGTGAACACGCAAAAAATGACGCCCGCGGCACATGAGAATACAGAGCGAACGCGGCAATGTTTTTGTGTCACCATGAGTCAAGGGCCCGGCCCGCAGTCGAACCCGCAGGGCGATGCGCAGCATCGGGGTCTACTGCCGGCTGTTCGTCTTTATTCTATTCGCCCTCTCCGACGGCTGCGCCGCCACCTCTCCCAAAGGGCGAGGCTTTTGGTCAGATGTCTTGCTTCTAATAGGCTCTCCCGCCGGGAGAGCTCCCGCGCAGCGGGTGAGAGGGGAAAATGGT
>CAZWXE010000103.1:0-5076 GCA_964638045.1 uncultured Ruminococcus sp. | reverse complement strand
GTGTAGTTGAGGAACCATGCATCGGGGCAAACCTCTTCGATGTCGGCTGCAAAGCCCTTGAGGACCTGAATGGTTCTCATCGCACGGAAGATGCCGCCGATGCCGAGCGTGTCGGCAATGGTCTGGCGCAGGCCGTATTTCTTCGGAATTTCAAAGTCGATGATGGTGCAGGGGTCGTACAAGCCGACCTGAATGGCATTCACCACAAAGTCGGCATTGCGCAACGCGTCCTTGCGTTGCTCCACGCCGATATACTTGCGAACGGTGGCGCGTCCCTCATTGATGTTTTTATTGAGCGCGCAAATCATGAGGTAGGATTCCTCCAAGCGCTCCTCGTCAATGTCATAAAGTGCGATTTCCATATCGTGGAATACGTCGCACAGCATGGTGTCACCGATGACATTTTTGGAAAAAACGGTACTTCCGGCACCCATAAACGTTAATTTCATGCTAAAATCTCCTTTTCTTTTTTCGCAAGCGGTTTGCTTTTTTTCGGTTGCATATATTCTACACTTTTTTGTTTCAAAAAGCCATTGCAATATGTAACCGGAATATGTTATAATGTAACCATCTGAGGGGGGGATGCACGATGGCTTTTAAACGGGATAATTTTTTGCTCAATCGCCACATGACCGATTTGAACCCGTTGACAATCGGAGAAGAGCAGTGCGCGCGGGGGCATTCCTACGGCCCTGCGGTGCGCAGGTATATGCTGATTCATTATGTGGTCAGCGGAAGAGGATACATTCAAAAGGGAAATGAAATTTACTCCGTGCAAAGCGGAGAGATGTTTCTCATTTTTCCGGATGAAATCACCACCTATTGGGCGGATGACGAGGCTCCGTGGCACTATCAATGGGTTGCTTTTGACGGGGCGTTGGCGGAAAAATTTCGTCAGCTTCCTCCCGTGGTGTATTTGCGCGAGAATTATATTCGAAAGATGCTGGATGTGGACGAGAATTCCGCCACAAGAGAATACCTCATTTGCTCCTACCTCTTTCAAATGTATGCAGCGCTTTTTGACAAAAAAAGAGCGCATAACCATTACGTCAGACAGGTACAGGACTACATCAGCACGCTGTACATGAAGGACCTTGGTGTGGGGCAGATTGCCGAGATGCTGAATTTGGACCGTCGCTATCTTGCCCGCTTATTCAAACAAAAAACCGGCACGACGATTCAGGAATATTTGATTCAGGTTCGTATGGAAGAAGCAAAGCGTCAGCTGCTTGCCGGAATGACCGTGGCAGAGGCTGCCACGCTGTGCGGCTACGAGGATGCTTGCAATTTTTCCAAAATGTTCAAAAAAAGATTTGGGTGTAGCCCGGCACAATGGAAAAAGCAACAATGAAGGGAAGCTGTGCCGACCTTCTGTTTGGTTATATTTGTTTTTGTACGCTTTTGTATTCGTCGTAATAGCGATAGTAAGGGCAGCCCCTGTTTTGCCCCGTCAAAAAGTGCACCATCTCGTCCTCGTCCAGGCTTTGGGTGCAGGAGTAGGTTTCGTAGTCTTCATCGTAATCGTAAAAAACGCAGGTTTCACAATTGGTTGCATACGTTTTCTTCTGTTCCATGCGGTTCCTCCCGTTCATTCTTTTCGGATTGATTGAAGAAAATGCCTTCAATAACATTATACACCTTTTTTGAAAAAAAGAAAGCGCTTTTCGAAAAAAACGAAGAATGCTTCAAAAAAACGCTTTCGGATATTTACAAAACGAGCTTCGTATGGTAAAATAAAGGGCAGCTTTTGAAAGCAAGCAGTAAAAAGGAGAAACAGTATGGTTATGCGATTGGATCGGCTGCTTTCCGAGTGCGGCATCGCATCCCGAACAGAAAGCGCAAGGGCGGCCCGCAGCGGAAAAATTACCGTCAACGGCAGTCCGGTAAAAAAGAACGACGTAAAGGTGGAGCCCGAAAAGGACGTTGTTTGTTATTGCGGGAAAGCCGTGCATTATCGCAAATACGTTTATGTGCTTTTGAATAAGCCCGCGGGCTATGTCAGTGCCACCGAGGACGGAAGGGATGTTGTGGTTACCGCGCTTCTTCCGGAGGAATACCGCAAAATGGGTGTATTTCCGTGCGGCAGACTGGATAAAAATACGGTTGGCTTGATGTTGCTTACCAACGACGGGCAACTGTCGCACCGTCTTTTGGCTCCCAAAACACATGTTTCGAAGCAATATCGGTTCCGTGTGAAGTTTCCCCTGTCCGAAGCGGATTGCAGATGCCTTTCGAGCGGCGTCGACATCGGCGGCTATGTCACCAAGCCATGTGAAATTCGGTTGGACGGCGAAAAAGAGGGAGTCATCTCGCTGACGGAAGGGAAATACCATCAAATCAAACGGATGATGGAAGCGGTGCACAATCAAATTGTGTTTTTGGAGCGCATTTCCTTCGGTCCCCTGACCTTGGAGGGCTTGCCCGAAAGAGGAGATTGGAGAGAACCGGACGAGGATGAAATCAACCGATTGATTGCTTCGTGCTCCACTCAAAAAGAATGAAAAAACAGTTCCGGCTCTGTCGGAACATTACCCACGAAAGGAACGCATCTGTGATATGAATATTATTGAAAGCTTGGCGCAGGAATTCAATCTGAAAGCAGAGCAGGTTGAAAAAACCGTGGCACTGATTGACGAGGGGAATACCATTCCCTTTATTGCCCGTTACCGCAAAGAGGTGACCGGAAGCTTGGATGACAACGTTTTGCGCGATTTGAACGACCGCCTTACCTTTTTGCGCAACATTGAAAAGCGCAAGCAGGAGGTGTTTGACCTCATTTCCGCGCAGGAAAAAATGACGCCCGAAATTCAGGCGGCGATTGAGGCGGCGAAAACCGTTACCGAGGTGGATGACATTTACCGTCCCTTCCGCCCGCACCGCAAAACACGTGCTTCGGTTGCCAAGGAAAAGGGCTTGGAGCCTCTGGCGGAGCTGCTTTTGGCACAGGAGCCCGTATACACGCCTTCCATTCCGGAAATCGCGGCGCAGTACATCAATGAAGAAAAGGGCGTTGCCACCGCGGAGGAGGCCTTGCAGGGTGCAAAGGATATTATTGCCGAGACGGTTTCCGACAACGCGGAGTATCGCAAGGAGCTGCGCCGATTGACCTTTGAGTTCGGCATTTTGACCACCAAGGCGGCAAAGGAGGAGGATTCCGTTTACGCACAGTATTACGAATATTCCGAGCCTCTGAAAAAAGTGCTCCCGCACCGCGTGCTTGCCATCAATCGCGGCGAAAAGGAAGGCTTTTTGAAGGTGACCCTCACCGTTGCCTCCGATATTGTGCTGAATTACCTGTTTTCGCAGGTGCTGCTCGGCAACCAAAGTCCTGCCGAGCCCTATGTTTCTGCCGCAATCATGGACAGCTACGACCGCTTGATTGCACCTTCCATCGAAAGGGAAATTCGCAACGATATTTTTGACAACGCAAGCGAGGGCGCCATCAAGCTGTTTGCCGACAATCTGAGCCATTTGCTGATGCAATCTCCGCTGAAAGGAAAAACCGTTTTGGGATTTGACCCCGGCTACGCGCACGGCTGCAAGCTTGCGGTTGTGGACAAAACCGGCAAGGTGGTGGATACCGCCGTCATTTATCCCGTTAAGCCGCGGGAGGAAACCGAGAAGAGCAAATCCGTTCTCAAGCGTCTGATTTCCAAGCATCGGGTGGATGTCATTGCCATCGGAAACGGAACCGCATCCAAGGAAAGCGAAATCTTTGTGGCACAGCTGCTTCACGAAATTCCGGAGGATGTGAAGTACATTGTGGTCAGCGAGGCGGGCGCGTCGATTTATTCCGCGTCCAAGCTGGCGGCCGAGGAATTTCCGGAATTCGACGTGATGCAAAGAAGTGCCGTTTCCATTGCAAGAAGATTGCAGGATCCCTTGGCGGAGTTGATTAAAATCGACCCGAAGGGCATCGGCGTCGGACAATACCAGCACGACATGAAGCAGGCGCGACTGGACGAGGCTCTGGGCGGCGTGGTGGAGGACTGCGTCAATGCCGTCGGTGTAGACGTCAACACGGCGTCCTACTCCTTGCTTTCCTATATTTCCGGCATCAATACAACCTCTGCGAAAAACATTGTGGCTTACCGTGAGGAGAACGGAGAATTTACCTCGCGCGCACAGCTGATGAAGGTTCCGCGCATCGGCGCAAAGGCATATGAGCAGGCAGCGGGCTTTTTGCGCATTCCCGGCGGAAAAGAAATTTTTGACAACACCGGTGTTCATCCGGAATCCTACACGGCTGCGGAAGCACTGCTGGGAGCTTTCGGATATACAAAGGAAGACGTGGCAAACGGCCGTCTTAAGGATTTGGCCTCCAGGGTAGAAAAGGAAGGCCTTTCCAAGGTCGGCGAGCGTCTCGGCGTCGGCGTGCCCACATTGAAGGATATTATCGCCGAGCTGGAAAAGCCGGGACGCGATATTCGCGATACGTTGCCTCCGCCCGTGCTGAGAGATGACATTTTGAGCCTGGAGGATTTAAAGCCCGATATGGAATTGACGGGGACGGTGCGCAATGTGATTGATTTCGGCGCCTTTGTAGACATCGGCGTGCATCAGGACGGCTTGGTTCACATTTCTCAGCTGTCGGACCGCTTTGTAAAGCATCCCTCCGAGGTTGTGAAGGTGGGCGATATTGTCAAGGTCCGCGTTTTGAGTGTCGACGTGCCGAAAAAGAGAATTGCATTGACCATGAAATCGCGTTCTAAGGCCTGATTTTTAATAAATTAAAGGCAAAAGCGTAAAAAAACACCGTTTATTCTGCTTGCGTTCACATTTCATGTGCAAAATACACAATAAAGTCAGAATAATTTTGGGGAAATAACCACTTTCTTTTTTGAAAAAATTTGATATAATATAACGTGTTATATAATAATGTCCGAATCGGACAAACAGGAGGAATTCAGTATGGCGGGCTTGTCCCTCAGACACATTTATAAGAAGTATCCCGGCGGCGTTACTGCCGTTTCCGACTTCAATCTTGAAGTAAAGGATAAGGAATTTTTGGTATTGGTCGGACCTTCCGGTTGCGGTAAGTCCACCACTCTGCGTATGATTGCCGGCTTGGAGGAA
>CAZWXE010000102.1:0-5095 GCA_964638045.1 uncultured Ruminococcus sp. | reverse complement strand
CAGAGGAGGACTCAAGAAATGAATCTGATTGATTCAGTGCCTATCAACCAATAGTAAACATAAATACCCATGTTGTTCATTGGTGACACCGTTCGCGTACACAACAAAATCAAAGAGGGTGCGAGAGAAAGAATTCAGATGTTTGAAGGAACCGTCATTGCAAAGCACGGCGGCGGAATTTCCGAGACCTTCACCGTTCGCAAGATTTCCTACGGTGTCGGCGTTGAGAAAACCTTCCCCATTCATTCTCCGAATGTGGAAAAGGTTGACATCATCCGCGTCGGTAAGGTTAGACGTGCAAAGCTCTACTACCTGCGTGGCAGAGTGGGCAAGGCTTCCAAGGTAAAGGAACAAATCTGATGGCAGAGCGCTTTTTGCGAAAGCAAAAAGCGCTCTTTGTCGTTTGCGAACGGCCAATGCTTGCTTCCGAGTACGGAATGCTTATCGTTGCTTTTTGGTCTAAACGCTTCGAATCTTTCATAAGATGCAATAGAATCTGAAAGACAGAGAGGAGTTTGAAGATGAAATTGAAAAAGATGAAAATCATCCTGACGGCGGTATGCGCGGTACTGATGCTCGGAGTTATGCTGTTGCCTTGCTTTGCCGAAACCGATGCGGATGATGCGGTGCTTTCTTACGGTCTGAATGTGCTTTCGGCCGCAACGGATGTTGCGCTTTCGGCTCCCGTGGGCAATGATATTGTATTTTCACAGGATGCCATGGCACGTGGGCTGAATCTTTCCAAGGTGGATTACATTACAGTCAAAACGCTTCCTCCCACAACGGCAGGGGAGCTGTGCATCGGTTCTTCACGCGTGGTGGCTGGGCAGGTGATTACGGGAGAGCAGCTGTCGTATTTGACATTTTCGCCCGCCATTGAGGATGCCTTGCAAACCGGCTTTACTTTTTCGGCAAATGCAAACCCGACACCGATGCTGTGCAGTCTGTATATTACCGACCGCATTCACTATACGCCAACCGTCTCCATGGCGCCGTCGCTCTCCCTTTCGCTGACCACCTATAAGGGACTTTGCGCATACGAGCGCCTTTCTGCGTATGACCCGGACGGGGATGCACTGACCTTTGAAATTGTTTCCTATCCCGAAAACGGTGCGGTGCGCCTGACCGATGCCGCACTTGGAAACTATGTATACACTCCCAAAAACGGCTATATCGGTACGGACCGCTTTTCTTACGTTGCAAGAGACCGCTACGGAAATTACAGCAGCTCGGCAACGGTGGAGGTTCGCGTTTTGCTGTCCGGTACCTCTCCGGTTTATGTGGATATGCTTGACTCGGAGTTTTACAACGATGCCATCACCGTCAGCGAAGCGAATGTGATGAGCGGAAGTCAAATCGGAAGTGATTATTATTTTCATCCCAAGCAAACGCTGACAAAGGCGGAGTTTTTGGTGATGGCAATGCATGCGGTGGGTGTGACCAATGTGCCCGAATGCGACAAAACCGTTTTTGCGGATGACGACCAAATTGCGGATTCCATGCGCGGTTATGTTGCCGCGGCCTATGAGCTCGGTTACGTCAGCGGAACCCTGGAAAGCGGGAAGCTGTATTTTGAGCCGGATAAGGTGCTGACGAAGGCAGATGCGGCAGTGATGCTGGGAAATATTGTCGGACTTTCCACGGTGGCGGTTACGCCCGCATTTTCCGATGATGCACAAATTCCCGTTTGGGCGGCAGACGCCATTTACTCTTTGAACGCCGTCGGAATTTTGACGGCTCAAGGGGACGCCATTTCTCCTGTGTCCGAGCTGACAAGGGAGCAGGGGGCAAGACTGCTGGCAAAGGTGATGGAGTACGTAGACTGAGAGCGCTTTGCAATGCTCTGCCGATATTTTTTGTGAAAAAAGAAAATTTTTTGAAAAAACAAGAATTTTTGAAAACACTCTTGAAAAAGAGGGGAACATCTGTTATAATATACAAGCAGCATCAGACTGCAAGACGAGGCCATACCAGCCGGGGATTTAGCGGAGCCCTGTACCTGAAATCCGCTACAGCAGGGGTGGATTCCTCTTCTGAGGGACGAACTTTTACGAATTGAGTCATATCTGTTGTGTTGACGAATGGGTCTTGCGCAATTGGGAACCGTGAACCATGTCAGGTGGGGGACCAAGCAGCATTAAGCGGTCACCCCGATGTGCCGCGAGGGTGCCTGTTCTGAGCAAGGGGTATGAAGATCGCGTGGGAGCGACTTTCGATTTTGAGGTGTATGGTCTTGTCTTGCAGTCCGTTCTGCTTTGAAAATCTAAGCTGTACCGAACGGATTGCACAAGGCCGGTCGGTATTTCTGTTATATGGAAGGGAGCGAAAGGGATGCGTCAAGCGTTGTATCGAAAATGGAGGCCGCAGTCCTTTGACGATGTTTACGGGCAAGAGCACATTACGTCGGTGCTTCGCTATGAGATGGAGCATCAGGCCTTCAACCATGCCTATTTGTTTTGCGGCTCCAGAGGAACGGGTAAAACCACTTGCGCAAAAATTCTGGCAAAGGCCATCAATTGTGAGCACCCGAAAAACGGAAGTCCGTGCGGGGAATGCGATTCCTGCCGCGCCATTGACAGCGGCGCGGCAACCGATATTTTGGAAATGGATGCGGCGTCCAACAACGGTGTGGAAAATATTCGCGATATTCGAGATGAGGTGGTTTATTCTCCGTCTACTTTGAGAAAACGCGTTTATATCATCGACGAGGTTCACATGCTTTCGGCAAGTGCGTTCAATGCGTTGCTGAAAACCTTGGAGGAGCCGCCCGAGCATGTTGTGTTTATTTTGGCGACGACCGAGCTTCAAAAGCTGCCTGCCACCATTATTTCGCGCTGTCAACGCTTTGATTTTCGTCGAATTTCGGTTGATTCTCTGGTAAAACGCATTTCCTATATTGCCGGGGAGGAGGGCATTGAGTTGGATGCCGATGCCGCCCGTCTGATTGCACGGTTGGCACAAGGCGGCATGCGTGATGCCATCAGCCTGTTGGAGCTGTGCGCCGGGGGAAGCCGACAAGTCACCGCACAGGTGGTTGAGAGTTCCGTCGGAATTACGGGGCGCGAGGGCATCGTCCAAACGGTGCAGGCCATTGCCGAACGAAATTACGACGCTTTGTTTGAGCAGGTTGCAACGGTGGTGCGTTCTTCCAAGGATTTGTCCGTGTTCTGGCAGGATTTGCTTTCCTTTTATCGGGATATGCTGGTGGTTCGGTCTACCAAAAATGCAAGTGCGTATTTGGATTTATCCGACTGTGAGGCTGAGCAAATGCGCACGTGCGCAGGCCTTTTTCACAAAGAAACACTGTTGTTTCATTGCAAGCTTCTGGAGGAGGCGCTGTTTGCCATGCAAAAGAGCAATGCGGTTAAGCGCGTCATTGCCGAACTGACCCTGCTGCGGATGTGCGATGAGACATTGGATGACTCCAACGAGGCGTTGCTTTCCCGAGTGGCTCATTTGGAGGAGCAGGTTGCGGTGGGCGGACTTTACGCTTCTCGCGAGCAATCTAAGACGCAACAGATGCACGATGCCGCAGACAAAGCAGATGCGGTCGTTGCCACCGGTACTGTGCAGAGCACTTTTTCGAAAATGCAAGCATCAAGCGACGCGTCCGCGCAAGGCGATGCGGACAAACGCGTGCTTCGTCCGTTGCGCAGCTGGTCGGAGGTGGTGGACCGAATCGGTCGCAGCGACCAAATGCTTGCGGGCTTTATCAAGCATGCGAAGGCATACACCGCAGAGAATGAGAGAATTGTAATCCGATTTGACAATGCATTTTCCATGCAGATGCTGAGTCGGGACGAGGCGAGAGACCGCCTGCGCATGGCGCTTTCCGCGGTGCTCCGCCGAGAGGTGGATGATCGTCTGCTGAGCATGGAGGTTGTCGGACAAGCTGCCGAAGGCTCGGTAATCGATGAAATTCTGCAAGGCCTTGAGGATTGACGGTTTTTATACATTTATATAAGTAATACATTTGAATCAAATAAAGGAGAATTGAAATATGAGAGCGAATATTCCGAAGGGAATGGGCGGCGGAGCCCAAAATATGCAGGCGATGATTCGTCAGGCGCAAAAAATGCAAGAGGATATGGCTGCAAAGCAGGAGGAGCTGAACGCAAGAGAGTATGATGTTTCGGCGGGCGGCGGAGTTGTCAACGTCAAAATCAACGGAAAAAGAGAGCTGCTTTCCATCGACATTAAGCCGGAAGTGGTTGACCCGGACGATACGGAAACCCTGTCCGACATTTTGGTGGCTGCGGTGAACGAGGCAATCAAGCGCGTTGACGAAACCAACAGCGAGGAATTGAACAAGATTACGGGTCCGATGAATATCCCCGGGCTGTTTTAACGATGGCAGAATACATTGAATCGCTCCGGCGGCTTTCCGAAAAATTCGGAATGTTGGAGGGAGTCGGTAAAAAAACCGCAATGCGGATGGCGTTTTCGGTGTTGGAGATGGATGACGAAGAGGTAGAGTCTTTTGCACAGGCATTACTTGAGGCAAAGCAAAAAATTCATCTTTGCCCCGTCTGTCAAAATTTGACCGATCGAGAGCTTTGCCCTGTCTGCGCGGATGCCACCAGAGATTCTTCCGTGATTTGCGTGGTGGCGGACGCGAGAACGGTGCTTGCGATGGAGAAGGTCCGAGAATTCAGAGGCGTTTATCACGTCCTGCACGGGCTGATTTCTCCGATGAACGGCATTGCGCCGGAGCAACTCAAAATTAAGGAGCTACTGCAACGTGTAGAACGGGAGCCGGTGAATGAAATCATTGTGGCGACGAATCCCACGGTGGAGGGGGAGGCTACGGCAATGTATTTATCAAGGCTGTTGCGTCCTTTCGGAGTCAAAATTACGCGTCTTGCTTACGGTGTTCCCGTCGGTGCCGATTTGGAATACGCTGATGAGGTAACTCTTTTTCGCGCTTTGGAGGGGAGAAGAGAGGTTTGAACGGCATTTGTGTCAAATTGCATAGAAATGACGTGGGTTATGTCGCGGTTGTGTTGTAAAAATGGACGAACTGTCACAAATCTCCAAAACCCTCTTGACAACTTGTCCATAAAGTAGTATAATACTAAAGCACCGCGGGAAGCGG
>CAZWXE010000101.1:0-5189 GCA_964638045.1 uncultured Ruminococcus sp. | reverse complement strand
TTACAAGCCGAACACATTCCACCGTCAACCGAAAACAACCGCCCTCAAGCGGGGCGGTTGTTCGGTCGGAAATTCAATTTGCGGATTTCAGTGCCAAATCCAGCCAAACCGTTCCGACGGAAAACGCATCGTGCAGTCCCTTTTTCATACCCTGCTTGATGATTTTGGTTTGGTCCTTGGAATCGATTACCTGAATGAGAATATCATCGGGCAAATGCTTGCCGTCCGTATCCTTGTAGCTCATAATCTCCAAAACAAGAACGCATTTTTCGTTCATGTCGCCGTAGCAAATGGTGTCGCCCTCGCGAACCAAGGGCTTTCCCAGATATTCCAAATACTTGCCTTCCACCAAAGGCTTGCTTTCCTGTGCCATATTCGTACTCCTTTCCTTTCGGTTGGATGCTTTGTTCCATATTATCATACCATGTTTTGACGGAAAAGTCAACCTGTTTTTCAAATTCTTACGGTGCTCGAAAAAAACGGGGCTTGCTTCAGCGAAACCTTCCGAACAGTCGGTGGTATACATAAATGGGTGCGGCCGACCAGCCATGGCAAAGGCTGCCCGCATCGTGGAATGCGCAGGCACCGTCCTCAGTTTCCCAGAAGGTGGTGGCACCCGCATATACCATCGGCGCCCAGTGCTTTTCCACATCGGCAAGCACCTCGTCATTCAGCCGAGAATCGCGCAGAAGTGCCTGATAAAAGAACGCGCGATGACTCAACGTGACCGCAGGAGAAAACGCGCCGTCCAGCAAGCGTCGGCAAACGGAAGCCTCCTGCTCCTTGCTTTCAAACAGCTCTGCCAGCAGGGCAAGAGACTGCACCAGCTCCGGGAAGCACACCTCGTCCCCCTCGGCGCCGTGACCGAGGCAGAACGCACGGTGCTCCTCGGAATAAAAGCTCCTGCGGAACTGCTCCTTCAGAGCGGACAATTGCGACAGGTACGCGTCGGCCTTTTCGGTGTGTCCCATGCACTGCTCCAGGGACGCTGCGGCACGCAGTGCCAGTGCGTAAAAGCAGTTGAGTGGCGCATCCGCCTTTCCTTCCCGTGCCGCCTTGAGCTCGGCGGAGTCGTAACCGTCCAAATTCGGGGCCCATTCGTAAAAGTTCCAATATCCAACGGGCAGGCAAACCAATGCCCCCTGCCGCCACGCGTCAAAGAAGGAGAAAATCCCCTGCATGGTGGGCTCCATCTCCCGTGCAAAGGCAACGTCGCCCGTTTCCTCCACGTACTCCTGCAATGCCAACACCCAAATAAGGCTGAAGGACGGAATGCAAGCCCCGGTGCCGGTGCGGCCGGGAGCGGTCAGCTCCAGTACGCCCTCTTCTCTTTGCCCCTGCGCCAACAGGCGCAGGCTTTCCCGCGGCATGTCGGTTTCCCCGAAGGCGAGATAGCCGAACAGCATTTGATTGCGGGAATCCATTGCATACAGCGCCTGCTCTCTCCACGGGCAATCCTCGTAGTGCTCATGCATGCAGCACCTGAGCGTTTCCACCGAAATTTCATAAATGCGTTGTTGCAGGCCGTTTAGGCCCTGCGGCATGCGATTGGCCGTCACGGGATAATCGGTGGGGCGCAGTGTTGCGGAATACAGCGTCACGCGGGGTGCCTCAATGTGCAGCTGCAAATAGCGGCAGCCGAACCGCTTGATGGGCCACTCCAGGCGCAGTCGCCCCGCCTTTTTGTTGACGGAAAATGCGAAATTCCGATGTCCCACGTATGTGCGAACACGCAAATCTTCCAAATGCTCGCCGATGCCGCCGTCGATGCGGCAGGCACCGTCGGTTTCCAAATCCAGCGTCAGGTATCCGACACTCTCCTTCCCCAAATCCAAAACCGCGAAAATACCGTCATCCTCATTTGAAAAAAAGGTGATTCCCTCCTCCGAAGGAAGCGTACGGCTCTTGCAGGAGGCAATGTCGCGGTAATCGGCATGGCGCAGGCCGGCACGGTACATTCGCATGCCGCTTTGCTCCTCGTCGCTTTGAAGAAAGCTTCCCTGCGCAACCACCGTTGCCGTTTGCGGCGCACCCACCCGCAAGGGTGGAATGGGCCGAATGCGATACTCGGCGTCATTCTGCCGCAGCACGGTTGCAGGAGCGTACATCCGCTCCCCGCGCTCCAGAGCCTCTTCATCGAAGCGGAAGGAATAGGACAGCTGACCGGTCAGCTTTTCCACCCCCGCTCCCGAAACAAATCCGGTTTGCTCGGTGCACAGCGTTTGCGCACCCGACGCAAGCACTACGTCTCCGTCGCAAAGCAGCTCGTACTGTGCCGACGGCTCGCCACGACGGTAGGTCAGGCTGTCCTCGTTTTGACAGTACCCCAGCAGGGAGAATCGGTTTTCGCCAATGACAAACAACGCACTGTCCAACGGAATTTCCTCATAAACGGGATGCTCGGTGAAATCGGCATACTGCTGCGCGGCGAGCCAACGGCCGTTCAGCTCCGCGCTGTACCGATTCTCCACACGGATGCGCAAAAAAGCGACCGTCGGCAATGCGGAAAGCGTAAAAGCGTCCCGAAAAGCGACATACTGATTGGGCTCGCTGCTGCTTTGTCCCCAAATGGGGAGCGCTTTTTGAAATGGATTGTTCGACATACGGATTCTCCTTTTCGGTTTATTGTTCAACTGATTTTTCAACGGCAGGACAAACGCCGACCACCGCTCCCGTCGGCAAGGGAGTCGGCATGCAAAGCGTATACAGGGCACAGGCGCGTTGCTCCAGCCGATTTTGAAGCTGCGTCTGCTCCGTCTTAGGCAGGTCGGCTTGCTTGGTCACAATGGGAAACGGGTGCTCCGACCTTCGCCGTTCGGCAAGAAAGGCCCTTCCCTTTCGATTGGCCCCCAGCAGTCTGGTATATGCGGGAAGGCCGCGCACATCCTCGCAGGTCACATCGGTCAAAGCAAACAAAATTCCTCTTGCAATGCGCGCACGGGGATATTTTTTGGTATCGGACAGGCGCAACAGCTCCTCGTAGGAGGTGGCGGCATGGGCTTGCTTCAGCAAACGGTTGCCCAAGCCTCCCGCAAGCCCCTCGATTTCGGCAACGCGCTCTTGAGACATCATGCGCAAGCTGCCCAACACCATTGTCTGCGCATTTTCGAGGGACGCAGGCGCCCGCTCTTGCGCCACGGCCTCCCGCAAAAGAGCGCCGACATGCGGACTGACGTAAGGAAGAATGCCGCACAGCCCCTCCTCAAAGAGCTTTTTGCGCAGCGCCGTTGCCGACGGAAACGCGCCTTCGGTGATTCGGGCCTGCGAAAATCCGCTGCCCTTTCTTTGAACGGTCACCGGGCGGACGGAGCTGTGCAACCGTCGGATGGCGCGCAGATACGCAATTCCCAAAATTTCATTGGGCGCGCACGGAGGCTCCCCCGTGGCGGCGCACAGTGCGTCAAAATAGGCCCTTGCCGTTCCGTCGGCCCCGCCGACGGTGTCACGGTATCGGCGGCAGAGCTCCGGAGCATCCGCAGCCTCGGCAAGCCGCTTCAAACGGGAAAGCTCTCCGCTTTCCGAGCCAAACCAGAGCTCGTCCACCCCCAGCTCGGAAAGGAGAAAGACGCCCGCAGCCGCAAAATGCTCCGCACTGCAGCAGGACCACGGGAACGGAAGCTCCAGCACCAGGTCGGCGCCCGCACCGAGAAGCATTCGGGCGCGAATGGCAGGCTCGGCAATTGCCGCTTCTCCGCGCTGCACAAAGCAACCGCTCATTACGGCAACCACCGTGTCGGCACCCGAGGATTTGGCACAGCGCAGCAGATATTCATGTCCCCCGTGCAGCGGATTGCATTCGCAAATAATACCGACACTTTTCACACGCCGCGCCTCCTTTACCGGTTGGTTTTTCAAGGTAAATTTTAACACAATCGACGTACTTTGTCAACCGAAAAGCACCTCTTCGGTGTGTTTTTTTCAAAGCACGGTTATCGGAAGTTGATTTTGATTCGCATCTTGACATCCTTTCCCGATTATGGTATACTGTTATCGTTCAAGCACGAACGTTTGAGCAAAAATGTTTTTTCGGCGGAATACAGTAAAGGGAGAGCCCCTGCTTCGGGGTGATGCAAAAATGAAATATTTAATTCTGTCCTTTCAAGCGGGAGGCGGGCACCATTCGGCGGCGAAGGCAATCGCCGAGCAGCTGGAGCACCTCGGACACCAAGTTGTTTTGCAAGATTATCTCGCTTTAACCGATTCTAAAAAAAGCGACTCCTTCAATAAAACTTACATCCGCGTCGCCAAGCATGTGCCGTGGGCGTTCGGAACGGTTTATGCCATGGGGCGGTTTTACTCCAAGCACATTCATTTCGGTCATTCTCCGCTGTTTCGTTGGAACATCAAATACGCCGAAACATTGCGGGAATATTTAACCGAGCATTCGTTTGACGTCATCATCGCCACGCATTTTTACCCCGCAATGGCAATTGCACATCTCAAGGAAACCGGATTTCTCACGCCGCTTTCCTTTGCGGTGGCCACCGACTACACCTGCTACCCCTTCTGGGAGGAGGCGGCCTGCGACTACTACATCCTCGGGCATGAAGATATGATGCCCGAATTTCTGAAGCGCGGCATCCAAAAAGAAAAAATGCTGCCCTACGGCATCCCCGTACGGGAGGTCTTTTACAATGCGCCGGACAAGGCGCAGGTAAGGGCAAGATGGAACATTTCCATGGAGGAGCAGGTGATTTTGGTCATCGGCGGCAGCATGGGAGCGGGGCATTTGCGCTCCTTTACGTGGGAAATGCACCGCAAAAACAAGGCCGCGCATTTGGTGATTGTTTGCGGCAGAAACGAGCATTTGAAATCGGATTTGGAGCTGTTCTTCCGCAAGGAGGAACGAGTCCATGTCATTGGATTTTCCGATGAAATTCACCTGCTGATGAAGGCCTGCGACGTACTGTACACCAAGCCGGGCGGGTTAACCTCCACCGAGGCGATGGTTTGCGGAACGCCGACGGTACACACCGCACCGATTCCCGGGTGCGAAAGCGCAAACATCAAATTTTTTGCCGAGCACGGGCTCAGCCTTCCCGCAAAAAACCTGCGTCGACAGGTTTCCTGCGGAGCAAAGCTGCTGGAAAACAGGGAATTGAGAGAACGGATGCTGCAAGCCCAGCAAAAGAGCGCAAAGCCGGACACGGTGAAAAAAATCGCGGAATTTGCGGAGCGGGTTGCGGCGG
>CAZWXE010000100.1:0-5207 GCA_964638045.1 uncultured Ruminococcus sp. | reverse complement strand
GCGGCGGCCCACCTCCCTTTACACAAGGGAGGCAAATTTACTCCATGCTTTTGGTAAAACAACGAATATTTTTTCTCAATTTTTTTGCAAAAAGTTTATTGTTTTGGCAAAAGTTTCGACTTTAGTTGCCTCCCTTGTGTAAAGGGAGGTGCCGAGCGAATGCAAGGCGGAGGGATTGTTTTCGCGGAGATAACAGACACAGGATTGGCCGGCGACCACCGATTGCCCCTACACGAAATTTTAAAATATATCTTTCGAACCGATGTGTGAAAAACGCCGCCCCACGGAAAATTCCGTGGGGCGGCGCATTTGGTTCAAATTGTTTTCATTTTTTTCGATTACAAAGGTCTCAACTGACCGAAGTCCTCTGCCTCATCGGTTGCGGGAGTCAGTTTGTCAGCGTCTGCATTTGCATCGGGCTCAACATTTGCATCCTCGTGCTCGGTGGTGGGCTCTTCAGTGGTGGGTGTCTCGGTAGTCGGCTCCTCGGTAGTGGGAGCCTCGGTGGTAGGTGTTCCGGGCGTCGGCACAGCAGTGGTTGCCCCTGCCTTCTGAGTTGTTTCTTCACCGGGATTATCGGGCGTGTTGTTGCAAGCGGCCAAGGTCAATGCCAGCATGCAAACCAACAACACAGCAGTTACAATGTATTTTACGTTTTTCATAAACAGATTCCCCTTTCCGGTTTTCAACCGCGAACGCCGTTGGTGTAGGTAACGGTTGCCTGTGCACCCATTACGTCACCGTCATCGGTTGTCACATAAGGTGTTGCCATCAAGGTCACGGTGTCCTCTGCGGAAATGCCCTTTACGGTCAAGGTTACAAAGTAGTAGCCCTTGGGAGCCAACAAACCGTTGTTGATGGTTTCGTAAACGGTCTTAATGTCGTACTTCTTTGTGGTGATTGCCTTTCCGTTTGCGGTACCGGTCAGTTCAATGCCCGCACCCGCATAATCCTTGGAATTCACAATTGCCACCAGACGTACATCAAAGGTTCCGTCCGCATTCACTGCGGTTTCCTGCGTGCCGTACATGGTGATGGCCTTTTGGTTGTAAGCGGTGATGAAGGATATCTTGCCGTCAACAAAGGCAAACACTTCAGCGCCCTCTTCGCATTCCCCGTTCAAATCGGAGCAAACCAATTGGTTGACATAGTAGTTGTCCTCGCCGGGCAACAGCTCTTGGCAATAGGAGGCTGCAACACCCGTCTTGGCGAACGAGGTCTGATCGTGCAGCTTATGTCCGGAAACACAGTTTTCAAAGGTGGACTCGTTCGGACGTCCGGCCAATACCGAAATATAGTTATCGGGCAGGCTGTCGCCGGAAGAAAGCTTCGGGAGAGTAGCCTTGCCGTCGCCGTAGCAGTTCACAACGGTGGCAACGGAGTCACCGCCGATGCTTCCGATCAGGTCGGCAACAATAGGCTGATGTCCGCTCGCGGACTCGTCGATTTCGGAAGCTACAAGCTCACCGTAGTTTGCGCAATTGCGAAGAGTCATCGTCGCCGTTGCGTTGTCATTGGTTCCGCCGATGAGGCCCGCAATACGCGTCCAACCGTTGATGCCGGCGGTGACGGTACCGTAGTTCACGCAATTCTCCAGGGTATACGTTCCGGTAACCTGAATCAATCCGATGAAACCGCCGTTGGTCGAGGAACGGGTGGTTGAGGTTACGGTCATGTCACCGTAGTTGGCGCAATTCTTAAAGGTAAGGTTGCTGTTGTGGTTGATGTCTGCAATAAAAGCCGAGCTTCTGCCCGTATAGGTGGTGACATTTGCAAAGTTGATGCAATCCTCAAAGCTCATGTCGCAGTTTGCAATGTACTTGATGAAGCCGCCGGCTCCACCGGTGCTCGTACCAGACACTTCACCGTGGTTGTAGCATCTCTTCATGGTGTAGTCGCCGTCGGTGAGCACGTCTCTCACCTTGCAAGCGCCCATCATGCCGCCGCCGTTGTTGTTGGATTTTACCTTGCCGCGGTTGAAGCAATCGGTCATGGTCAGGTTGTGTGCAATCCAAGCGGTGTCGCCGATGAGACCGCCCGCGCTGGGCCAACCCTTGGAGGTATCCAGGTCGGTGTAAATGCCGCCGTTGTTCCAGCAGTTGGTCAGAGTGGTGGAACGAACCGGCTCTGCGGAGCCGTCGATGAAGCCGACAAAGCCGCCCAAATACAAAGCATTTTCCACGGAGCCGTTGTTGACGGAGTTTTCAATGGTCAAATTGCCGAATGTGGAGCCGACAAAGCCTGCCAAGCGTCCGAAGGGAGCGGAAAGCGAGCCGTTGTTGACGCAGTTGCGAATGGTAACAGTGGGAGCCGCAACCTCATCCGTAGCGGCGGCAATGTTGCCGATGAGGCCGCCCACGGTAGCGTTTTCGATGAGGGATGTAATGGAAACCTCATTGGTTACGTTTTCAAGCAGAACCTCGGCGCCGGTTGCCACCACAGCCGCAATGCCGCCGATTTCAGCCATGTGATTGCATTCCTTGGTCTCGGTCATGGAGCCCTTGACGGTGACGTTGCGAACAACCGCGCCGTCGCTCAGGGTAAGGAACAGGCCGCCGGCCTTGGACCATACGTCGCCGCCCTCACACTGGTTGGTCAGGTTGACGCCGGAAATCGTGTAGCCGTTGCCGTCAAACACGCCCTCGCCGAACGAAGCGATGGGTGTCCACGACTTCGTCAGAACGATGTCGTTTTTCAAATAGTAGTTGTGACCGGGCTCAACTGCCTTCAGGTCATCCATTGTGCTGATGCCGGTGTAGTCGGAAAAGTCCGTAGCTGCGGTGACGGTAACACCCACAACAGGGACAATCGAAAGAACCATTGCCAGCGTCAAGCACCACACAAGAAGTTTTTTCATAAGTTCCTCCATATTTTTTTATTTTCCATCCGCAACTGGCGGAATGAAAACGAAGTGTGAGTAATGCAGTTGCTCCAAGGAACCGCCTGCATTACTCACATTATAGCAATCAAATTGTAATTTGTCAACAGAATTTTCATTTTTTGTCGTTTTTCACAATCAAAATTGGTCAATTTGAACAAAAAAATGAAGGTGAACCGCCGCAAGGCGGCTCGGAGGGATTGTAAAACATCCGTCAACCGCCCCACCATGCACCGCGTGCTTTCCGCCCGAGATTCCAAACGGTGCTCCGCACCTTTCGATTCTCGCTGACGCTCGAATTTCGACTACGCTCAGAATGACACGGGCGGACCGGGCTTTTGTGTCGGAAGTTTGTTGCTTTGAAGGCTCCCTTGTGTAAAGGGAGCTGTCGCCGAAGGTGACTGAGGAATTGTTTGTTATATTGTTTTACTTTACAATCCCTCCGTCATTTTCTTGCGAAAATGCCACCTCCCTTTACACAAGGGAGGCTGAAATGTACACATTGTAAAGGCAGATAGAAGTCCTTCGCAGAGCGAACGTGGCAACGTTTTGGTGTCACCCTGAGCCAAGGGCCGAGCCCGCAGTCGAACCCGCAGGGCAATCATAGCGTCGGGGGCTGCTGCCTACCCTTCAACCGACAGGGCGAAAATGGTTCCATCCCGTGTCCGTATTAAAGCCCGGCTTCAAGCCCTCTTCGTCATCGGCGGTCTCCCGCTCGGCAGTCGGCGCCTCCGTCGTGTTCTCTTTTTCGGCAACAGATTCCTCGGTAACAGGGGACGTTTCCGTCGTGGCAGGCTCAAGGGTTGTCTGCTCCTCCGACACAACCGCCGTCACTTCCTCCGGCGTGCGCGTGCTGTTGTGCTCCGATTCTTTTTCGTCTCCGTTGCATGCTGCCAGCATCGCCGACAACAGACACGCGGAAAGCGACAGCAAAAAAATTCTTTTGACCGTGCTCATCCGTTTTTTCTCCTTTTCCCTTTCGTTTTTTCGCGTTTTTCTTCCCATTCATTATACGGTCCTTCTCGGCGGTTGTCAAGGGGAATTTCATTCCGAACCGATAGCCGCTCCTTCATTTCAATCGAAAGTAACGGATATTCTTTCCCTTCCCTTCGCGCTTGATTTCACCCTCTGCAACCAATTTGCGCAACGCGCCTTCAATGGAGCTGATGCTCAGTGAAGGACACAATTCCCTGATGTCTTGCTTTGAGAATCTGCCAATCCGATTCATTGTAGCGCGACGCACGGTTTCAAGTGCGGAGAGCTTTGTTTCCACAAGCGCAAACCGATCTTCAAAATCCTTATACGCCGCGAGGAGCGTGCCGAGCAGATATTTGATAAACGGAACGGCATCCGCAGTTCCTTCGTGCCAACCGTTCTGCGCTTCGCCGAGCGCGTCGTAGTACAAATCCTTGTTCTTGGCGATTTTTGCTTCAAGCGATATATATTTCCCCACATAGAAGCCGCTTCTGTAAAGGAGCAAAGTTGTGAGCAATCGACTCATTCTTCCGTTTCCGTCATTGAACGGGTGAATACAGAGGAAGTCGTGAATGAATATCGGAATGGCTATGAGCGGCTCTAATTCGTTGTTACCGATTACACGGTTAAATTCGTTACAGATGCTTTCCAAGGCAATCGGTGTTTCGAACGGATCAAGCGGAGTGAACAGCGTTCTCGTACTACCGTCGGGATAGGTTGCGCTGATATAATTTTGTACGCTCTTTGTCCTTCCCGCCGCAGGATTGTTCATGTGGCTATACAGTACTTTGTGCAGCTGCAAAATGTAGTTGGGAGTAATCGGAATGGCGTCAAAGCTCCCGTGGATGATATTTAACACATCACGGTAGCCAGCGATTTCTTGCTCATCTCTGTTTTTCGGTGTTGTTTTGTTCTCTACAAGCTGCCGAATTCTCGTGTTTGTGGTGACGATGCCTTCAATCGCATTGGAGTTCTCCGTGCTTTGCACCTTTGCAATCTCAACAAGCTTTTCAAGCTCATCCGGGCGTTGCTTGAGATACATCTCCTGCTTTCCGGCTTCTTTGTAAATTGCCGCTATCAAGCCGAGAAGCTCCGAATCCCATTTTTGTTCGTTCATTTTTGAATAGTTAAATGTTCTCATAACCTGAACCTCACCTTTATTCCCTTAAATCATATCATATTATGAGGGATTCGTCAATCCTTTCAGGGAATATTTCCGGAATATTATTTCAAGGATGTAAAAAATTCATTCCGAATGTCTTTGAACGAAAAAAAGCACCCCTTACGAGGTGCTTTCCACTTGGAGCTGGTAATCAGAATCGAACTGATGACCTCGTCATTACCAATGACGTGC
>CAZWXE010000099.1:0-5236 GCA_964638045.1 uncultured Ruminococcus sp. | reverse complement strand
AAGAGCGTGAAAAAATCGCACCGGAAATTTTGAAATTGACCGATGAATTGATGAAGTAAGATAATTACCGACAAAAGAGCTGCAATCATCATTTGGAGATGTTGATTGCGGCTCTTTCATCAAAAAAGCCATGAACCGTTTGGCGGCTCGTGGCTTTTTTCTGTTTCGTTCTTTGCCGGCAAATCTCATCCGAAGCGGGTGTGTTGCCGTAATTTGAGAGCTTGTCCGACTTGCATCGGACGGGAACGGACCTTACTGTGCGGCAACCTCAAACAACGAATATCCCGCAAAGTAGCAATTTCCGTTTGCGGCTTGAATGACGCACCAAGAGGTGTCATTGTTGGAGGAAACGGCCACCAGAGTTACGGTGTCGCCTGCATTCAGCTTCAACGGAACCGTTTCGGCACTGCTGGGAGAGGTGTAGCAGTTGACCGTGCTTTTTGCGGTCATCGTAACCGTTGCGGAGACTGCTTCGTACTGAGGATACTTCAACAGCAAATCCGCCAGCGACAGAGGCGCGGGCTCTCCGTTGGGGTCGGTGGTCAGAGTGGAGGAGCCGATGAAGGCAAACACACCCTCTTCCAGCTCAATCATGCACCAGTTATTGTTTTCGTAAACACCGGTTGCAACCACCTTCACCTGGTCTTTCTTTTGCAGGGTTTGAGTGATGTTGTCACTGTTCTTCAAGCTGGGGGTGGAGCGGGCATTGGCTGCATTGGAGCAGACGTACAGTGTTTTTGCGCTTGCGCTGAAGGTGGGGTATTGCTCCAGCATATCGGCCAGCGTCAGGGTGGTGCTGCCGGGCTTGTCGGAGATGTATTTTGCCGTTGCGTAGTAGTAAGCCACCGTGGGCGGGTCTCCTTCCTTGTCGGGGGCCACGGTAACCTTCACCTTGTACCAGCTTGCGGAGGTTTCTTCACCGTCTACCGTTTCCGGGATGGATTTTGCGTACGCAACCACAATCACCTCATCATCCTTTTCCAATCCGCCCATAATGGAGGCGTTGACGGAAGGCGCCTTACGCAAATTGATTGCGGAAGCGGTGACATACATCGTGGTGGGCTCCATCGAGGTGAAGTACGAGGAATAGTCCTTTTTGTCGGGGTCCTCATAAGGCTGCTTTGCCAGATATTTTGCGGAGACGTAGTATTCGCCGCTTTCCTGACTGTCCTTCGGAGTGTACTTGATGCGGCACCAGCTGTCGTTCTTTGCAATCACCGTGACGGTTTCGTTCAGGTTTAAGGTTCCGACCGAGGGGGAGATGGTGCTGTTGGAGGAAGCCAACGTGCGCACGTTCAAGCCGTCGGTGACAACGTACATGGTGGTGTTCGAGCAGGCTGTCAGTGTCTTGCCGTAAATATCATCCGAGGTGATGTAGGAGTTGCTGACGTAGTAGGTTCCGCCGTTGTATTCCACACGGCTCCATTTTTTGTTGTATGCGGTGCGCTTCAGCTCCACCAGCTTGCTTACCTTTAAGGTGCCCTCATTGGAGTTGACATCGGTGCGCAGAGTCAAATTGTCTGTTGTGGTGTAAACGGTGTCCGCAACCTCCGTCCAGGTGTCGGAAGCCTGTGTGTTGTTTTCACTACCGCCCGGGGCACGTGTCAAAATCTCTTCGGTGTCGCCTCCGGAGGTGTCGTCCGGTTTGTCGTTTCGATTGAAGCAAGAGGTCATGGAGGCGGTCAGAATTCCCGCTAACAACAGCGCCAAAATTCTTTTTTTCATTTCTTGTGCAATGTCCTTTCTTTTCACGCGTTCATTTCAATTCCGTTTATAGACAGCGAAAAATCATCGCCAATCATCCGATATAATAGTATACCATACAAAAAAAATCTTGTCAATGTGTTTGTTCTTTTTTTTAACAAAAAGGTAAAAAATAATTGCGGAACGAGGGCGTGCGCGGTTGTGACGATTTTTTGCTTTGCACACCGTATAAAAGCTTGAAAAATGCAAATTCTTAAAGGGAAGCGTACCTTGAAGCAAAGGAGGATTTTACGCATGAGGGACGGTTTACTCAGCTTGAACGCAACCGTTTTTTCAACGGCTTCCGCGGTTGGAAAAAAAGAATCGGAGGGGCCGCTCGGCGCTTGCTTTGATTGGGTTGATTCCACCGACCGCTTCGGTGTCCGAACATGGGAGGAGGCCGAGAGCGAAATGCAGCGCATCGCCTTGAATGTTGCCCTGAGCAAGGCCGGCATGAAGGATACCGAGCTGGGGGCGGTGTTTGCGGGGGATTTGCTGAACCAATGCGTAGGCTCCGCGTACGGTCTGCTCAGCTTTCGTACCCCCTATTTCGGGCTGTACGGAGCTTGCTCCACCTGCGCCGAGGGCTTGCTGCTGGCGGCGGCAATGGTGTCCGCGGGCTATTTTGATTGCTGCGGTACGGTCACGTCCTCGCATTACTGCTCGGCGGAGCGGCAGTTTCGTACGCCCTTGGAGTACGGTGCGCAGCGTGCCCCGACAGCACAGTGGACGGTAACGGGAGCGGGTGCGTTTTTATTGAAAAAGGAGCGGGAAACCGAATCGAAAAACGGCGAGGGCAGGGCGGTGATTTGCCGCGGGATGCCGGGGGTCGCCTTGGACAAGGGAATCAAAGATGTCGCCAATATGGGGGCTGCAATGGCACCTGCCGCGGCAGATACCCTGTTGCGCTATTTTGACGCCACACAAAGCTCCCCGCAGGAATACGATTGCATTGCCACGGGAGACTTGGGCTTCGAGGGCGGCGACATTCTCTGCGATTTGATGTGTGCGGAGGGGGTTCGGATTTCCTCCAATTACACCGATTGCGGAAGGTTGATTTATCGTCGCAAGGAGCAGGATGTTCACAGCGGCGGCTCCGGGTGCGGTTGCTCGGCCGTGGTGCTGTGCGCGCATCTGTTGCCGAAAATCAGAAGCGGCGAGTGGAAAAAGATGCTTTTTCTGTCCACGGGCGCGATGATGAGCCCCGACAGCATCAAGCAGGGCAAGAGCATCCCCGGTATTGCACATTTGCTGGAATTTCAAAACAGGAAGGGAACGGGATGGGATTAAAATGGGAACTGATTTGCTTTTGCAGTATATTTCTGCGTTTTTTGTGGGCGGAGCTCTTTGCGTGATTGCACAGCTGCTCATTGACCGTACCAAACTGTCGCCTGCACGCATTTTGGTTTTGTACGTGGTTTTGGGCGTTTTCCTGGGGGCGGTCGGAGTTTACGAGCCGTTGGTGCGGTTTGCCGGAGCGGGGGCTACCACCCCCTTGACGGGATTCGGGTATCTGATTGCCGACGGCGTGAAGCAGGCGGTGGACCGGCAGGGCCTTCTGGGCGCGCTGACCGGCGGCATTGCGGCTGCGTCCGGGGGCATTGCGGCAGCATTGGTTTTCGCGTTCCTCGCTTGCTTGATTTTTAAAGGAACACCGAAAAAATAACGTCACATTGCAACTGTTCATGTTTTTTGAAAAGAACCGTCAAAATTGCGCAAAAAGATTGAAAAAGCAGACTTTTTTTGCATTGATTTTATGAAATCTTGCCTGTTTTTTTCATAAAACTCTTGATTTTTTTGCGAAAGTATATTACAATCATATATATGAATCAAGAAGCGGGGAATGCTTGCTTTTTTGCGACTCCCCGATAGATCTGCCACAAGCAGAATAGGAAAGGTCTTAGAAAATGGCAAAATTCAGAAAAATCGGTATTTTGACATCGGGAGGAGATGCTCCCGGTATGAACGTTTGCGTCAAGGCTGTGTACGACAAGGCACGCTCCTTGGGCATTGAGGTCGTGGGCATTGTCGGCGGCTACGCGGGGTTGATGAGCGGGGATATGGTACAGTTGAACCGTCAAACCATCAATCACTATTACAATCTCGGAGGCACGATGCTGTATTCCAGCCGCAGCCCCGAGTTTAAAACCGAGGCCGGCATGGAAAAGGCGATTCGCGTCTGCCACGAAAACCAAATCGATGCGCTGGTTTGCATCGGCGGTGACGGCACCTTCCGCGGTGCCACCGATATGACCATGCACGGGATTCCCTCCGTCGGTCTTCCCGGAACCATTGACAACGATATTACCGCCACAGATTATACCATTGGTCTTGATACATCCATCAATACCACCGTGCAGTTGATTGACTGCCTGCGTGACACCTGCGAATCTCACGAGAGATTGAATGTGGTGGAGGTTATGGGCCGAAACTGCGGCCAAATTGCATTGTATGCGGCCATCGCATCGGGGGCCGTGGCGGTTGCCGTTCCGGAGGTTCCCTTTGATGAGGCTGCGACCATTGAAAAGATTCGCACCTTGCGCGCAGAAGGCAAGCGCGGGATGATTGTGGTGGTTTCCGAGGGCATGTTCAATGAGGACGGTACCCCCTATTCCGAAACGCTTGCAAAGAAAATCGAGGCGGAAACCGGCGTGGAGACAAAGTTCGCACGCTTTGCGCACATTGTTCGCGGCGGAAGGCCTACGGTGCGTGACCGTACCGTTGCGGCTGAGATGGCGGTCAAAGCGGTGGAGCTGCTGACCGAAGGAAAGAGCAACATGGTGCTTTGCCAGTTGGACGGCAAGGTGGTTCCCGTGGATATTGCATTTGCGCTGATTGCCGACAGAATGTACAAGGGCAAGCTGAAGGACGGCGATTTGGACCGCTTCACCCCTGCGCAAATCAAAGAGATGGAAGCCCTCACCGCAAAGAGAAAAGAGGAAATTCGCAACCTGTACAGCGTGGCACAGGCCATCGCCTTTTGACGGCTGCTTCGTTTGCTTGAAGTACAAAAAATAAAAAGGGAGCCTCTCGGGAAGCTTTCGGTAAAGCAGTGTGAAGAAATACCGACATGAGGGAGCTGCCGTACAGAATGCAACAACGAAAATCGGCGATATTTGGTTTCATCAACCGAGTATCGCCCTTTTCTGTCTTTGACAGAAAAAACATAATGTGTATAACCTGTTGACGAAATGGGAAAATTATGATAAAATACGATTGACCGCGGATTTTCATAAAAATCGCAAACCGGAGGTGCGTTATGGCATATATTACACGAGAGCTGGAACGGAAGTTCCTAAAGCTCAATGATTTTTTCAAGGTGATTCTTGTGACGGGAGCAAGACAAGTCGGCAAAACAACAATGCTGAAGCATTTAGCAGAACCGGACAGAACCTATGTTACGATGGATAACGCAATGGCAAGAGAGCTTGCCCGGACCGACCCCGTACTGTTTTTCCAAACCTACAAGCCGCCTATCCTTATTGATGAGGTA
>CAZWXE010000098.1:0-5334 GCA_964638045.1 uncultured Ruminococcus sp. | reverse complement strand
CCACAATGTTGATGATGGCGTCCGGATGCTCGTTTCTGACATAAGCACTGGTAATGCTTTCCTCCGAGGTGAAGGGCGACATGGAGTACGCGCCGGGAAGGTCCACGGCAATCAGCTCCTTACCGTTGCAAAATGCTTTTTTAATGGGATGCTCTCTTTTGTCAACGGTAACACCCGCCCAGTTGCCGACCTTTTCGTTTTTACCGGTCAGGGCGTTGTACATCGTTGTCTTACCGCTGTTGGGATTGCCCGCTAAAGCAACTCTCATACTTGGTTCCTCCTGAAATGATGTGATATATTTTTAAGGGCAATGCCCGTTAAAACAAATTCGGTGCAGTTACCTTTTGCTAACCGTTCTTCAAAAAATATATCAGTTACCGTTCGCTAACTGATATTGGAAAAGAAATCGGCAACAGAGCCGTTTCTTTTAAATTCGAATCGCTTCCGCAAGCTGTCGGTCGATGTTGTAGCGTCCGTCTTTGATGGAAACCACACAACCGCTTTTGCGGTGCTTGATGACGGTAATCGGCTCACCGACATAGCAACCGAGCGAGAACAAAAAGGCATTCAACTCCTCATCATCGGTTTCGATTGCTGAAATAATATATTCTCTTTCTTCCTCGGCATCCGTAAGCTTCATCATGCATCCTCTAATGTTCAGAAAATAATCGGTTGTCCCTTGCTAACCGATTGATATTATACATCAAAAACCGCTCATTGTCAATATTTTTTTCAAAAAAATTCCTCATTTTTGCTTTTTGGAGAAAAAAACATTTTTAAGATTTTTTTGCATCCGGTTCTTGTGCAATTTGATTGGTTTTGCGCATTTTTCACGCTAAGAAAACACAAACGGTGACAGCACAATGTTCGGTTCCCCTCTCCTCAAACCAAAATGCGGCACCGCGTTCGCAATTCGGGGAAATTCCTGTCAAACACGCAAGCATCGATTTTATCCAATGTGGTCAGTGCATAAAGCGATTCCGAATCGAATTTTTCACTGTCGCAAAGAAAAACGGAGCATTTTGCGTTCTCCAGCATCAGAGAACGGATGGCGTTTTCCTCCGAAATCGGGTCGGAAATGACACCGTTCCGGCTCAGGCTTTTGGAGGAAAAGAAAAGAATGTCCGGGTAAAGCCCGGAAACGGTTCGATAGGCCTGCGTTCCGGAAAGCACTGCCGAGCAATCCACCGAAAAGCCGCCGATGCAATGGGTTGCAATGCCGTAATTGACGGCGTTGATGGCCGTCAGCATATTGTTGGTAAACACCAGCATGTCCTTGTGCTTTGCAATGTACGGAATCAAAAATCCCGCCGTGGAGGAGCCGTCCAGCATCACCGATTGTCCGTCATGCAGCAGCGCGGCGGCCTTTTTGGCAATTTGCCGCTTCTCGGTGGTGTTTTTCGACATCCGACTGTTGAGCGGAACCGTTTGATTGACGGCATTGAAGGCGGAAGCGCCTCCGTGCGTCCGTTTAATCAAGGAAAGATTTTGAAGCTTTGTCAAATCTCTTCGGATGCTGGATGGAGAGGTATAGGTCAACTCGGACAGCCGCTCCACCGTCAAAAAGGTGTGCTCGTTCAGATATTCCAAAATTTCTTCCTGACGTTTGGTAATGCTCATTTTTTCTCCTTTTTTGCTCAAAGCAAAAATCATTCTGCGTATTTGCCTAAAAGAACGCCGCATATTGTATTCAAATGCGCTCTCTGCTATAATTATAACAAAAATGACAGATTTGTCAAGTTTGAAAAAGGAGACGGTTCGAAATGAAGTTTTTTATCGATACGGCAAACGTAGAGGAAATCAAAAAGGCGGTGGAAATGGGAGTTGTGTCGGGTGTCACAACCAACCCCTCTCTCATTGCCAAGGAAGGCCGTGATTTTGTGGAAACGGTCAAGGAAATCGGCAGCATTGTGGACGGCCCCATCAGTGCCGAGGTTATTTCGCTGGAGGCTGACAAGATGGTGGAGGAGGCCCGGGCGCTGTATGAGTCCGTCGGGAACCCCAATCTGGTCATCAAAATTCCGATTTGTGCGGAAGGCCTCAAGGCAACCGGTCGGCTCACCGCGCTCGGCATCAAAACAAACGTCACGCTCATCTTCTCGGCCGGGCAGGCGCTTCTTGCCGCCGCGGCGGGAGCAACCTATGTCAGTCCCTTTATCGGGCGCCTGGACGACATCGGCTTTTGCGGAATGGATGTGGTTGCCGAAATCGCAGGGATTTTCAAGAAACAGGGAATCAAAACCGAAATCATTGCGGCATCCACCAGAAATCCCCTGCACGTCATTCAGGCGGCAGCTACGGGCTGTGACATTGCCACCGTGCCCTACAAGGTGTTGGTGGATATGACAAAGCACCCCCTGACCGATAAGGGAATCGAACGCTTCCTTTCCGACTGGGCAAGCGTACAAAAATCCTGAATCACTGATTTTTTACCGAAAAAAGCGGCAATGCTTTTGAAAAAGAGGACAGAGAACACAACGTCTCTGTCCTTTTTCTTCCATTATTTTTGCAAAAAAAGTGCTTTTCTTACCAAATCTACTTGACTTCTCACCTTGAATGTGGTATAATGACCGCATCTCACAATCATGAAATACTTTTAGGAGGAGTTTGAATGAAATTCTATTGTGAAGACCAAGAAAACGTCTTGCGGGAATTGCAGTCCGAACGCAACGGTCTTTCTTCTTCCGAGGCAAAACGGCGCCTGGAGGAGAACGGAAAAAACCGTTTGGAGGCCGCAAAGGGAAAATCGCTGTTCGTGCGCTTTTTGTCGCAAATGGCCGACCCGATGATTATCATCCTGCTGGTTGCGGCCTTTATCAGCGGCATTCTTGCCGTATATGAAGGTGGCGGCTTTGCCGATGTGTTCATCATTTTGGCGGTGGTCATTCTCAATGCCGTCCTCGGAGTGTACCAGGAAAGCAAGGCGGAAAAAGCAATTGAAGCCTTGCAGGAAATGTCCGCCGCGACCTCAAAGGTGTTGCGCGACGGTAAAGTACAGGTGATTCACAGCGAGGAGCTGGTTGTCGGCGACATCATTCTGTTGGAGGCCGGCGATGCCGTCCCCGCAGACGCACGCATTTTGGAAAGCGCCAGCCTCAAGGTGGAGGAAGCGGCTCTGACGGGCGAATCGGTTCCCGTAACCAAATTCATTGACATCATCAACCTGCGCCAAGGCGAAAAGGATGTTCCCCTCGGCGACCGCAAAAATATGCTCTATATGGGCGCCACCGTCGTTTACGGACGCGGCACCGCAGTGGTTACCGCCACCGGCATGAACACCGAGATGGGCAAAATCGCCGGTGCATTGCAGCAGGCCGAGGAGGGAGAAACGCCCTTGCAGAAAAAGCTCGGCGAGCTTTCCAAGATTTTGACATGGCTGGTTCTCGGCATCTGCGTTGTCATTTTCGGCGTTCAGCTGCTTCGTGCGGAGCAGGTCGGTCTTGATGTCTTCCTCGATTCCTTCATGATTGCCGTTTCTCTGGCGGTTGCCGCCATTCCCGAGGGACTTGCCATGGTTGTTACCGTGGTACTCTCCATCGGCGTCACCAATATGTCCAAGCGCAATGCAATCATCCGCAAGCTGACTGCGGTGGAAACGCTGGGCTGCGCACAAATCATTTGCTCGGATAAAACAGGTACTCTGACTCAAAACAAAATGACCGTGGTGGACAGCTTCGGGGAAAACGAAAATGCATTGGCCTCCGCTTTTGCGCTGTGCTGCGACGCGGAAATCGACCGTGCCGGGAACGTAACCGGAGAGCCCACCGAAGCGGCTCTGGTGGTATGGGCAAACAAGCTTGGAAAGCACAAGAGCGACCTCAAGGAGGCCTTTCCCCGCTCCGGCGAAGCCCCCTTTGACTCAAGCCGAAAAATGATGACCACCGTACACCGTGTTGACGGCGGCTTTGTACAATATACAAAGGGTGCGCCCGATGTGGTCATCGGCAAATGCGTCTCCTACAAAAAGGACGGCAAGGTATTCCCCATGACCGATGCCTACAAGGAAGAAATTCTTTGCGCAAACAAGCGCATGGCGGACAAGGCACTTCGCGTGCTGGCATGCGCGGAAAAGGTGTGGGACAACGAACCCGCAAGCTATGAGGCGGAGGAGCTGGAAGCAGAGCTTTGCTTTGTCGGCATTTGCGGCATGATTGACCCCGTCCGTCCCGAGGTAAAGGACGCCATTGTGGAATGCCGCGATGCCGGAATTCGCCCCATTATGATTACGGGTGACCACATCGATACGGCTGTTGCCATTGCAAAGGAGCTTGGCATCATCGACGACGGAACCTACGCCGTTACGGGAGCACAGCTCAACGAAATGAGCGATGAGGAATTCTCTCAAAAATTCCGTCAAATCAGCGTCTATGCCCGTGTGCAGCCAGAGCACAAAACCCGCATTGTCAACGCATGGCGAGGAGCCGGATACGTCACCGCAATGACCGGAGACGGCGTCAACGACGCCCCCTCCATCAAATCGGCTGACATCGGTGTCGGCATGGGTATCACCGGAACCGACGTAACAAAGAATGTTGCGGACATGGTTCTTGCCGACGACAACTTTGCCACCATCGTGGGTGCGGTGGAAGAAGGACGCCGCATTTACGACAACATTCGTAAGGCAATCCAATTCCTGCTCAGCTCCAACATGAGCGAAGTGCTTTCCATCTTCTCCGCAACGCTGATGGGATTCACCATTCTCAAGCCCGTTCATCTCCTGTTTATCAACCTCGTCACCGACTGCTTCCCTGCCCTTGCATTGGGTATGGAAAAGGCCGAGCCCGGCATTATGAAGCGAAAGCCCCGCAGTGCCGACGCCGGCGTGTTCTCCGGCGGAATGGGCGTTGACGTTGCATACCAAGGCATTATGGTCACCGCGCTGACTCTGCTCTCCTATTTCATCGGACATTTTATCGAAGCGGGCAGCTTTGCCATTACCGACAGTCCGGACGGCATGACCATGGCGTTCTTGACCATGTCCATGGCGGAAATCTTCCACAGCTTTAACATGCGCTCGCAAAGAGGCAGCATCTTCTCACTCAAATCTCAAAACAAGACACTGTGGCTGGCAGCAGCCGGCTCCCTGTTGGTGACAACGCTGATTTGCGAGGTTCCGTTCCTTGCAAACGCATTCGGCTTTACCGGCGTTTCTTTGGTAGAATATCTGGTTGCCATCGGACTCGGTCTGCTGGTCATTCCCATTGTGGAGCTGGTCAAGCTGATTCAAAGAAAGCTTGCAAAAAACTGAATTCAAGTGAACGAAAAAAAGGGGCTGTCGCAAATGCTAACGCCACATAAGGCAGTAATTTGAAAAAACATCAAATAACAACCTAA
>CAZWXE010000097.1:0-5470 GCA_964638045.1 uncultured Ruminococcus sp. | reverse complement strand
AATAGGCTCTCCCGCCGGGAGAGCTCCCGCGCAGCGGGTGAGAGGGGAAAATGGTAAATTCCGAAACGCGGTTGTTTCGTCGGCAAAACGTTACAGTGCCCCTTTTTCCGATTCGAAGATGACGGTGTCAAAGCGTTGCAGGGCGCGGTCGATTTCCCGTTCGTTACGTGGAGTCCACGCAAAGAGGGGAACACGATAGACGCGGCGCATCAGCGCAAACGGAAAAAAATCCGCGTCGCGGAAGTTCAACGCCATAAAATCCGGCCGGCCGAGTACGTTGGTGAGCAATGACTGCAACACGCGGTATTTGGGCGCACGGTACTCCTTTTCGACGGAAAAATGCATACACAATTGCCCGCGGACCACCGTCGGGCAGTTCTTTTTGAACCAGCGAAGCGCAAACGGGCTGAAGGACTCCATGCACCAAGCGCCGGGGTAGCGGTCCATCAAATCGGCGGTTTTGCGGCAGAGCTCGTCCAAATCGGTTTCCCCCTTGATTTCAATCAGCAACGGAACGCGCCCGTTGACCGTTTCCAGCACCTGTGCCAATGTCGGAACCGTGTGTTCCTTCCTTCCGCAAAGCGGAAGCGCGGCCAGCTCACGGGCGGTTTTATCCTTCAGCCGTGCGTCAATGCCGCAAACACGGTTGAGGTCGGCGTCGTGAAACACGACAACCTCCCCGTCCCGCGAAAGCTGAACGTCCAGCTCGATGCCGAAGCCGCATTCGGCCGCCTTTGCAAGGGCGGCCAAGCTGTTTTCGGGAAGCTCTTTGCTGTGCAGGCCGCGATGGGCGTATCGTATTGCGGCAAAATATGCGGTGCGGCGATTTCCTTTTCGCGGCGCGATGAGGAACAAATACAGCGTCGCCGTCAACAGAAAAACACCGGCAAGGACGAGAAAAATGAATGCAATCGGACGCATTCGGCACCTCCTTATGCAACCTTGCTGTCACCGTGCCGAACAAACAGCATGGCGACAAAGGAAAGGGCGACAAATATGGCGGCATAAGGAAACAGCACGGCATATCCCGCGTCGGCAACGCCGACGGCGCGCGAGACGGCGTCCATAATGGCGCCCGAAAGAATGGGTGTCACCACCTGTGCTGCCATGGATGCGGTGTAATAGTAGCCGGTGTATTTTCCGACGTCGGTGTTGCCGGCAAGCTCCACCGCCATAGGGAAGGAATTGACGTTGATGGTTGCCCATCCGATGCCCGCAAGCGCGAACAGCACCGCCATCAGCAAAGCGGGAGCCCCCTTGCGCACAAAGGACGCGCCGAAGAAGGCGACAAACAGCAAAGCAACGCCCCCGAGAATGCACTTTTTGCGCCCGATGCGCGAGGCAAGCGCACCCACGGGCAGATAACTGACAACCGCGGCTCCTTGGGCAATGAGCAGTGTGGAGGAATAGCTGACCTCCAAAAAATTGTTTGCGTAAACCGAGTATTTGCTGATGACGGCGTTGTAGCCGATATACCACAGCGCAACCGCCGCAAGAATGAGCAGGAGGGATTTTTTCTGCTCTCGCGGCAGCTTCGCTTCCGCGGTTGTTTCGGCGGTGCTGTCGGTACAAGCGTCCCGTGTTGTTTCCGGCTCCGCGAACCCTTCTGCTTCTTTTGTCCATTCGGTTTCACGAACGGTGAACAGAAACACGGCAAGAGAGACCAGCATCAGGATGCAAACGGCGATGAGGTAGGCGGAAAAATCGGTTTTTCCGACCTCGTCGGTGCCGAAGGGTGATGCCAGCAACAGGACGAGAATACCGCCGAGCGTGCCCATGAGATTGATGACGGCGTTGCCCTTGGAGCGCAGGGGCTTTGGGGTGATGTCCGGCATCAGCGCAACGGCGGGAGAACGAAAGGTTGCCATGGAGAGCAGGACCGACAGCAACAGCAAAATAAACACCGGCAGGCTGTTTGCAAAGCCGAGGAGCACAAAGGCCACGGACGCCAACAGCGTGCCGAACAAAATAAAGGGCGTTCTTTTGCCGAGACGGCTGTTGCATCGGTCGGAGAGTCTGCCGAAAAAGGGCAGCAGGACTGCGGCAAATACGTTGTCAAGGGACATGATGATGCCCGAGGGCAGCTCCGTCATGCCGAATTTGTTTTTCAGCAGCAACGGGACAATGGTGTCGTAGGCTTGCCAAAACGCGCAGATGAGAAAAAATGCAAAGCCGACAAGGACGGTGCGTTTGTAATTCAGCTTCATGAAGAGCGTCTTCCTTTCCTGTCACGGTTGTAATAGTGTGCGGAATTTCGGTAAAATTATGCAATTGTTGTGCGCACGCCTTACGCAATGCACGCTCTCAAACGCTTCAATGCGTCCGCAAGGCTCATGTCTTTTCGAAACACGGACGAGGTTCCCGCCACAAAGATATTTGCGCCCATTTCGCGCATGCGGACGGCGTTTTCAAAGCTGACGTTGCCGTCCACCTCGATGGCAAGCTCCGGTTTTCCCGCGGCGGTTGCCAACTCTCGCACCAAGCGAATTTTCGGGAGGGTGGATGGCACCAGCTTGCCGCCGGCAAAGCCGGGATTGACCGTCATCACCAACACGCCGTCAAACAGCTCCCACAGCGGCTCGCAAACCGACGCAGGCGTGCCAGGGTTGACGGCGACGAAGGGGTGTGCTCCCTTCTCTTTGATTCGTTCCAGCGCACGGCAAATGTGCGGTGTGCTTTCCGCATGCACGCTGACGATGTCCCCGGGGCCGATGGGAAACCAATCCAGCTTTTCTTCGGGACGCTCCACCATCAGGTGCAGGTCCAACGGAACGACGGTGTTGGCCTTCAGAGTGCGGCAGAAATCCGTGCCCAACGTAAAATTCGGGACGAAGGAGCCGTCCATGATGTCGATGTGCAGATATTCCACACCGCCTTTTTCCATGTCGGCGAGGATGGACGGCAGACGCATCGGGTCGGCACACATCATGGATGGGGATACAGAGGCTTTCATTTCGGGTTCTCCTTTTTGCTTTGAGTTTTTTATCGTGAAGCAAACATGCTTTTTTGCAAGGCTTTCTGCGTCCATTATACCATGAAGCAAAAATGCTTGCTTGCAAGGGCTTTTTTGCGAAGCCGTCAAAGGCGCAGGCGTGCAAAGCACGCGCAGGGCGAAGCTCAAAGACTTGCACTGCAAGGCTTTCTGCGTCCATTATACCATGCACGGTGGGAAAAGTCAACGAAAAAAGGGGGCGGCATTTTCCCGCTCCCTTTTTTCCTTACACGCCGATGAAGGCGCCATTCTTCTTTAACAGTGCTTGCAATTGCGCAACGTCCACTTGCTTGACTGCGGCAACGCCGCTGTTCTTTGCCACGGCAATCGCACTTCCCGCCGCCTGACCCAGGGTTGCGCAAACGGGCATGATGCGATAGGATGCCTGTGCCTCGTGGGTGGAAGAAATGCATCTTCCCGCCACCAGCAGGTTCTCTGCCCTTTGCGGAAGCAGGCAACGGTATGGAATGGTGTAATAGGTTCCCTTTTCAAAATAGTAGTGGCTGGTTCCGCTGCCGTCGGGGCTGTGAATGTCGATGTCGTAGCGACAGGCGGCAATGCTGTCCGAGAATTTGGTGCACGCCTTCATCTCCGGCGTATCCAAAACATATTCGCCCACAATCATGCGGCTTTCGCGCACGCCGATTTCCGGCGCGGACGACAGCAATCGGCAATTGCGGAACGGCTCGAAATTGTTCTTGAGGAACAAATACAGCTCGTACATCTGCTCCCTCGCCTCGCACTCTGCTTTGGTGAGGTCAAACACGTCCACGGGATTCAAGCGAATGACCCGTGTGCTGTTCAGATGCAAAACGCCGTCGGAGGTGTGGCGGAACCACAGCACATCCTCGCGGGGGTTTTTGATTTTTCCCTCTTGCTGATGCTGTCGGTACAGGCTTTGAATGCTTTCCCCTATTTCGTGTACCTTTTCCACGTCTACGCCGGAAAGACGGAAGCACAGCGTCATCGGCTGACACAGATTGTCCTCGCGGCCGAGGTGCGTGGGACAGCCCGCCAAGGTTGCCACATCGGCGTCCCCCGTAGCATCGATGAAATAGTCGGCAAAAAAGGTGTGCTCACCGGATTTGCCCGTAGTGGTGACCGAAACAATGCGCTCCCCTTCCTTTTTCACGTCGGAAACAAAGGAATGTAGCAGTACCTCCACGCCCGCTTCGGCGGTCATGCGGTCCATCACCAGCTTCAACAGCTCCTCGTTAAAGGTGGCGCCCACACGAAAGGAATCGTCCAAAAACGCGCCGATGTCGTGCATCCGTTCCAGCATTTCGGTAAAAATGCCGTCACTGACCGCAAGGCGCTTGCCGTCCTTTTCGGTTCTCCAGCTCATAAAGGGGTTTACATAGCAATTGCAGGCTGCACCGCCGAGGAATGCGCTTTTGTCAATCAGCAGCACCCGAACGCCCTCCCGTGCGGCGCAAACGGCTGCCGCAACGCCGGTAAATCCGCCGCCCGCAACAATCAAATCATACTTTTTCATCGTTTGTTTTCTCCTTTTTAACTTTTTTCGGCTTCGTCGAAAGAGAGTGTCATGTCCGAAAACACGGCAAAGTGGTCGGAGGCGGTCATGCTGTATTTATGGTCGTTGACAACCTTGTAGGTGTGCACTTCCTTGAGATGCCGCTTTTGAACAAAGCAAAAATCGATGGCGGCGTTGTGCCCGTCCTCGTCCGGAACCGTGGTGCCCGTTTGCGGCGCATTTGCGGCATCCATGGTGGAAACAAAGCCCTGTTCTCCCAAATAAGCATAGCCTCTTTGCGCGGGCGTCATGTTCCAGTCGGCGGTGTAGATGACGGGCATGGACTCGTGCTGTGCCTTTGTCAGCTCCAGCAGGCGCTTCACCTGCAAAAGGTTGGCCTCATCCACGTAGTCCAGGTGCGCGTTTACATAAGTGAATTGTTTGCCGGACTCCACATCCTTCAGAATGACGTACAAAAAGCCACGCGCATAAGCAGATTCGGGGTACTTGGAATAAGCAACGTCGGGCGTATCGGAAAGCCACTTGACGTCGCTTTCCAGCAGCTGAAAACGGTCCTTTTTGTATGCAATGGGGGTACCGTAAAAATGCCCCTTTGCGCCGCCCTGCGTGGGAATGAAGAAAAAGCCGTATCTCTTTTTCGCAAGCGCGGTTTCGTAAATTTCCGCTTCCTTAACACCTCTCAGTGTCTCGTTTGCAACCTCCTGCAAGCCGAGCAGGTCGGGGGAATAGTCGTTGATGATGTCCAAAACCTGTCCCTTTTTATCGGACCAAACGGGATTATCATCTGCTTCGTTGAACGTCATAACCTTCAATCTCATCGTTTTGTACCTTTCTTGTAAATTTTATGTTTTTCTTTGTGTGGGTTTTTGTTCGTTTCATGGGAGAATTGTTTCTGCGCTCCGCGGTTGCCGGATGTTTTTACAATCCCTCCGTCAAAAATCAGAGATTTTTGCCACCTCCCTTTACACAAGGGAGGCGAATTT
>CAZWXE010000096.1:0-5658 GCA_964638045.1 uncultured Ruminococcus sp. | reverse complement strand
ACCTCCCTTTACACAAGGGAGGCAAATTTACTCCATGCTTTTGGTAAAACAACGATTATTCTTTCTTAATTTTTTTGCAAAAAGTTTATTGCTTTGGTAGAAATTCCGACTTTAGCCGCCTCCCAAGTGTCGCGGGATGGTGTCAAATGTCGCAAGCGACAAGTGGCGGAGGGATTGTAGTTCCCGCAACACACGGGAGCCTGAATTTGTGCAAGGCTCCTGTTTTTTTAATCCGTAAAGGTATCCAAATACCATTCTCCGTCATCTTGAAGAACCAACCGAAGCGTTTCCTCGGACGCGGCTTCGGGATGCTCCGGCTCCCAGCTGACAATGGAAATGTAGCAGGACTTGGCGTTGCTGGGGCGAATCACCTTCATAGTGGAATAGTCATAGACGCGCATTTGAATGTCATAGCCCTGCTCCACATACTGATAGAGCTGTCCTTCCTTTTCCAAAAAACGCGCATAGGCGTAGTGAGAGCCTCCCGTGCCGTCGGAAATGGCGTAACCCGTAAATGCGGCCGGGTAGAACACCTCCTCCAACAACTTGGTGCTGTATACCTTCTCGGCAGCCTCCTTGATGTCGGAAATGCTTTGGAACTTGGCGTATCTTGTTACCATTTCGTAAACACCCTTATCCGAAAAATTGTAATACAGGTGCATGAATTCGGCATATTCGGAATCGGTTTTGTGGACGGGAAGTCCTTTTCCGTGGAACACGGTGTTCAGCTCGTAGGAGGCTTCAATCAGCTCCACCGCACGGGTGTAAATATCTTCTGTTTTCGGCGCTCGGCTGCCGCATGAGGACAAAAATCCGGTCATCATGCAGCAAAAGCCGAGCAACAGCGCGATTGCGCGCATTTTTTTCATCAATCATTCACTCCTTTTTGGGAGACGGAAATCAAAAATTGCAGGCGTTGCCGTTCAAAAAGCAGGCTCACTCTTGTGAAGCATCCTCGTCGGCATGAACAACCGCTTCGGTTGCAACAGTCTCCGCACTGCCTTCGGCAGGCGCATCCGCGCCGTTTTCGTCGGAAATTTCCTCGTCTGAGGGCTCCTCATGTGCAACGGTGGTGAAGTTCACCAAGGACTGCTCCTCGCCCAGACGCATCAAAATAACGCCTCCTGCGCTGCGGGAACGGGTGGGAATGTCCGCCACGGGTGTGCGGACAATGACGCCGCTGTCGGCAATCATCATCAAATCCATGCCGTCATCCACGGCACTGATGCCAACCAGCTTACCGCTCTTTTCGGTGGTGTGGTAGCAGGTGACGCCGCCGCCGCCGCGATTCTTCATCAAGCGGAAGTTGTCAAAGGGACTGCGCTTGCCAAAACCCTTTTCGGTGACGCAAAGCAGGCTCTTTTCATCATCCACCACGCAAACACCCACCACATAGTCATCGTCCTTCAGGCGGATGCCGCGAACGCCGCGGGCCGTTCTGCCCATGGCACGCACATTCTCCTCGGAGAAGCGCACGGTGTTGCCGTCACGGGTTGCAAGAACCAGCTCGTTGTTGCCGAGCGTGCGCACAACAAACACAAGCTCGTCACCCTCATCCAGATTCAGGGCAATTTTACCGCCCTTGCGCTGGTATTCATACTCGGAAAGCAGTGTCTTTTTGATGACGCCGTACTTTGTAACCATGGTGAGGTATTCGTCATCGGTAAAGCTGTCCACGCTGATGCAGGCCGTAATTTTTTCGCCCTCCTCCAGCTCCAGGATGTTGACAATGTTTTGTCCCCTTGCGGTTCTGCTTGCCTCCGGAATCAGGAATGCCTTGCGCATTTGCACCTTACCCGTGTTGGTGAACAGCATCAGATAGGAATGGCTGTTGACCACCAAAACCTTTTCAATAAAGTCCTCGTCCTTGATGGACATACCGATGACACCTTTTCCGCCGCGGTGCTGTGCCACATAGGTGTCGGCGGGCTGACGCTTGATATAGCCCGAATGCGTCAACGTAATCACACAGCTGTGACGTTCAATCAAATCCTCCAAAATAATTTCATGCTCGGCGGGGATGATTTCGGTGCGACGCTCGTCCGCATATCTTGCGCGAATGTCACCCATCTCATCCTTGATAATCTGCTTGATTTTCCCCATGTCGGCAAGAATACCCTCCAGCTCGGCAATCAATTCGTGAAGCCTTCTCAGCTCCTCCTCGATTTTGTCACGCTCCATGCCCGTCAGCTTGCCGAGCGTCATTTCCACAATGGCCTGCGCTTGCAGGTCGCTAAGGCCGAAGCGCTCCGTCAATCTCTGCTTGGATTCGGGAATGGAGGGAGAGGTTTTCATAATTTGAACAATTTCGTCGATGTTGTCCAGTGCAATCTTGTAGCCCTCATAGATGTGTGCCTTTGCTTTCGCCTTTGCAAGGTCAAATTCGGTACGGCGAATGATGACCTGCTCCTGATGCGCAATGTAATGGTCCAAAATGGCAGGCAAATTCAACACCTTGGGCTCGTTGTTGACCAGCGCCAGCATGTTGACCGCAAAGGTATCCTGCAATTGGGTATATTTATAAAGCTGATTGAGCAAAATCTGGGGGTTGACGTCACGGCGATACTCAATGACAATGCGCATACCGTCACGGCCGCTTTCATCACGCATATCGGTGATGCCGTCAATCTTCTTTTCCTTGTGGCAAGCCGCAATGGCCTCGCAAAGCATGCTCTTGTTGACGCCGTAAGGAATCTCGGTGAACACAATGCGCCGTTCCTCTTCCTCGATTTTCGCTTTTGCGCGGACCATAATGTGACCCTTGCCGGTGGTATACGCCTCGCGAATACCGTTGACGCCGTAAATGGTGCCGTAGGTCGGAAAATCGGGACCCTTGATGTATTCCATCAATTGGTCCACGGTGCAGTCCGGGTTGTCCATACGGAAAATCGTGGCGTCAATCACCTCACCCAGATTGTGGGGAGGAATGTTGGTTGCCATACCCACGGCAATACCCATAGAGCCGTTGACCAGCAAATTGGGGAAGCGCGACGGCAATACGGAAGGCTCTCTCAAGCGGTTGTCGAAGTTCGGCATCATCGGAACAACCTCTTTGTCAAGGTCGCGCATCATTTCGTCGGCAATTTTATCCAGTCTTGCCTCCGTATAACGGTAAGCGGCGGGCGGGTCTCCGTCCACGGAGCCGAAGTTGCCATGTCCCTCCACCAGCGTATAACGCATGGAAAAATCCTGCGCCATGCGCACCATGGTGCCGTAAACGGCCGCGTCACCGTGCGGATGGTAACGGCCGAGCACGTTACCGACGGTGGTTGCCGACTTGCGGAAGGGCTTGGAATGCACCAATCCGTCTTCATACATTGCGTAAAGAATGCGGCGCGCACCGGGCTTCATTCCGTCTCTGACGTCGGGAAGCGCGCGCGACATAATTACCGACATGGAGTATTCGATAAAGGATTTTTTAACCTCCTTTTCCATACCCACATCAACAATTTTTTGATTTTCAAACAAGGATGCTTCCAGCTGCTTGTTTTTCAGTTTGTCATTTTCTCTACTCACGTTTATAACCCTTTCTTCACCGTTGAGCATCAACGGTGAAAATAAATTTTGTAAATAAATTTTCAAATGGAACAGATTTGTGTCACACCGCCATTACAAGCGTACACATTTCAGCCTCCCAAGTGTCGCGGGATGGTGGCATATGTCGCAAGCGACAAGTGACGGAGGGATTGTGAAGCATCCGCCAACCGCAAACCACGCCGAACACCGCGTGCTTTCCCGTCCGAGATTCTTTTGCTCCGCAGTTCGACTCGCTTCGCTCGCTCAGAATGACACGGGCGGATTGCGGTTTTGTGTCACCCTGAGCCAAGGGCGTAGCCCGCAGTCGAACCCGTAGGGCGATGCGCGGCATCGGGGTCTACTATCGATTTTTCGTTTGAAAGTTTACTTCACAGTTTGATTCACATGTCTGATATTTCTGCGAAAACAATCCCTCACCGCCTTGCGGTGCCTTCCAAGCAACCAATTTTTCTTTATCATCGCCTAAATTATCTCTTGTGCAGCAAGGTACGCTCCAAAAGCTTTACCGGCGCATACAGGATGCATCCCACAACGGCCGTATACAAAAGCTCGGGCAACACGGCATGCAGCAAAAGCTGCGGCAAATTCAAAAATGCATAACTCAGACTTGCCGACACAACGGTGACGGCGGCGCGATAGACCAAGGCCGCAATCAAAAAGAAAATGTAATTGGTAAATCGCTTCGGATTGACAACCCTTGCGTAATGGCCGACAAGATATCCGAGTAAGAAATAACAAAACGGAAGCAACGAAATGCCCGTGCTGCCAAGCGCATCCGTTAAAAAGCCTGCCGCAATACCGACAATGCCGCCCGTATATCTTCCGCAAAAATAAGAAATACACAAAACCGTACACAGCATCAGGTCCGGAACCGTACCGAACAAACGCATGCGGGGAAACAAAGATGTTTGCAGGACAACGGCAAAAAGAAGAAAAATTCCGATTACAACGCAGTACCGTACCTGTGCCCCCTTGCTGTCCCCTCTCAATCCGAAATTCGCTTTCATCCGACGTCTGCTTCATCCTCCGCACCTGCGGAGGTGTCCGGAGCCTTGTCCGCTTCGTTTTCGTACGATTTGATAACCGCCATATATTTTGCATCATAATTTGCCGTCGGTTGAACGGTTGCCGTCAGGGTACGGCTGTACTCGTCCACCGTAATGGCAATGACTCTCCCCATGGGAAGGTCGGCAGGATAAACACTGCCGATGCCGCTGGAATAAATCAAATCTCCGATTTCAATATCCGCATCGGCGGAAAGATAGGTCATTTTGCAATTTCCGTCATAGCGCATGCTGTAATCCCCTTCCACCATACCGCTAACGCCGGAACGGGGAATGTATGCGCCCACCGAGCTCGCGGTTTCCAAAAGTGTGGATACCTTGCACCAATTCATACCGACCTCGCTGACGTACCCGACAATGCCGTCGGAGGTGATGACCGCCATGTTGCGCTGAATGCCGTGGTAGCTTCCTTTGTTGAGGGTGAGCACCGAAATGTAATTGCCGGACTCTCGGCCGATGACGCACCCTTCCTCCAGAACAAAGGACGGATGCTCGTTTTTGATGCCGAGGTATTCCTTCAAGCGCTCGTTTTCCCGTTCCGACAGCTGTGCCTGTTCGATTTGTTCCCTCAAGGCCTTGTTTTCCTCTTCAAGCTGTTGATTTTTTTCCAAAAGCTTGTCAACCGACCGAAAATGCTTGCCGAAGCCCTCCGCGGCATTGGTCACCGCGGTGACGCACCAACGTACAGGCATGGTGACGGTTCCCACAATGTCCCTTGCCAGCGCATGATACCCCATCAGAGAGAAGGTGGAGGTGACTACCGTCAGCACAAGCACGATGCAGATACAGACCAAAAAAAATTTATTTTGAAACAGCTTCATATCTGCATTTTCTCCCTTCCGTATTGATATTCCGAACCGAGGTGCTGAAAAATCGTTTGGTACTCCTCATCCACCGCTGTCGCGCCGGCCCTTCTCCCACAGGAGAAGGCAAAATAAGATTTGCCGAAGGAATTTTCCCCCACCGGACACCACGTACTTTTTCGCTCGAGATTTTGTTCCGCAGTTCGACTCATGTATCTGTTATCTTCGCAAAAGAACAATCCCTCCGCCTCGTT
>CAZWXE010000095.1:0-5712 GCA_964638045.1 uncultured Ruminococcus sp. | reverse complement strand
TCCCTTGTGTAAAGGGAGGTGGGCCGCCGCAAGGCGGCTCGGAGGGATTGTAAAAACATCCGTCAATCACCCTGCCGCGCACCGCGTGCTTTCCCGCCCGAGATTCTTTTGCTCCGCAGTTCGACTGCGGAAGCCGCAAGCGACTTCCTTCACTCAGAATGACACGGGCGGGACTGTGCTTTTGTGTCACCCTGAGTGAAAAAGCGCAAAGCGTGGCCGAGGCGGGGGCTCGGCGGTGCTGTTGCCGAACGGTTTCAAACGATAATTGAACGGACCTTGCAGATGAAAGCTTCTGTCTGCAAGGTCCGTAATTTTTTGTATGAAAAGCAAAAATTCACATGTCCCGTTCTTTCTTCCGTTGCCGCACCGCAAGGAATTGCTTCAACCATTCGCAAACCGCCCGATAAAAGAACAGCAAGCTCAGGCTCAACAGCACGCTGCCGAGAATATCGGTGAACCAATGCACACCCGCAAGCAAGCGCCCCGCCGCCATCATGACACACAAAGCACAGGCAACACCGCTCCAAATTCGGCTTCGGCGAACGGACCGACATTGTTTTCCAACCACCTTTGCGGCACTGCCGAGCACGCAAATCGCCATCAGGGTATGCGAGGATGGGAAGGAGGCCGCCATTGCTTCCTCCACTGCATCATACGGAAAATCAGGACGGCAATTGAGTGCAACCCCCTCAAACAGCAAATACAAAACCGCAACGCAGAGGTAAAGCGGAATCAGCGAAAGCACCTCCGCATCCACCGAAAGCAGGCGTTTGCGACGGAACCACTGCCAAAAACCCAGCAGTGCCATGGCAAGGATGACGCCGAAGCACAGCAGCCCCATCAGCTCGGTTGCTTCATAAAAGAATGCACTGCACCCGCAAAACGCATACACGGCGGCATTGAGGTGGGAGAGCCCCACGCTCTGCTCAAACGCCCCCGCAGGGCGGACATCCACGGTGCAAAGAAGCAACACCAGTACCGAAAAAAGCGCGAGAAACAGCACAGAAAAAAGCATACTGCACCGAGCACTGCGATTTCCTTTCAAAAACGAACACCTCTTTCCCGTAAAGCATGACCAACTGACGGTAGTATAGCACAATTTGTCGAAAAAAGCAAGGGCAGGAGTCCGATTTTTTCAAACGGACACCAGCCCTCTTTCTTTGCCGAAACGGTTATTCGGTCAATCTTGATAAATGGGGAATTTTTCACACAGGGCAATCACCTCTTGGGTAACTCTGTCCCTGCTGTTTTCAAAATCAAATGTCACATCGGCGATAAATCCCGCAATTTGCTCCATCTCGGCAGGACCGAAGCCGCGCGAGGTGACCGCAGGGGTACCGACACGCACGCCGCTGGTTACAAACGGACTTTCGGGGTCGTTCGGAATCGCGTTCTTATTGGCGGTGATGTGCACCTCGTCCAAACGGTGCTCCAGCTCCTTGCCCGTAATTCCGGTTCCTCTCAAATCCAACAGCATCAGGTGATTGTCGGTTCCGCCCGAAACCAAACGGAAGCCGCGGCGAACCAGGGCCTCGGCCAGCACCTGTGCGTTTTCCACAATGTTCTTTTGATAAACACGGAACTCGTCGGTCAACGCCTCCCCGAATGCAACCGCCTTGGCGGCGATGATGTGCATCAGCGGCCCGCCCTGCGTACCGGGGAAAATCGCCTTGTCGATTTGCTTTGCCAGCTCTTCACGGCAGAGGATCAAGCCGCCGCGAGGACCGCGCAACGTTTTGTGCGTGGTGGTGGTCACTACATCGGCATAAGGAACGGGGCTCTCGTGCAAGCCTGCCGCAACAAGGCCCGCAATGTGTGCCATATCCACCATCAAATAAGCGCCCACCTCATCGGCAATTTCGCGGAATTTTTTGAAATCGATGGCGCGGGGATATGCGCTGGCACCCGCCAAAATCAGCTTGGGGCGGTGCTCCAAGGCCAACTGACGCACCTTGTCGTAATTGATGCGCTCGGTGTCGTCATCCACAAAATACGGAACAATGTTGAAATATTTGCCGGAAATGTTTACTGGAGAGCCGTGCGAAAGATGGCCGCCGTGCGCCAAGCTCATGGAAAGAACGGTATCTCCGGGCTGCAGCAGTGCAAAAAATGCCGCAAGATTTGCGTTTGCACCGCTGTGCGGCTGTACGTTGGCATGCTCCGCACCGAAGAGCTTCTTTGCCCGCTCTCTTGCAATCTCTTCCACTTCATCGACATATACACATCCGCCGTAATAGCGCTTGGAGGGATATCCTTCCGCATATTTATTGGTTAAAATATTACCTGCGGCAAGCAAAACGGCTTCGGATACAATGTTCTCGGAGGCAATCAGCTCAATGTTGTGACGCTGACGGCCGAGCTCGCGGTCGCAAGCGGCAAAAACCTCCGGGTCATACTCTTTTAATTTTTCAAAAAACATTTTTCTTCCTCCTATGATTGCGCTGAAAGCTTATTGAACGGACTTCCCCTTCAGTATATCACAGTGTTAAAGTAAAGTCAATAGAAACGGGTGTTTTTTCTTCCCCGGGCATCGAAATGCGTGATTTTCCGCTTTTTATTTTAAAATTCAAAAATTTCCGGGACTTTTGTCTGTCGGAGCCGTGCATACTACATTTGAGTCAATCGGACTCAAGCAACCGACGGGAAAGGAGGATTTTCCAATGCACACAACCACACAAAGCAAGCACGAGGCCGCTGTCTTAAACGCCGTTTTCAAAAACGTAAAAATGGCTTCGGACAGCATTCTCAACCTGATGCCAAAGGTTCAAAGCCAACAGTTGAAAAGTGACCTGACCGTACAATTGAGCACCTACGAAGCCTTTGCATCCCGCGCGGCAAAGCTGCTCGGAAAGGAAGGCATCAAGCCGCAGGAAGAAAATTGGATGACGCGAATGGGGGCAAAATGGGGCACCGTGATGAATACCATGAAGGACTCCACCACATCGCATTTGGTGGAAATGGTCATCGAAGGAACCACCATGGGCATCAACGACATGATGGAACAGCTACGCGTATGCAAGCGCGAGGAGGTTGCGAACGACATCCGTCATCTTGCACAGGACGTGTTGGATTATGAAGAAAAGGTCCTTTCGGAAATGAAAGAATATCTCAAATAAAAAAGGAAGAATCGAACATGGCAAAAATAACCTCAAAAGAGCTCTCCGCAATTTCCGACCTCATGAGCGTTGAGCAAAGCACGGTGGCAAAATATAAGGCGTTTGCGGAGCAAACCACAGACAGCGTCCTGAAGGACCGATACGAGCAAATCGCTCATCGGCATCAACGGCATTTGGACCAGCTGTATTCCAATTTGAAATAAGGAGAACGAAAAACATGGAACCCAATCAAGCCTTTGACGAAAAGCTGAAAATGACCGACCTGCTCACCTCCCAGAAAACCTTATGTTCTCTTTACAACACCTTTTGCTGTGAGGCGGCAGACACGGAAGTAAGAAACAGTCTTGCCGACCTGCTGGCAGACGAGCACCGCATTCAAACCGAAATTTTTTCCGAAATGTCCGCACGCGGCTGGTATCAAACCGAAAAAGCCGAGGACGGGAAGGTTCAATCCGAACGAATGAAATTCGCATCGGCCGTAACCAAATAAATCTCCGATTGAACCGATGCGGCGGGGACGCACTCTACGGAGCGCGACGAGGGCCTGCCCCTCGCCCCCGCCGGATAGCCGTGTCACCCCAAACACAATTGAAAGCCGTTGCTTGAAGCATGCTTTGAGCCGCGGCTTTTTATGTGCCTTGCGGCCGATAGACAACCGTTCGAAGGGAAAGAAAATTGGCCACCCAAAATTTTGTATATGCATACAAATCATCCAACGTGACCGGCGAATATGCCCTGCAATATTTCATGTATTCGCAAAACAACCCCTCCAAAAAAATTTCGATTTCCAGCTCCATATACGCGTCGTTTTTGATGCGCGGGTCGTTTCGGCATAGCTCCGTCAACTTTTTGGAAACAATTTTCGTCAATTTCTTTGCCGCGAAAATGCTTTCGTTCGATTTGCAAAGCAACCGATAGTTTTCGTCGTTTTGCCGAATATATTCGAAAACGGAATCGATAAATTGCATAATGCTCTGCGAAGCAATCAGCCTCGTCTTATCGAAAAATGCGTCAATCAGCTCGTTTTCGTATTCTTCCGCAACGCCGTAAATGTCGTCGTAATGTGAATAAAACGCGCCTCTGCTGAGCTCGGCGCGATTGCACAGCTCGCTGACGGAAATACCGGACAGGTTCTGCTTTTCGGAAAGCATTTCCGCAAACACCTTTTTAATCAGTCGTTTTGTTTTTTTGGATGAATTATTGAGATTTTTCGCTTTCATGATTGTCCCCGAAATATAAACAGTTTGCACAACGTTGTACAAATATTTTCACTGATGAAGCATTTGTACTTTCGTTTTCCTTGCAAAGCTATTATACTATAACACAGTTCAAATGTCAACACTGTTTACGGGAGGAATCGAAAATTGGAAAAAGAAAAAATTTCTCAAGCCGAAACGGGCGCAGTCATCGAAACAACGCACCTGACGAAGGATTACGGCTTCGGACGAGGCGTTTTCGACGTCAACATTCACGTGGACAAGGGCGAGGTGTTCGGCTTTTTGGGGCCGAACGGAGCGGGCAAATCCACAACCATTCGGCACTTAATGGGCTTTTCGAAGCCCGATTCGGGCAGCACGAAAATATTCGGCGCCGAAACCTTTGACAGCTATGCTCAGGTGTTAAACCGCGTCGGATACATTCCCGGCGAAATTGCTCTGCCTGCCGGGCTAACCGGTTGGGAATTTATCCGCATGATGCAAAACCTGCAAAATCAACACAATGAAGCCAGATTGCGACAGATGCTTGACCTTTTTGAGCTCAAGGACAATGTTTTAATCGGCGAAACCAAACGAATGAGCCTCGGAGTCAAACGCAAGCTTGCCGTGGTCACCGCGTTCATGTCCGACCCCGACGTTTTGATTTTGGATGAACCGACCAGCGGTCTTGACCCTGTGATGCAGGAAAACTTCATTCAGTTCATTCACGAGGAAAAAAAGCGCGGCAAAACCATTTTGTTATCCAGCCACATTTTTTCGGAAATCGACTCCACCTGTGACCGCATTGCCATCATCAAGGACGGAAAAATCGTTTCCGAATTTGTCGCCGACGACCTAAAGCACGCGTCGAGAAAATATTATACGGTGAGCTTTCAAACACCGGCTTCGAAAAAGGAATTTGTCGCAAAAGCGGACGGCATCGATTCCCTTGTTTTCCTTTCGGACAATGAAAAGGACGTCTGCATTTCCGTAGACGACAAGGACCTGAATACGCTCATCGCATTGTTATCCCGCCTTCCCGTCGCCTTTTTCGGCAACAGGAAGGAGAGCCTGGAGGATTATTTCATGAAATTCTACAAAGAGGACAAAAATTTCGGAGGAGCGTTGGCATGAGCGTAATCGAAATCAAAAAATTAACAAAGGATTACGGAAACGGTCGCGGCGTATTCGACCTTGATTTGGCGGTTGAAGAGGGAGAAATGATCGGCTACGTCGGAACAAACGGCAGCGGCAAAACCACCACCATTCGGCATATGATGGGATTTTTGAAGCCGACATCCGGCACCGCTTCGGTGTCCGGATTGTCCGCATGGGAGCATTCCAGCGAGATTGTCAAAAAAATCGGTTACGTTCCCGGGGAAATCGCTTTTCCGGATTTA
>CAZWXE010000094.1:0-5714 GCA_964638045.1 uncultured Ruminococcus sp. | reverse complement strand
GGCGAGCGAATGCGAGTCTGAGGGATTGTCTTGTTGAATCGTTTTGTTTTACAATCCCTCCGCCTCGTACCTCGGCACCTCCCTTTGCACAAGGGAGGCAAACAACAAACTTTCGAAAATTACATTCCACACCTCGGTTCGGAATGTAAATTTCAAAATTTCGTGTAGGCACTCAACAGAAACAACGGACAACCGACACCTCTCGCGTGTCGGTTGTCCGTGTCACCGAGCGAATTGCTTCGCCCGTACCCGCAAATTTACTTATGAATCCGCGTCCTCGGCTCCCGCTGTACCGTCCTCATCGGTCGAAACGGGACAAGCGTCTCCCTCGCAGGAGCTTACACCGCCGTCCTCTTCCGCGTTGTCGGACGTGACGTCGGACGTTTCGGCAGATTTTTCGGCAGCCGCCTCGTCGGTTTCCGCAGCTTGTGCGTCGGCCCGCGCCTTCCGTTGGGCCGCTTCCTCCTTTGCCTTTTGCTCCGCTTCTGCCGCTTCCGTCTTCTTCTGCTCGATTTGCGTCCTCAAGGCCTTCATTTCCGCCTTGACGGCATCCACGGCAGACATCGCGGTTTGAAGCTTCTCGGCGGAGTCCTCCTTCCCGGAAAAATTACGGTAAGCAAGCTTTCCGAGGTTCCTGTACGCTTCATCCAATCGTTTTTCCGCCATGGCAAGCTTCACCTGCAAGGTTGCCACATCGGCAGAATGCGTCAGCTTGTCGGCTGTACGCACTGCAAAATCCTTTACACTGCTGTATATGCTGTCAAAATTCATTTGAGAAATCCTCCTTTTCACACTTACATTTTTTGTCCTTTGTAGGTTAGTATATACCGATTTTTTGAAAAAGTCAACGGAATAAGAAAAAAAATAAAGGAAATACTAACCGCAAAACAGCCAAGAAAGGAGCTTTTATGAATATCGAACCAAAATCCTACCGTCGGTTTGCCGATGCCCATGCACCGCATTCTCCGAGCGGAAAGAACTGCCTTTTTGCATTTTTAATCGGCGGCGGCATCTGCGTGCTCGGACAAGGATTGAATGACCTTTACACACGCGTGATGCAATTGCCGAAAAAGGATGCCTCCACCCTGACCTCGGTCACCCTAATCTTTTTTGCGGTGCTGCTGACGGGACTCGGCGTATTTGACAACATTGCCAAGCTTGCCGGAGCGGGAACGCTCGTCCCCATTACGGGCTTTGCCAACGCCGTGGTATCTCCCGCCATCGACAGCCGCGCGGAAGGCCTGCTCCTCGGAGTCGGCGCAAAAATTTTTACCGTGGCAGGTCCCGTTTTGCTGTACGGCACGCTTGCGGGAAGCATTTACGGAATCATTTATTGGCTTTGCACCCTGTTTTGAATTTCGTTCCCACAAAAGGCGAAAAAGCGCGAAGTAACCGAAGCGGGAACTCGGCAGGACGCGGGAAAACTTTTTCAAAAAAGGTGAAAAAGCTTGCACAAATGAAATAACAATCCCTCCGCCTCGCTTTGCTCGGCACCTCCCGCGACACTTGGGAGGCCGCTGTGTTTTAAACTTCATCTGAAATAACACAATTTTTGCAAAAAAATCAAGAAAAACGTCTCTTTTTCGCCAAAAGCGCGGGGTACCTTCGCTTCCCAAGTCGAAACTTCATCCAAAACAATCACATTCTTGTAAAAAATTAAGACAAGACAACCGTTGTTTTACCAAAAGCATGGAGTGCATTCGCCTCCCTTGTGTAAAGGGAGGTGGGCCGCCGCAAGGTGGCTCGGAGGGATTGTAAAAGTCCCCGTCAACCACATTCCTGCCGTGCACCGCGTACTTTCCCGCCCGAGATTCTTTTGCTCCGCAGTTCGACTCGCTTCGCTCGCTCAGAATGACACGGGCGGGACTGCGTTTTTGGTGTCACCCTGAGCGAAGGGCATAGCCCGCAGTCGGGAGCCTACTGCCGGCTGTTCGCCCGAGCTTCCGCTCGGTTTACAACCTCGCTGCTACACACCTCTTTGGAATGCGCGAAGGCAGGCCTTTTCCTGTGGGCACAAATAGGATAGCACCCACCGTCCACGCACCGTCACGCCGCATGGGGGAAGCTCTCGGTCCAACTCCCCCTCTGCCGACTGCAACGCGCTTTCCGCACCCGTCCAAAAGGAGCGCAACGCATGCTGACGCTCCAAGCAGAGCGTTGCCACCTTTTGCGCATCGCCTCGGTCGGTACATTGAAACACCATCAGCTCAAACGGAGCGGACACCGACAGAAAAAACGCACCCTGTACGGGAAGCGCCAAAGCCGCGGGCAGCTGTCCTCCCTTTCCGAACAATTGCGCCAACAATGCCTCATCCGCGCATTCGTCCTCCTCGGAAGCGGGCAACAGCGTGTAGCACCGTCCCGCAGGAACGCTCTCTTGCGAGGAAAGCAACCGGTTCAGTAGCTCCGTCGCATCCGTCCGTCGGGGAGCACAGGATTGCAGCAAGCCGCACACCGCACAAAACACATACAATACCGCCACAATTCGTATCTTCACATCGCGTCCTCCGTTGCCGTTGATTTGCTCTTTTCATTGTATGCTTCCTCCGAAAAGGTTATGTTTTTTTCGCATTGCATCCGCTTTTTCGAAAAAAGGCGACAGAATACCGCAAAATGTTAACATTCTGTGAAAACATAGACTTTTACGTCTCTTTGTGCTATAATAAGATGATTCCGTTTGTGTAACAAACGGACAACAACCTCAAAGGGAGGCAACGATGGAACCCTTATTTGACCTACACAGCCACCTCCTTTGCAACGTAGATGACGGAGCCAAAACCGAACAGGAAATGTACGCCATGCTGGATGCCGCGTATCAAGACGGCATTCGGGCAATTTGCGCAACCCCGCACTACTCCCCTTACCTGTTTGGGGAGACCCTGCAAACCTCCGAACGTTCCTATGCACTGCTGCAAAAATACGTTCGAGAGCACCATCCCGACATGTATCTTTTTATCGGTCACGAATTGGGATACCACCGCGGTGCGCTGAACGCGCTGACCGACGGGAGATGTCGCACGGTGGCAGGCAGCCGCTATGTGTTGGTCGACTTTCCCGAATCGGTTGATTTTTTTGAAATCAAAAGCGCCATGAGCGAGCTGCTTCATTCGGGCTACGTACCGATTTTGGCACATACCGAGCGCTACCCCACGCTGTATGCACGTCTCTCGTGGCTCGAGGAATTCGTGCGCGACGGCGGGGTGGTTCAGTTGAACGCCGCGTCGGCAACCGGAGCGGGCGGCCTGCGTGCTGCGGCGCAGTGGAAAAAACTGGTTCGCAAGGGCCTTGCACACATCATTTCCTCGGATGCGCACAACCTCACAACACGTCCGCCGAGGATGTCGATTTGCATGGACTATCTCCGCAAGCACTGCTCACCGGACACCGTTTTAGACCTGGTCTGGGAAAACGCCTGCCGCGTGGTGAGGGATGAGCCCATTTGACACACCGCCGCTGTCGGAACTTCTAAAAAAGAAAGGATTGGACCTCCATGGAAGAAAACAAAGAATATGAAACGGACATCAAGCTGTCGGACCTGCTTGATGTCTTTAAGCAATGCTGGTGGCTCATGGCCTTAACCGGCTTGATCCTTTGCGTTACCGTATTCATAGGACTCACCGTGACACACGAAGATGCCTTTACCGCCGAAACCACCATTTACGTGCTGAAGGGAACCGACGAAAGCTCCGTTTCCACCAGCGATATCTCCATTGCGAACTACCTCATCAACGACTTTATGCAGCTGGTTTACTCCAACGATAACGTTTTGGAGCCTGTTTTGAAAAAGAACAATCCGACCGGGCTGTTGACCACCGAGGATTTGGCAAAAATGATTCAGGTGTCGCAGTTGAACAATACCCGTCTGCTAACATTGACGGTGACCACGGAGAATGCGTCCACCAGCCGCGACATTGCCAACGACGTCGCCAAGATTGCCTGCGAGTACTTCAATTACCGTCAAAACGCCGACATTGCGAATGTGGTAGACAAGGCCGTTGCTCCCGATGAGCCCTCCAATCCCATTTCCGCCCTCACAGTCCTTTTGATTGCGCTCGTCGGCGCCGTTGTCGTATACGCCGTTTATCTGCTGTTGTACATTTTGGATGACAAAATCAACGGAGAAGAGGATGTTCAAAAAATCCTCGGCATGAACGTTTTGGGCTACATTCCCAACCGCGAAGAGGTTTCCAAAAATAAGAGCAAGCGTTACGCCGCCTACACCTCCTATGAGACCGGCGCGCCGAATACGTAAGAGGGAGCTTGTATGATGAAAACCATTGAAATCAAACATAACGAGCAAGACAATTACTTTATGCGGGAGGCCTTCAGCACCCTGCGTACCAATATCCTGTTTTCCGGCAAGGATGTGAAAACGGTCATCGTCACCAGTTGCTTTGCGCACGAGGGTAAAACAACCGTTTCCTTCAACCTTTGTGTCAGCCTTGCAGGCGCGGGAAAGCGCGTACTGCTTGTGGACGCGGACCTGCGTAAATCCGCATTTGTCACACGCTACACCAAGGAAAAGGGCGTGCTCGGGCTCTCGCAGGTGCTTTCCGGCCAGGTAGAGGCGGACAACGCCATCTATCCCACCTCCGTTCCGGGGTTGGATGTTATTTTCACCGGTCCCTTCCCCCCCAACCCCGCCGAGCTGGTCGGTTCTGCGGCCTTCCGTGAGCTGCTGGCGGAAAAACGTCCTCTTTACGATTATATCATCATCGACGCGCCCCCGCTGGGACTGGTCATCGACGCGGCTGTCATGGCAAGCGTCTGTGACGGAGCCGTACTGGTGATTAACACGGGCACCGTCAAGCGTCGCGTCGCCCTGGATGTAAAGGCACAGCTGGAAAAAAGCGGCACCCGTCTGATGGGCGTCGTGCTGAACCAAGTGCAAAAGAAATCCGGCAGAGCGGCAATGTCCGGCGGCCAGCGTTATTCCCATTACTACTCCTATGAGCACTCCATGCCGGAATCCTCCGCAGGAGCAAAAGCATCTCCCGTGGCCGGCGGCAGTGCAACTACGGTCCGCCGTCCCTCCGTTCCGACCGCTCCTTCTGCGGGAACAAGCCGTCCGACGGCATCCAATCCAACGGCACAGGTTCGCCGCACACCGACCTCTCCCAACGCAAGGCCCGTGTCGCGGCCGACGGAGCCGACGCGTCCCACGCACAGCGCGACATCTGCTCCCCCCGCAAGGCCTGTCGGACGTGTGCCCTCCTCCCCCGTGCGCCGCACCGAGGAGTCGGAGGACGAGAACTGACCGCCGATGGCGCGTCCGCAACCGAAATAAACCGGCACTCCACAACCTGTCGGGTGTTTGTAAAACAGTTCAACGAATCATTTAACGATTTTACGGCATCTGTCATGCAGGGCCGGTGCAACAATGAAATGAGCGATGCTGAGTTTTGGGACTCGGCATCGCTTATTTTACGTCAAATTACAGAATTGATCGTGATATTTTGATTTTTTACAAGGGCTCATACGGTGTATGTATGATAAAATGATATGCACAGTTGCTTTGTTCGTTGTAAAAAGTGTAATTGCTCTTCAAAAATTCCTTGTATTTTTTGTAATTGTGTGCTATACTATATTTGCATTATAATAATGGGGGTGCAATCATGTACCGAATTGCTATTGAAAAGCTATTAAAATGGAAGCAAAGCAAACGCCGTAAGCCTTTGATTATCGAGGGAGCTCGTCAGGTTGGTAAGACATGG
>CAZWXE010000093.1:0-5763 GCA_964638045.1 uncultured Ruminococcus sp. | reverse complement strand
GGCAAGGAGCGCCCCTGCGTATATTACCAGATGCATCGTTGCAGCGGCGTTTGTACTGGAGCGGTTTCGGCAGAGGAATATCGCAAGGCCATACGAAATGCCGCCGACATTCTCGGCGGAAAGAATCGCGAGGTAAAGCAACGCATCGAACAGCAGATGTACGAGTATGCAAATGCCGAGCGCTTTGAGGCTGCAGCGCGGTGCCGCGATACATTGCGCGCGCTGGACGCCGTCGGAGAAAAGCAAAAGGTTGTTGCCGCTCCGGACACCGAGCATGATATCGTTGCGCTGTATTCGGACGGGCTGTGCTCCTGTGTTTCGGTGTTTTACGTGCGCGCGGGGGTTTTGCAGGACAAGGCGGAATTTCTCTACGGAGCGGACAGCATTTTGGAAACGGAGGATATGACCACCTTCCTATGTGAGCATTACAAAGCAAGAGAGTACATTCCGCAACGCATTTTGCTCTCCTTTGACATGGAGGAAGAGGACCGCTCTCTGTTGTCCTCCTACCTGAGCAAGCTTGCGAAAAAAAAGGTAAGCCTGCATACACCGGAGCGCGGACAGCTGAAGGAGCTGTGCGAGATGGTTGCCAAAAACGCCGCCGACCGGGCAAAGCTTTACCAAATCGACAGCCAAAAGCAGGAGGGAACGCTGCTCAAATTGGCTTCCATGCTGCAATTGGAAACGTATCCGGAGCGAATTGAGGCCTACGACATCTCCAATTTCGGCACCGAGCACCTAACGGCCGGGATGATTGTATACAAATCCGGACGGTTTCAAAAATCGGATTACCGAACCTTTCGCATCCAATCGGTGCCTTGCACCGACGACTATGCCTCCATGCGAGAAGCCTTATCCAGACGGCTGGCGCATTTAACCGACGAAAGCGGCTCGTTTGCAGAGCTTCCGGATTTGATTTTGCTGGACGGCGGACGCGGACATGTCTCCGTCGTTCGCGAGCTTTTGCGGGAGAAGGAATTGGATATTCCCGTATTCGGCATGGTCAAGGACGGCGAGCATAAAACAAGAGCGATTTGTACCGACTGCGGAGAAATCGGGATTCTCAAGGAGCAGGATGTGTTTTCCCTGATTTATCGAATCCAAGAGGAGGTACACCGCTACACGGTGGGCAGGATGGAGCACGCAAAGCGTAAAACCGTCAAAACATCTGCGCTGACGGCAATTGACGGAATCGGTCCCGCAAAAGCAAAGCTGCTGTTGTCCGCCTTCGGCGGCATTCGTGCCGTTCGGGAAGCCGCACGGGAGGAGCTTGCAAAAACAAAGGGCATTTCCGCAAAAGACGCAAGTGCGATTTACGCTTATTTTCACAAGCAAGAAAACGACGGAGGTGAGAGCCGATGATGCGGATTATCACAGGCAAAGCGCGCGGTGTACGCCTGTCCGCGCCCAAGGGTGAGCACACGCGACCGACGGCGGAACGAACCAAGGAAGCGCTGTTTTCCATGCTTCAATTCGAGTTGGACGGTGCACAGGTGCTGGATTTGTTTGCGGGCTCCGGTCAGCTGGGACTGGAGGCGCTCAGCCGCGGCGCAAGCCGCGCGGTGCTTTGCGACAACGATAAAACGGCAGTCGGCATCATCCGTCAAAATGCGCTCAAAACAAGGCTGGCACTGCAATGTGAAATCCGTTGCATGGACTATGCGGCACTGCTTTCCGAATTGCGTCGCAGCAAACGAAGCTTTGATTTTGTCTTTTTGGACCCGCCCTATGCGCTCGGTTTGGTGCCGAAGGTATTGAGGCGGTTGCAAAACGACAAATTACTTTCCGCAAACGCAAGGGTAGTTTGCGAAACGGCCTCCGAAGCGGATGTGTTTGCCGACGACAGCGCGTTGAAGGATGCGTTTGAGGCGGTCAAAATTTCCCGTTACGGCGCGGCGTGTGTCACTGTTTTAAAGCTCCGTGCGGAGGAACGGGAGGAAGAAAAATGAGCCTCGCCATTGTCCCGGGAAGCTTTGACCCAATGACATTGGGTCATCTTGCGCTGGTCAAGCGCGTTGCTGCAATGTACGACAGGGTAGTCGTCGCGGTCATGTGCAATGCAAGTAAGCAGTATCTTTTTGACATGGAAGCACGGACGGAAATCGCAAGACTGACGGTGTCCGAGCTTTCCAATGTACAGGTGCTTTCCGACAGCGGAATGCTCATCGACCTGTATGACCGTCTTTCCGCCGATGCGGTTTGCAAAGGCTACCGTAACCGAGATGACCTTGCCTACGAGCGGGAAATGGCACGCTGGAATGCCGCGCACAACCCGCGCTTTCACACAATTTTGCTTCGGTCGGAGGGAAGTGAGGCTTTGCTCAGCTCCACGGAAGTGCGCCGTCGCATGGAGCGGGGAGAGGATATCGGGCATTTGGTTTCCCCAAAGGCATTGCACCTGATTTTAAAAAACGGCATATCTCGAACCAATTGAACCATACTAAATATGTACAAAAGGAGTTTGTTATGAAACACAATGTTTTGAATCACACCGAAGGCTGGCAGGCACTGCTTGCCGTTACCGTCCCCGGCGTTTTGGTCGGCTTGCTGCTGTTGCTGCTGGACATCGGATTGCTGTTGAAAATCGTTTTTGCCGTTCTCGGCATTGTCGCGATTGTATACAGCATCCCCGGGCTGATATCCGGCCTGCGCGCGTTCGATTACCCCGTCGGGAAATGGCAGTTCTTTTCCTCTTTGATGATGACTGTTCTCGGCTTTTTGATGCTGTTTATTCACGATACGCTGCTGACGGTGCTCTTCGGAGTGCTTTTGCTGGTTGTGCCTCTGGTTCGCGTCATTATGGCAAGAGACCGCATGGAATGTCTGAAGGCAGAGCTTCCCAAGCTGCTCCTCGGACTGGTGCTTGTTTTGGTCGGCCCCGCGCAATTGCTCAGTTGGCTGTTGCGGATTGCGGGCTGGGTCATTTTGGCGTTGAGCGTGGCGTTTGCGATTGCCTGCGTCATTGATATGCAACGCAAGCGGAAGAAGGCAAGCAAAACCACGGGAAACCGAATTTTCGCAGATACCACAGGGGACGGAAAGGTGGACACGGTTTACACCGATGTGGACGGTGACGGAAAGCCGGATATTTCCCGTACTTATCGGGAGAAATAATGCATGAACCGTTATAAGAAGCTGTTCTCGGACACCGTTGTATTGGCAATCGGAACCTTCGGCTCCAAGCTGCTGGTGTTTGTGCTGATGCCGCTGTACACCGCGTGGCTGACAACTGCGCAGTACGGAGCGGCGGAGCTGATCACCTCCGCCGCCAATTTGCTGCTTCCCGTTGCCTGCGTCGGTGTCAGCACGGGTATTTTCCGCTTTGCCGCGGAGAGGGAGACCAATCAAAGGAAGGTTCTTTCAACGGGTATTTTTCTCTTGCTGTGCGGGCTCCTTGCCTTTTTGCTTCTTTCTCCGTTGCTGTCCCTCATTCCTTACTTAAAGGAATATGTGTGGCTGCTGGTTGCTTATGTGTTTTTTGCGGATATACAGGCGGTGCTTGCGCAGTACGTCCGTGCCACCGACCGCATCCGCCTGTTCGCCGTTCAGGGTATTTTCAACACATTGCTAACCGTTTTGTTCAACATCCTCTTTTTGGCGGTTTTGCATTTGGGAGTTGTCGGATATGTGCTGTCGGTGGTGGTTGGAAATTGTCTAACCACGCTCCTGTTGCTGATTAGCGCCAAGCTGTGGCGGGAAATTCGATTTTCGGCAGTGGACCGTCATGTGGCAGCAGAGATGCTTCGCTTTTCCTTGCCGATGATTCCAACCACGGTTTGCTGGCTGATTACAGACCTTTCCGACCGCTATATGGTAACCTATTTTTGCGGAGAAAGCATCAACGGGATTTATTCCGCGGCGTACAAAATTCCAACTGTGGTCAACCTGCTTTCCGGTATCTTTTTGCAAGCATGGCAATTTTCTGCCGTTGCGTCCGCCTCGGATGAGCAAAGCTGCGGGCAATTTTACTCTCAGGTCTATCGCGGATTCTTGTCGGTGACAATGATGGGAAGCTCCGCGTTGCTCCTTTGCTCGGAATTTTTGACGGGGATTCTGCTCAACAAAGCCTATCACGACGCGTCAAGGCTGATGCCCACGCTGTTGTGTGCGGCGGCGTTGGAGGCATTGGTGTCTTTTTTGGCAACCGTCTATATGGTGCAAAAAAAGAGCATGCATTCCTTTTTGACCGCAATCACGGGCAGCGTTTGCAATGTCATTTTGAACTTGATTTTGATTCCGCGGTTCGGTGCCATCGGTGCTGCCGTGGCAACTCTGCTGTCTTACGCCGTTGTTCTGGTTGCACGCTTGGCGGATGTGCCTCGCCTGATTTCCTTCCGCCTGTATCTGCCGAGAATGTGCGCAAGCGTCGTATTGCTGTTGACATCCTGCGCCATCATGAGCTTTGGCGGAGCACACCGCGTTTTGTGGTGCCTGCTGCCGACCGCGGCTTTGATGGGGCTGAATGCACCGTTCCTGTGGCAGGCTTTGCGCACATGGCTTGGGCTTCGAAAGCAGGATAGCTCTCTGTAAAGAGAAGAAGCACGGTAAGCCACGTCGCCTCATCCTTTGCGAAAATTCGCATTGCGAACCGTAAAAAATGCTTTTCGTCGATTCTTTCGTAAATTACAGGTAGAACGGTATTGATTTTTTTCGCCATCGGTGATATAATGAAGTCATCGGCAGAGCAACATCGAACCTCTATCATAAACAGGCGGAGAATAAAGGGTAAAATGGAATCTTATTTATGGGTGCTTTTAGCGTTGCTTTTGCTTCTGCTTATCATGGCACAAGCAAAAAAGCAAACCCTCGCGGCAATCATCAATCACCGCAAAAATCACAAAAGCAAGGAGACCTTTGAAATGAAAGAATTGGCACAACAATTTATCGGTGAAGCATGCATCATTTACACGCTTGCCTCGGCAATTGACGGCAGTGTGCAAGGCGTCATCAAGGAAATTCATGACGACGGCATTCTCATCGAAAAGAATTCCGCCGAGCTTGAAATTGTTAACCTCGCTTACGTCACACGCATTCGCAAGGTTTCCAAAAAGAACAAACGGTAAAAATCACTTCGGAGAAACCGCGTTGTTCTTCGAAAAAGCCTTGCCGTCGGTATCGATGGGGAAGTGAAGTAAAAGCAGCACTGCCGCAAAGGGAATCATCCCTTTGCGGCAGTGCTGCTTTGAAGTACCAAGTCACACTTTACTGATCGAAAAAAATTTTAAAAAGCTTTGTAAGCTTTCATCATCTGCGAAGTCTTATAGATGAAGGGTGGTGGATACGCTCAACGCAGTGAAAACGGTCCAATGGCGTGTGTTCACAAAAAAGTTGCATTATTTTGCAGAAAATATCACACGACCTATTGAAAAGTATATCGAAGTTGTGATATGCTGTGTACACAACAATAAATGGAGGTAAGGAGAGACAAATCCGTGAACATACAACAGTTTTGGGCTGACATTCTTGCACAGATAGCAGACGAGATCAGAGGATATTTCCACGCAGATGCCTATGTAAATTGGCATTGCTCCAATGAGCATTTCACGGTTGAGGAATTTATAAGAGCCAACTGCGAGTATCCCGGAGCTTGGGATGGTGAGATTGAAAAGATCGTCACGACGGACGATATGATTGTCACCGCAGCATGGGTATATCCGAAGGATTGCTCCGCTTCTTTCCACGCTACGTCCTTCATCAAACTCAAAGGCGATAAGATCGTCGCTATGGATGAGTATTGGGCAGACGATGGCGAAGCACCCCAGT
>CAZWXE010000092.1:0-5827 GCA_964638045.1 uncultured Ruminococcus sp. | reverse complement strand
GGAAATTTTCCCGGTGCTGAATGCAATGCTGGAGCAAATCAGCGGTACCTCTCCCTATAAATCTCGAACCGATATGGGCGTCGACATGGCAGGTAACTGCATTGTAGACGCCGAGGCGGTTTGTCATGCGGCGAAGATGGAAATCGTGCGTCGTTATTACGGTGCGCTTTGCAAGCAGAGAAAAACAGGAGAGCAGCTTGCCGACATCGAAAAGCTGAAGCTGATTATGAAATCGGCGGGTGTTGACGAAAACTTTCGTCGGGCAGTGGTGGCCGCAACCGAAAAGGCCGAAGCGACAGGGAAGCCGGCCGTGGCACTGGAGCTGCCGGACGGCACCATTGTTACCGGAAAAACCTCCCGCTTGCTCGGGGCCATTTCCGCGGCCCTGCTCAATGCGTTGAAAAAACTTGCCGGTATTGATGACCGAATCGATTTGATTTCTCCGGAGGTGTTGGAGCCGATTACAAATTTGAAGGTGAAGGCCTTCGGCAGCAACAATCCTCGGCTTCATCCGAATGAGGTGTTGATTGCGTTGTCCATTTGTGCTCTGACGGACCCCGTCGCGGCAAAAGCGCGGGAGCAGCTTTCCAAGCTGCGACACTCGGAAATGCATTCTTCCGTCATCGTGTCCGAAAACGATGAGCACACCTTGAAAAAGCTCGGAATCAATTTGACATGTAGCCCGCTGTATGAAAGCAAGCGCCTTTACCACGGCTGCTGAACCGATTCGAAAGCACTTTTGCGGAAAGGAAGAGTCTCATGGGAAATTTGTTTGATTACCTTGAGTGGCGTGGGGACCTGTTGTTCAGCGAAGCCCCCTTCAATGATGTTGACAGCTTGATTTTTTCATTGCTCTCTTACATTGATTTCAACGGAATTGTTCCGGAAAGCTATAACGATGCCGCCGTTCCGATTAAAGCGGCCGCAAACACCTTTTTTGCGCGAAATACCGATATCAATAAAATTTCCATGGGGTTAATTGTTCCGAATGCCATTGTCAAGCTTTTCAGAGAACTCAAGGATACCCGCCGTTTCCGCAACGTCAATATGAAGGCCCATGTCAACATCATTGACAAGGAAAAGGAGATGCAATTTTCCGCTACCACCTTCATTCCGGACGATCATATCCCGGTCATCGCGTTTCGCGGAACCGACGATACGATTATCGGTTGGAAGGAAAATTTCAACATGAGCTTTTCCGATGCGGTGCCCGCACAAACAAAGGCCGTGGAATATCTGAATACCGTGGCGTCCTATTCCTCCGATGCGCTCCGCTTGACCGGACACAGCAAGGGCGGAAATTTGGCGGTGTATGCTGCGGTTCACTGTGATGCCTCCTGCAAAAAAAGAATTTTGAGGGCATGGAACAACGACGGTCCGGGATTTCGCAAGGGCTTTTTGTCGCAACCCGCATATTTGGAAACGCGTCATCTCATCCGCACGCTGGTTCCGCAATCGTCTCTGGTGGGAATGCTGCTGGAGCATGACGAAAACTACACCGTGGTCAAAAGCAGACAGAACGGTTTGCTTCAGCATGACGGCATGACGTGGGAGGTAAAGGGGAATTCCTTTGTACACTTGAACGATGTGAGGGAAACCACCAAGCGAACGGACAAATCCTTGAATGAATGGATTGAGGAGATGAATCCGGAGCAAAGGAAGCAGTTTACCGATGCACTGTATCAATTGCTTTCCTCCGATAATGCAAGCACATTGACCGAGCTGGTTTTCACAAAGAACAAGTGGTTGCTCCGCAGCAAGGATTTGGACCCGCAGGTTCATCAAACATTGTCCAAAACCATTTCCGCGTTGATTAACACCAATACCAAAAATCTGTTAAACGATATCCTTTCCAAAAAATAAAGAAAAGAGAACCGTGTACTTCGGGACGAATCGTCTCAAGGTACACGGTTATCCTTTTCGTGTTCGGAGCGCCGCTATCGCGGTTGGCTCAGTAAAATGCTTCGATGTTGTGCTTGATGTATGCCAACATTCTGCCGCGGATATATTTGGTGTTTCCAGTTACAAAATCCTTGATTTTGTGCGGCTCCTCTTTGTAATGCTCCATTAGGAACCGAAACGCCTTTACCAACTCCTGCTCACCGCCTTGCTCCAATGCATTGCACAGGGAATCAATGACGTCCGGGGAGGCGTCGAACAGGCAATTCCAATAGGAATCCAGGTTTTTATCAGCCAAGTCGTACAGCATTTTATAGGCGAGCAGGGGCCGAAATACGCGGCGGTATCCCAGCTTGCTGTCGTTTTCCAATGCATTTTCGCTCCACAGCTGCTCCACGGAGTCACAATGCAAGGTCAAGAAGAAGCTCATGCGCTCGTTGACGATTTTAAATGTCAGGTCGTCTACCGAGATGTTGCGCTTTTTTGCACGGTCGAACAGGAAAAAATTCGGCTCTACATCCCGTTGCAGCCACAAATAATACCCGATCATCGCAGAAAGCACCAACATGAGCACGGCAATTACGGAGCCGAGAACCTTTTTATATTGTGCATTTGCGTTCGGAACGGCAAATATTAAAATCAAGATGGCACCGACGGCAATGACGACGGCAGCAATTGCCATCAACAGCGGCATTTTCTTTTTCATTACAGTTGTCATGGAGAGGTCCTTTCTGATGTTCCGTTGCAAGGCTTTTCGCATCTGTTTATACCGTAAAGCAAAAGCGCTTGCTTGCAAGGGTGTGCGAGGCTGTCAATTGCGCAGACGTGCAAAGCCGCGCGCAAGGCGAAGCCCCAAGACTTGCCCCGCAAGACTTTCTGCATCTATTATACCATAGTTCTATTTTCATTGCAAGTTTTTTTTGAGAAACGCGAAAACTTTTTTTGCACGGCTTCCGTCTTTTGAAAGAACGAGAAGGCTTGCTTGCGAAAACGGCACCCACGAAAGCGGTTTTGAAAGAAGTCACGATATTTTCGTTGACTTTTGTCGGAACGTGTGGTATACTAAAATGGATCGTCGGTAAATTTGCAAAGGAGATGATATTTTGGCCGATCGTAAGCAATCCGGAAAGCTGTTTCGCCTGTTCAATGCGAATCGGGGCAATCAGCTTGATATCGAAAAGGAAGAAGATAAAACACCAAATTTAAAGCGCTTTTTCAAGGTTTTGGGACGAAGATTTTGGAAGCTGGTTTCCCTGAATCTGATGATGTTTGTCATGGTGGTTCCGCTCATTGTGATGCTGGTTTTGTACCTCGGCACTCGGCAAACGCCTACGGCGACCACCCCTGCTTTTTCCGTCCTTTACGGAGCCAATCTCATTCAAAAAAGTCCGGAAGGCACATTGCTGTTGGACCTTTTCGGTGCACAGCTGAACATTCCCGTGTACAGCGTGGGCTCTTATATCGGCATCGGTATTTGCATCCTGTTCACGGTACTGACCTTCGGCTGGCAGAACGTCGGCGCAACGTATATTTTGCGCAGCATGGTCAGAGGAGAGCCGGTGTTCCTGTTTTCCGATTACTTTTATGCCGTCAAGCGAAATTTCAAGCAGGGCTTTTTGCTGGGCTTGATTGACGTGGTGATTATCGGCTTGCTGTTCTTCGATTTGGTATATTTTTGGAATATGGTCGGCACTTCTTTTCTGCTCAACGTTGGCTTCTACGCCATTTGCGCAATGCTGATTTTGTATTTTTTCATGCGCTTTTACCTTTATTTGATGCTGATTACGTTTGACCTCTCCCTGAAGAAGCTGTTCAAAAACGCTTTGATATTTACAACCTTGGGCGTCAAGCGCAATCTGATGGCTGCCTTGGGAATGCTCATTCTGGTGGCATTGAATCTGGTTTTGATGGCGGTGTTGGCACCGATTAACATTGTTTTGCCATTTATTATGCCCGCGTTTTATCTGTTGTCCTTCTGCGCGTTTTGCAGTACCTATGCGGCATATCCCGTAATTGAACGGTACATGATTGAGCCTTACGAGAACAAGGTTGAGGAAGAAGAAATTACAGAGGCACCTTAACTTTTTTGATGTCGCCTCGGAAACGGAGTGCTTTTGATGCTGAAATGTGTGGTTGTTCAGCCGTCCTACTACATGGACGTGCCGCCCGATGCCGCGATTGCACGCTTTTTATTGAATGAAGCGGAGGCTGCCCCCGAAAACGCGCTCATCGTGCTGCCCGAATATTCCAACGCAGGCGGACTTTCGGATAAAGAAAAGGAATTGGCGGCTTTGGCGCGTGCCGAGGAAATGAAGCGGGCGGTTTCCTGCATGGCAAAGGAAAAATCCTGTTATATTGTCATCAATGTGCTGGAAATGCGGGAAGGAAAGCTCAGAAACAGTTCTTATTTGTACGGGAAAGACGGAAGGGTCGCTTTTGTTTACGACAAGGTTCATCTTCCGCCTTCGGAAATCGAGCTTGGTGTGGAACGCGGAAGCGGAAATTGCGTTTGCTGTGTAGACGGCATTCGATTTGCGTTTATGACCTGTTACGATGTGTATTTCAATGAGCAAATCGAGTATATTGCACAGCAAAAGCCGGATGTTGTCGTCGTTCCGGGTTATCAACGCGGAGAGCGTGCGGACATTATTCATGCGCAGGCAAAGCTGCTTGCCTTCCGTTGCAATGCTTATGTGGCAAGAGCGTCCTACTCTATGGGGGATGAATTCCACGGAGGATGCTCTATGATTGTAGCGCCGGACGGTACTATTGTGGGGAATATGGGCAAGGATGTCGGCATGTTGACGGCGGATATTACGCCCGACCGAAAATATATGAGAACCGCCGGATTCGGCGGAGCACTTGTGCGAAACGACGATTTTATTTCCGCCGGTCTTTGTCCGGAAGCATTTGAGAATATCGATTGATCAATCAAAAAGAGGCCGGGTCAAACGCTTGTATGAAGCGAATGACTCGGCCTTTTCTTTCATTTGAAAAATCGATTAAAAAATAGGATAGCCTGCGTTGGTGTGTGCCTCAATCAGCTCATCGCAAAGATTTCTGATTTGGTCGGGGTCCAGCTGTGCGCCGGTGTGGGGGTCCATCATCGCTGCCTGATACAGGGTCTCGCGAGAACCGGTGTGTGCGGCCTCAATGGTCAGCATTTGCGCATAGATGTTGGAGGAGTTCATTGCCGCCAGCTGCAAGGGCAGGGGACCGACGTAAGTGGGGGTAATACCGTTTGCGTCTACCAAGCAGGGAACCTCTACGCAAGCCTCTGCGGGAAGGTTCGGAATGCAGCCGTGGTTGATGACGTTGCCGCCGATTTTGTAAGGAACGTTGGTTGCGATTGCTTCCATGATGTGAGAAGCATATTCGCGGGAGCGTGTGTGGGTGATGTTGCCACCTGCCATCAGCTCCTCCTTTTGATGCTTCCAATCGGCAATCTGCTTGATACAACGACGCGGATATTCATCCAACGGAATGTTAAACTTCTCAATCAAATCGTCACGTCCCGCTTTGATGTAGAAGGGATTATACTCCGCGTTGTGCTCGCTGCTTTCGGTGCAGTAATAGCCGAGCTTGTCGATGTAATCAAAGCGAACCATGTCGCTGTGCTTTTCCGTTGCGTTCTTTTCCTTTGCGCGACGCTTGATTTCCGGATAGAGGTCGTTGCCGTCCTTGTCCGTGATTTCAAGCAACCAAGCCATGTGGTTGATGCCGGCGATTTTTTCTTTGTGGTTGTCCACATATTCGTTCATGTCCAGCTTCTTCAGCAGGTGATTGGAGCAAACCTGAACGCTGTGGCAGAGACCAACGGTTTTTACCTTGGTGTAACGCTGCATGTATCCGGACAGCATTGCCATGGGGTTGGTGTAGTTGAGGAACCATGCATCGGGGCAAACCTCTTCGATGTCGGCTGCAAAGC
>CAZWXE010000091.1:0-6060 GCA_964638045.1 uncultured Ruminococcus sp. | reverse complement strand
CTTTTGCCGAGAGCTTCTTGCAAGAAGCCCCCGGCAAAAAATTCAAAACTCAGGTCGTGATTTTTTGAAGCAAATCATTCATCAATGCATCTCGCTTGATGCGATAAACATACACCATCCGATGCGCAAGGCTGTCTTTTTCGTACACACAGTCATAACCCGGCAAGCGTACGGAACGCATCTCCGCCTCCATAAACCGCTCCCGCTCGTTCAAAAGCCATGCAACGGCGGTAACATCCCAAATAACACGGCTCCACGCCCTTCCCTTGGCGTAGCTGTCTGCCGCCTCAACGGTGTTGGTTGCCAAATAGTCCGCCAATTCGTTTTTTCCGCGAAGCCAATACTCAAGCTCCGGTTTGGAAATGTAAAAACGGTCCACCACCCCATAACAGGGCAACTGAACAAACGGTACGCCGCTTTGCATCACAACCCTTGCGGCCGCCACATCCTGCATCATGTTGAATTCACGGGTATGCTTGTAATGATGTGCGTGACCGCCCAACCAGACAACCACGGCGTTGCGCTTTACCGCGGGATTGAGCAACAACGCGGAAGCAACATTGGTGATGGCACCGATTGCCACAATGTAAAGCGGGTGCTCCGGTGTGTATTCGTTTGCCATTGCCGCGATTTTTTCGGCCGCCTCCGAGAGAACGGGTGTTTGTTCGTCTGTGAGATATTGCTCCGCTCCCTTGAACACCGGCACCTGCTCCTTCATCAACGAAAGCAGCTTTAAAATTTCCTCATAGCTTTTTTCCATGCCGTCCTTGGGACCGACCGACCGTTCATTGAAGAACGGTGCCGCGCAAATGGCTCGCACATTGATTTTTTCCTTGGACCGCAGCATATATGCAATTGCAAATTGGTCGTCGATTTCGTTATAAGCATCGGTGTCCAACACCACGTCCGCAAGTCCCGCGGGGAAAAATTGTATTTTCTGTTCTTGTTGCTCGTTCATGAACGGTTTCCTTCCTTCTTTCTGTATCGCAACGGGTTTTGCCCGTATTGCTTTTTAAATATCCTTCTGAAATAGCTTTCATTGTCATATCCGACCAGATGAATGATTTCACTGACGGACTGTTCGGTTTCCCGCAGCATCCTCTCCGCGCATGCCAGACGCTTCTTTTGCAAATACGACTTATAGGTGCCTCCGGTCATTCGTCTGAGTAACACCCCGGTATAGACGGCGGAATATCCAAGGTGTTCCGCCAAGCCCTCCAATGTCGCGTCCGCCAAATGCGCTTCCAGATATTCCTCCGTTTGCTCAAACAAAAAGCGTTCGGCAATCGAATTGGGCTCCTTTCTGACAAGTGTTTTTTCGGCTTTTTCCACCTCTTCCATCGAAGGAATCGACGGCGCGGCACCGTTTCGGGTGACACTGATTGCCGCGGCGCAGGAAGCGGTTGTCAAGGCATCGTTTACGGATTTTCCCTGCGCGATGCCAAACGCAAAATAGCCCGTAAAGGTGTCTCCCGCCGCAGTGGTGTCAACCGTATCCACCTGAAAGCTCGGGCAGAGCACCTGCGTCTGCGCATCCTGATAGATGCTTCCCCGCTTTCCGAGCGTCATCACCACCTTCAAACGCGGAAACCGTTCTTTGAAGAAAGACATTGCGCCGGAAAGCGACGTGCTTTTGGAAATTTCCTTTGCCTCGATTTCGTTCAAAATCAAATAAGACAGCTTTTCCAGCTCGATGCCGTCAATGACCTCGTTGTACGGAGATGGATTGAAAATGATTTTCATCCCCCGTGCGTACGCCCTGTCAATGATATAGCTCAACTCGTTGATTTCATTTTGCAGCAGCAACATGTCTCCCGCGCCGAAAAACGAAAGCACGGAGTCGATGTATTCTTTTGTCAGCGAAGCATTGGAGCCCGGATACAAAAAAATGGAATTGTCTCCGTTTTTTGCAACCTGAATAATTGCATGGCCGTTTTTCTCCCGAATGCGCTTGAGGAAGGTGACATCCACACCGTTTTCACGCAAAAAGTCAACCAAAAAGTCGCCGCCTTCCCCGATGTATCCCGCATGGTATACCTCCGCTCCCGCCCTTTTTAACGCGATTGACTGGTTCAACCCCTTCCCGCCGCAAAAGATTTCCAGCTTTTGCGTGGACTCGGTTTCTCCGTTTTCGACAATATGGTCTAAAGAATACACATAATCGATGTTGCAAGAGCCGAAATTCAAAATTTTCATGGGACCTCCTCCTGTTTGAGTACCTTCTGCCGCTCGTATAACATCATTATAACGGCTTGCAAGCCATTTGACAAGTCTTTTTTGAACAATAAACAGTCCAAACTTCATTTTGTTTCCGCAAGGTCAAAAAGGTGCCGATGAATAGGAGAACGCTTCCATTCATCGGCAACATTTTTTCATCTTTTATTTGACCGACACCGTTTCCTTGCTTGCGGGGTACGTATCGGGCGTCGGCGTACTGTCCTTCTCCTTTGACGCCGACTTCTTTTTTGCATTGGCAAGCATCAGCTTGAGTCTGTTTTCCTGGTTGACACGGCTTGCACCCGCATCGTAATCGACGGCAACAATGTTCGCATTCGGGCAAAGCTCCTTAATGGGCTTCATCATTCCCTTGCCGCAAATATGATTGGGCAAACAGCCGAAGGGCTGCGCGCAAACAATGTTGTCGCATCCCGAATGCGCAAGCTCCACCATTTCCGCCGTCAACAGCCAGCCTTCTCCCATTTTTACGGCATGATGAATGACGCCGTTCGCCATACGCACAACATCCCGGAAGGGCGTCATTCCGTCAAATCCGTATTTCTTCAAGGCGGCGGAAATATGCTCCTTCATCCCGCACAGCAACGGGTATGCCGCATTGCACACCAAATATCGCTCTCTGTGATGCCGATACAACTTGTACTCCATAATCTCATTGTAGAAAAAGAACAGTACAAAGTCAAAGAGCCCCGGAACCACGGGCTCGGCTCCTTCGCGAATGAGAAACCGCTCCAATTCGTTGTTGGCCAGCGGAGAATACTTGACAAAAATTTCACCGACAATTCCAACCTTCACCGCATCCCGTCGCTCGCGCGGAATTTGCGCAAAGGATTCGACAATCCTGTCGTAGTTGCGCTTGACATTCTTGTAGCGCAACCGTCCGCCGACGCCAAGCTCTTTGCCAAGGCGTTCAATCCATTCGTCGGCAAGCCTTTGCGCCGCTCCCGCCTCCCGCTCATACGGGCGCACCTGATTGACCAAATTCATGATGATGTCTCCGTACAGCACACCGTAAGCCATCTTCAAAACCATCGGCACGGAGAGTCGAAAGCCCGGATGCTTCTCCAACCCGGAAAAGCTGAACGAAATCACGGGAACATGTCCGAAGCCGGCCCTTGCAATGGCCTTGCGAATCAACGGCAAATAATTGGACGCCCGACAACCGCCGCCCGTTTGAAACATAATGAGTGCCGTTTTGTTCAGGTCATATTTGCCGGACTGCAACGCATCGATGAACTGTCCGATAACCACCGCCGCCGGATAGCAGGTGTCGTTATGCGTATATTTGAGTCCGGTTTCGGCAATGTGCGGACCGGTGGTTTCCAAAAGCTCCGGATGATAGCCGTAGGATTGCAAAATTTTCGCAATCAGCTTAAAATGCATGGGCAGCATGTTGGGAAGCAGAATGGTGTAGTCCTTTTTCATTTCTTCCGTAAAAGGGATATAGGTTTTATCCTGCACAGCATTTACCTCCTCTCTTCCAATGCTCCAAGCAGACTGCGCAGTCGAATACGGACGGCACCGAGATTGGTAATCTCGTCAATCTTGAGCTGGGTATAATATTTGTTGTTTTGTTCCAAAATGGCGCGCACCTCATCGGTGGTAATGGCATCCACGCCGCAACCGAAGGACACCAGCTGGACAAGCTCGGTGTCCTCATGCGCAGCGGCATAGGCCGCGGCACGGTACAGGCGCGCGTGGAAGGTCCATTGGTCCAAAACCTTGACATACTGAGTCGGGGCAAGGTGGCAAACCGCGTCCTCGCTGACCACGACAAAACCGAGATTGGATGCCAGCTTGTCGATTCCGTGCCCGATTTCCGGGTCCACGTGGTAGGGTCTGCCTGCCAAAATCATAATGCGCTTGCCGTGCGCTCTTGCGTAGGCAAGAGCCTTTTCGCCCTCGCTCTTCAGCATTTCACGGTACCGTCGGTACGCCGCAAAGCCTTCGGCCACCGCACGCTTCAGCTCACCTTTTCCGATGCTGCCGTCCAATTCACGCAGGCAGGGTGCAAGCGTGCGCACAAGGCTTTTTTCCGAATCCAACGACAAATACGGATAAAGGAAACGCACATTCTTCAGCTCCTCCATATTTCCGTTCAGCAATTCGGCATAGTAAGCGACAACGGGACAATTGTAATGATTGTCCGACGCGCCTTCGTCGATGTTGTATGTAAGCCCTGGGTAAAACAGCGTTTGAATTCCGTCCTCCATCAACTCCAGCATGTGTCCGTGCATGATTTTTGCCGGATAGCACGCAGTGTCCGACGGAATGGTAAACTGCCCTTTTTCATAGGTTGCACGGTTGGATTGCTTGGAAAAATGCACCTCAAAGCCGAGAGAAGTAAACAGTGCATGCCACAGCGGAGCAAACTCATAGGTGGAAAGCGCCATCGGAAGCCCGATTTTGCCTCGACTGCCCGCCACGGGAGTCAGCGATTTGAAGAATTCCCGCTTCCATGCGTACAAATTGGGGAGACTCTCGGTCTCGTTCAAACCCAGTCCCTTACTGCACTGATTGCCCGAAATCAACTTTCGGCCGTCGGAAAAACGGTTGACCGTCAGATGGCAATGATTGGTGCACCCCTTACAAACGGTGGTGACGGAATCGTGGGTAAATGTCCGAAGTGCCTCCGGGCCCAGGATGGAGCTGTTTTCGCAGTGCATGATATGCAGTGCCGCACCGTACGCCCCCATCAAGCCCGCAATAGACGGACGAATAACCTGCAAGCCAAGCTCCTGCTCAAAGGCGCGGAGTACGGCATCGTTATAGAAGGTGCCGCCCTGCACGACAATTCGCTCCCCGAGCTCTTTCGGCGAAGAAGCGCGAATAACCTTGTAAATCGCATTTTTCACAACGCTGATGGAAAGCCCTGCGGAAATATCCTCAACGCTTGCGCCGTCCTTTTGCGATTGCTTCACCGACGAATTCATAAATACGGTACAGCGTGAGCCGAGGTTGACCGGAGCCTTTGCAAAAATACCGAGCTGTGCAAAATGCGCCACGTCATAGCCCATCGCCTTTGCAAAGGTTTCGATAAAGGAGCCGCACCCCGAGGAGCACGCCTCGTTCAGCATAATGCTGTCGATGGCTCCGTTTCGAATCCGAAAGCACTTGATGTCCTGCCCTCCGATGTCCAAAATGAAATCCACATTCGGTTGAAAATGCTTTGCGGCGGTGTAATGCGCAATGGTTTCCACCACACCCTCATCAATGTGAAAAGCATGTCCCACCAGCTCCTCGCCATAGCCCGTTACCGAGCTGCCGGCAATCACAATGCGGTCCCCGCACAAACGGTAAATTTCCTGCAGCTGCATCCGAATCAACTCAACGGGGTTGCCGCGATTGGAGCTGTAATAGGAGTAAAGGATGGATTTGTCCTCGGCAATCAACACCAGCTTTGTGGTGGTGCTGCCGCTGTCAATGCCCAGCCAAGCCTTTCCCGTATAGGAGGCAATATCGCGGCACGGGACGGCGGTTTGTGCATGACGCTCCGCAAATGCACGGTACTCCTCCTCACTTGCAAACAGCGGGGTAAGACGGTCGGACGCCTGTGCGTCCCGAACGGCGTCCACTTCGATTTTGGAAAGCAACGCATCCACGGAAACAGGCTCGGTATGCTGTGCCGTCATTGCCGCTCCCATTGCCACCGCATAAAGTGCGTATTCCGGGAAAATGGCAGTGTCCGCAGTCAGCTTCAGCGTTTCGCAAAAGCGCTTTTGCAAGCCATGGCAGTAATACAGCGGACCGCCGAGGAACATCACCTTTCCTTCAATCTTGCGTCCCTGAATCAAGCCCGTAACGGTTTGGTTGACCACTGCCTGA
>CAZWXE010000090.1:0-6213 GCA_964638045.1 uncultured Ruminococcus sp. | reverse complement strand
GGCACTCATCGCAGGCAATGTCGATGACCTGGATGACACGGGAATCCTTTTTTCCGCCCATTGCAAGCTTGACGCGCTCGGTCAAAATCGCTCTCTCCTTGTAAATGCAGCAACGCATGGTGGGAACCTTGCCGGGGATGATGGTTTTCGGAATGTCGATGGCGGTTTCGGGCAGACGTCCCGCCCATGCCTCACGTGCGACCTCGCGCAATACTTTGTACTTTAAATGCTGAACCTTGGTATCGAATTTTCTCATGTTGGACCTTTCTTATCTTAAAAATAAATAACTTTGATACGTTTTCCCATTTTTCGCAAGCAGTCGGACAGCTCCTCCACCAAATTCATTTTGATGCTGAAATTGATGGGCAGCTCCGGGTTTTGATGCGCGGGGTTGATGGCTCTTCCCACAAAAAAGTTGATGTCGGTGGCTTCTTCAAACAGCATGCGGCTGATGAGCGAAGCGCCGTCGCGGGAAAAGCTCCAATGCTCGTAAGCGGAGTCGGTGTCTAAATGGTCTTTGGCATATTCCAACACACGGTTGATGGTGATGACGCCCTCGGTGACCAAATCCACGCCTTCGATTTCGGCGATGGGCGGAATGTCGCTCCGCTCAAAATTCAGGCTTGCCTTGACGGTTTTTCCCAAATATTTGGCGGCAATGGAGGAGGTGGTGCCTCCGCAAACGATGTGCTTGCCCTCCTTGGAGAAAAAGAGCGACATCATGCGGTTGCAGTCGTCGCGATTGGCGGGAGGACCGAACAGCAGATTCATCGGCTCCCGCTTGCGAATTTTAATCACACAGGCGGTGGCGTCGTCTCCCGGCTTTCCGCCATAGAGGCGATTGCATTCGTCCACCAGCATGGTGGCAAGCGTTTTTGCCGTGTAGCCGCCCGCTGCGGACGCTTCCACAAAACCGATGATTTCCTCCCGCTTCCAGCCAAAGTTGTAGGTTCTCCCGAGACCTGCGTGCGGGCAACCGTCGCTCATGGCAACAAAAATGTCATCCTCGCAAAGGCGGAGCAGCGATTTGAAAATCTTTTTGCCGCCCAACGTCATTTCGGTTTTCGGATAATCGTAGTTCACACCGCCGCGCAGCATGATGACCTGAGGATTGTCGTATTGAATCAATTCCGCGTCGGTGTTGTTTACAAGGTGAATGATGGTGAAGGTGGAGTAAGCAACGCCGCGCACCGAGCAGATGGGAAGCGTTGCGGCAATGGTTTCCACGCAATCCTCCAGCGACAGGTCCGCCGCCATCATGGTGGAAATGATTTTGGAGGTGAGTGTGGAAAGAATGCTTGCCTTGACGCCGCTTCCGAGGCCGTCCGCAAGGACGATGACCGAGGAGTTTTCGTTCTTTTCAACAATGTCCACATGGTCGCCGCAGAGCTGCTCGCCCACATGGTTGATGCTTTTAAAGCCGACATCGGCACACAAATTATTCATCCAAAATCGACTCCTTCAGCTTGGTCAATGCAATTTTGGTTTCCGCCGCGGTTTCTCCCAGCAGGGATGCGATGTCCTGGACAATGCGCATCTGCCGTTCCACCACGCGGTCGGCGATTTCCACCGTTTGCTGGCTGATGGTTTCCTTTTTCTGGCGCTCGTCCTCTTCGTCGGTGACATCGCGCATGATGCAAATCAACAAATGGTAGTCTTTGTCGTACACCACCGTTTGCTCGACGTACTTTTTGTATTCCGCAAGGTACAGGCGACGGTCGTGCACACCCTGTCTGGTTTCCAGTACCTGCAAAAACATTTGCGGGTCCAAAATCCGCACCACGGGCTCGCCGAGAATGTCGGAGGCCGAATGGATATTCATGATTTTTCTTGCCGCGCGGTTGATTTGCTGCACCTCAAGGCTCTCATTGAGCACGATTAAGCCGTTCGGCGTATTCTTTACAATGCTGTCCGAAAAGCTTTCGGCCTTGTCCTTCAGGTAAGGCAGGCACATGGAGGCTGCCGCCTTTCCGTTATGAATGGCAATTGCTTTCTCACGGCAGGTGTCGTAGCCGCAGGAGCCGCAGTTCAACTCGTCCGAGGGCTTGACCTTGCCCATTTGCCGCAAAATCTCCCGCAGCTCGGCCTCCGAAGGCTCCACCGCACGGATTTCGATGGGAGAGATGTGCTTGCGCAACGCCATTGCATCCGGTTGCTCCACCCGGAAGTCCTTCTTCCCGGCAAAGCTCGACACCGCGACGTAATCCTTGACGGGCGAACGGTGATATTTTTCCATGACGGGACCGCCGACACAGCTGCCCACGCATGCGGACATTTCGAGAAAGCAACGGTGAATTTTTCCGCTTTCGATGTCGCGGAGCGCGGCAATGCAATTCTCGACGCCGTCAATGGCAAGGTAGGAATATCCCTGTGCGCTCAAATCCATGGTCTTGAGAATTCCCCCCGTGGTGGGGAAAAAGCGTGCACGGCTTTCCTCTGCCTCATCCATCACCCGTTCGGGCTCCAAGCCCTCTTCCTTCATCCACGCGGTCAGGTCCTCGTAGGTCAGCACCGCGTCCACAATGCCGCTGTAATACTCGGCCTCGTCCTTTTTGGCAACGCAGGGGCCGATGAACACGGTTTTTGCCTTCGGAACTCTTTTTTTGATGTCCAGGCAATGCACCTGCATGGGGGAAAGCACGTCCGCAAGGTAGGGAAGGAGGTGCGGAAAGTATTTTTGAATCAGGAGGTTCACCGAATGACAGCAGGAGGAAATGACAATGTCCCGCTGCTCTTCGAAAATCAGTCGTTCATATTCGGTTTTTACCATGGTGGCACCGACGGCTGTTTCTTCCGCATCGGCAAAGCCCAGCTTTTTCAGCACGGTGCGCATGGCTTCAATGCCGACACCGTCATAGTTTGCAACAAAGGAGGGGGCAAGGCTGGCATACACGGGAGCGCCGGATTGAAGCAGAACCTTGACCTTTTCGGTTTCGCTGGTGATTTCCTTGGCGTCTTGGGGACAAACCACAAAGCACTGCCCGCAAAGGATGCACTCGTTGCCGATGATGTGTGCCTGGTTTCCGGAAAAACGGATGGACTTGACCGGGCAATGGCGAATGCACTTATAACAGTTTTTGCAGTTGGATTTTTTCAAGGTGAGACAGCTTGCCAATGTACTCAGCTCCTTTCGCGTTCGACGGCCTTCATGACCTTCTCATTCCAAAATTCGCGAAAATTTTCGCGGGTAATTCCCGTGCAAACCTCGTCGTTCACCGTTACGGTGACGCCGACACGGTTGCATTTGCCGGCACAGAAGCATCCCGTCAGCAACACCTCTCCGTCAAGCTGCTGCTTTTCCACTTCGCTTTCCAGCAAAGCAACGATTTCGGGAGCTCCTCTGAGATGGCAGGAGCTTCCCACACAAACCTGTACGTATACCATTGGTTGTGTTCCTTCCTCCGAATCAAAGCTTGGCAAGAACCTGCGTGTCAAAGAATTGCTCTGTCGATTCGGGCGTCACCGAATGGAATGCATCGTCCACGGTTACGCAAACGCCCTCTTGGCATCTTCCCATGCAGAACGTGCCCGCAAGCTCGACCTTGTCGCCGACGTGATGCTTTGCAATCAGCTCTTGCAATGTCTCAACCACCAGGCGCGAGCCTTTGATGTGACAGGAGCTGCCGATACAAACTGTGATTTTCATAACAAAAAATCCTCCGATGTAATTGAACTTGAAATTAAATTGGGAACAAGCCCTGCGAAAACAGAGATTCCGACAAAATGCTGTGATAGACCTCGCCGTCCGTTGTTTTCCACTCAATCAAACGGTCGGACCAAACCATGTAGGAATGCGGAGAGCCCTCCTTCGGGATGGACACCGAGCCGGGATTGAGGTACACGTAGCTTTCGTGCACGCGGCAGGCGGGAATGTGGGTGTGACCGTGCAGCAGGACAGAGCCGCTTTGCAACGGCGGAAGCTGTTGCTCGTTGTGGTTGTGTCCGTGAGTGGCAAAAACGGGATACCCCCCGATGTACAGCAGACAGTAATCGGCAAGAATGGGGAAGGGAAGCACCGTTTGGTCCACCTCGGTGTCACAGTTGCCGCGTACGCAAAGCAGCTGCTCCCTGTGCGCGCTCAGCATGGCGATGACCTCCTTGGGCGCGTAGTCACGCGGCAGTTCATTCCGGGGGCCGTGGTAAAGCAGGTCTCCAAGCAATACCAGCTTGTCCGGCTTCTCACGCTCCAAAGCCGCTATCAAGCGCTTGCAATGGTAAGCCGAGCCGTGAATATCGGACGCAATCATCAGCTTCACGGGCATGTCCTCCTTCCGAATACCGACATTGTTTTATTTTGTCGCATTTTCCATACCATTATAGCACTTTCCTTTCCTTTTTTCAATAGGTAACGGCCTGAAATTTTTTACAGGGGCTTTTTACATCTTTTGTCGGGAGCGCGAGCGGAGGAGCGTCAACCAAACAAGCGTGTTTTGTCGGTTTGACGGGCTTTTTTCGGAGAGGGAGCGGCGCGGCGGAGTGCGCGGGGCACTTCACGGCGCCGCAGACGGCGAAAGAGTCCTCGGTATTTCTTTTTGCGCCTTCGGCCGACAGGTTATCCCAGCGCTACATCCAGCATCATCATGACGGTAAATCCCAAAAGAATGCCCGCCGTGGCGAGGTACGGTTGGCTGTCACGCTCACGCTGTGATTCGGGAATCAACTCATGCACGGAAACCAAAACCATTGCTCCTGCCGCAAAGGATAAAAAGAAGGGGAGCGCGGCACGGGTTCGGACCACCAACAGGGCCCCGAGTAAGCCCGCAACGGGCTCCACCATTCCGGAAGCCTGCCCGAGCAGAAAGCTTTTTTTGCGGGAGCATCCCTCTTTTCGCAAGGGCAGGGAGACTGCGGCCCCCTCCGGAAAGTTTTGCAAACCGATACCCACCGCAATGCTGATTGCTCCCATGAGACCCTCTGCGGTGTAGGCATCTCCGCTCAAGGCACCGAACGCAACCCCCACCGCAAGACCTTCCGGAATATTGTGCAGGGTAATGGAGGACACCAGCATCAGCATTCGCCGCAAGCGATTCTCCTTTCCGCGCACGGCGGTTGCTCCGCGGAGCGCGCGGGAAACCACGCAATCGCTTCCCCAAAGGAACAGTCCGCCGCAAAGGAAGCCGGATGCCGCCACCAAAAAGGGCGGGAATCGAGAGGCTTGCCGCTGTGCCTGCTCAATGGCCGGTTGCAGCAAGGACCAAAAGGATGCGGCGAGCATTACGCCTGCCGCAAAGCCCGTCATCAAATTCATTTGCTTTGTTTCGGTGTGCTTAAAAAATACCACCGTGGCGGCACCGAGTGCGGTTACCAGCCATGTCCCGGCGGTGGCAAGCAGAGCCATCAAAGCCGCATGGTTCATTTGTCTCACCTCCAGTACAGAATATGCGACACGTTTCCCCACGGTGCGCCAAACGTCAAAAAAGCCGTGTATCGCAATCAATACACGGCTTCTCGGCGGATGGCTTTTTATTTCTTTTGTGCTTCCAGTGCTCTGCGCTTGCGCATCATTTCCTTCATGCGGATTTCGGTGTTCAAAATCTTTTTGCGCAGACGGATGGATTTCGGCGTGACCTCAATCAGGTCGTCGTCGGTGATATACTCAATTGCTTCCTCCAGCGTAAAAATCTTGGGAGGGGTGAGCAACAGCTTTTCGTCCGCACCCGCGGAGCGGATGGCGGTGAGCTGCTTTTTCTTGCAGGGGTTGACGACAATGTCGTCGTTTTTGGGATTCTCGCCGACAATCATACCCTCGTACACTTGGGTTTGCGGTCCGACAAACAGTTGACCTCTTTCCTGCGTGTTGTACAGTCCGTAGCGCGTGGTTTCGCCCGCCTCGGAGGCAATCAGCGAGCCGGTGAACTTCATGACGATTTCTCCGCGGTAGGGAGCATAGCCGTCGAAGATGGTGTTGATGACACCTTCACCGTGGGTGGCGGTGAGAAATTCGGAGCGGTAACCGAACAGGCAACGCGCGGGAATGGAATATTCCACACGAGTGCGGGTTCCGATGGGATTCATGGAAAGCAAATCACCCTTGCGCTGACCGAGCTTTTCCACAACCACGCCGACAAACTCCATGGGAACGTCCAGCGTGACGCGCTCCATGGGTTCATGTTTTTGACCGTTGATTTCCTTGTACAGCACACGGGGGTTGGAGCAGGCCAGCTCAAAGCCCTCGCGGCGCATATTCTCCAGCAAAATAGAAAGATGCATCTC
>CAZWXE010000089.1:0-6405 GCA_964638045.1 uncultured Ruminococcus sp. | reverse complement strand
TCCATAGCATTTTATCTGAACCTATGGATCCTAAATATCAGGCGTTTGGTATTCGTGATATACATCCCCTACGGTTTATAAAGCAGGTTTTATCCATGTTCTGCTCAATCAACAATTTTGAAGACGAGCGAATTGATACTCTCAGAAAATTTGTTATCAATAAAGAAGCGGTGGGGCTGGACAAATCCAAATATAAAGTTTGTATGTATCTTACTAAGAGTAATTTGATGAAATATGCCCCTCTTTCTGTTGTTTTGAGAATGGGCGAAACAACATGTGAGTCATTAGCACTTACGGAGATTACAGCATATCCGTTAGGGTTTGTAGTATATTTTGAGCCGACCGATACATTTCATTATGATGGCTTTGATATAACGCATTTTGCTGATTGCAAATATGACGATGTTGCCGATATTCAAATGCCGTTTTGTGTTTATGAAATGAACGACATATTTCCAACATATTATCGCTCGAAAGATCAAATCAAAGAGTGTATTGAAAAGAATAAGGAACGGAGTGAAAGCGATGAGTAATTTGACAACTGAATGGACTGAATATGAGCTCGGAGAACTGTTGTCATACGAACAACCCACTCCGTACATTGTTGAATCGACTGACTATAATGATAATTATAAAACCCCGGTTTTAACCGCCGGCAAATCATTCATCATATGAAAAACCTTGTAAAGCAAAAGTATTTGTAGAATTTAAATCACCAAGTTTTTCTGGTAAAGGTGTCTACAAACCTTTAAAATATGAAAAAACATCGGAAATTGAACATGAATTTGAAAATTGCGATAAAATAATATTTACTGATGGGATTTCGTGGTATTTCTTGGAAAAGCAAAAAATGTGCAAGAAGTCCCGATTAACTTATATTCTGATGATGATAATTGGGAACGATTAAAAACCAAAATCGCAAAATTTGTATCAGATGAAGTTGAGTGGTTTTGGCGATTTTCAGTACGCGCAACCTCCAAAATATGAGTCGCAGAAAACAAAGAAAAAGGCTTCGGAATTTGCTTTCCAAAGCCAATTTGGTCGGAGCGACAGGACTCAAACCTGCGGCCTGATGGTCCCAAACCACCCGCGCTATCAACTGCGCCACGCCCCGATTTATTTTGAATTCTTTTGCCTTCCGGTACATTTTTGTGCTTTATTGCGCTACGCTGTGCGGGGAAGTGCATACGTTTGCTCTTATTATACCAAAATCCATTGCGATTGTCAAGGATTGAGCCGTAGATATTTTTTGAATTGCGTCGAAAAAATTTTACCGAAAAATGCCTTCGCTTTTCTGCCCGGCTTGCGGAGCTTTGTTGCGGAAACGCTTTCTACGAAGGTCAAAAAGTCAAAGATTTTATGAAAAAATTCCAAAATCGGAAAAATAATTCGCAAAATCCTATTGACAAAACGAGAAAACAAGTCTATAATAGATATAGCAAGAAAAACTGCCGTCGGGCAGACATGAAGAAAGGAACGAAAAAATGGCAACAGCAAAGAAAGCAAAGGGCGCCGTCCCGACCGAATTGGACGCAGAGGGCAAAAAGCAGGCGTTGAAAACGGCCATGTCTCAAATCGAACGCGATTTCGGGGCGGGCTCCATCATGAAGCTGGGCGAAAATACCCGGATGGAGGTGCAGGCCGTACACACGGGCTCCCTTGCGTTGGATTTTGCTTTGGGCATCGGCGGCGTTCCGCGCGGACGAATCATCGAAATTTTCGGGCCCGAATCTTCCGGTAAAACCACGGTTGCGCTGCATATTTTGGCCGAGGTGCAAAAGGCAAACGGAACGGCGGCGTTCATCGATGCCGAGCACGCCCTGGACCCCGTTTATGCCAAGGCTTTGGGCGTGAATATCAACGATTTGCTGGTTTCGCAGCCCGATTGCGGTGAGGACGCTTTGGAAATTTGCGAGGCGTTGGCACGCTCGGGTGCCGTGGATGCCATTGTTGTGGACTCGGTGGCCGCGCTCGTTCCGCGTCAGGAGATTGAAGGGGATATGGGTCAGGCCATGGTGGGCCTTCAGGCGCGCATGATGTCGCAGGCCATGCGAAAGCTTTCCGGTGTGATTTCCAAAAGCAATTGTGTGGTGATTTTCATCAATCAGATTCGTGAGAAGGTGGGCGTGATTTACGGAAACCCCGAGACGACACCGGGAGGTCGCGCGCTCAAGTTTTTTGCGTCGGTTCGCATTGACATCCGCAAAACCGAGCAGTTGAAGGACGGCTCCGAGGTCTACGGCAACCACGTCAAGTGCAAAATTGTCAAAAACAAGGTGGCGCCTCCTTTCCGTGTGGCGGAATTCGATATTTTGTACGGCAAGGGAATTTCCGCGTCGGGCGAGATTTTGGATTTCGCGGTTTCGTTGGACATCATCAAAAAGAGCGGCTCTTGGTTTTCTTACAACGGCGAGCGCATCGGGCAGGGCAAGGACAGTGTGCGCCGTATGCTGGAGAGCAATCCGGAAATGATGCGCGAGGTGGAGGAAAAGGTTCGCGCGATGAGCGAGCAGGCCCGGGCGAATATGGAGCAGGAGTTTGAGCTGGACGACGATGATGAGGACGACTTTGACGTGAGACTCAGCAAGGACGGCGAAGAGGACGGCGAATAAACCGATGGAATGCGAAAAAAAACTCCCCGATGTGTGTATACGGGGAGGAGAAACGATGTACATCGCCGTGCATGCCGTTCGTGTGCAGAACGGCGGAGCCGAGGTTTCGGTTGGCGTTACGCTGACGTGCGGTGAAAATCGGGAGCAAAAAAGCTTCTTGCTGTCTGCGGAGCAGTATGCGCAGCTCCGCCCGGAGAAGGGTGCAATCACTGCGGAGCAGTATGACCGTTTGGAAGAAGCGTCTACTCTTTACGCGGCGGTTCGGTACGGGGAGTATTTGCTTTCCTATGGGGCCAATTCGGTGCAAATGCTGGCACACAAGCTGGTTCGACACGGCTTCGAACGGGAGGTGGCCGTTGCCGCGGCACGGTTGCTGACCGAAAAGGGTTTACTGAATGAGTCGGAGGATGTACGCAGGGAAATTGAGCGATGTGTGCGCAAGCTGTGGGGGAGACAACGCATCACCGCTCACCTTCGTGGTCGCGGATACGGAGCGGAATTGATTTCCGAGGCGGATGCGCTTTACGGAGAAATTGATTTTTCGGAGCAATGTCGGCGCTTGATTGTCAAACACTTCGGGACTGTTCCAGCGGATAAGGACGCACAGCGGAAAATGGTCGGCTTTCTCTCCCGTTACGGATATTCCTTTGAGGAGATTCGACAGGCAATCAAACGGTTGCGGGAAGAATAAGACCGTAATGAAAACAAAAAAGAAATCCAACAGCCAACCCGATTGGGAAGGAGAATGGATTTCTTTTTTTGTTTGCACATTGATTGCCCACATCGGACCATTACGGTAAAACGGCAACCGCCGCTGCCTACATGGAGAGAGAACGGGTTGAAAATCAAGCACCTCAAGGGTTGGTGCCGGTAGTCGGGGTCGAACCGACACGGTATCGCTACCACTGGATTTTGAGTCCAGCACGTCTGCCAATTCCATCATACCGGCATGCAACAATGGTTATTATATCACACTCGTTTCGATTTTGCAACCCTTTTTTTCAAAAAAATCAAAAAATATTTTTCGTGCAAAATGAGCAACGAAAAAAAGAACGTTTTTCTTCCTTTTTCTATAATATTTTTACTTATATTGCGTTTTTCACAAAAAAGAACACTTCATCAAAATAGAAAAATACATTTTTTTCTTATTTTTTAAAAAAGCTCTTGACAAATGAGGGAAAACATGCTAAAATATTAAACTGCATTATAATCGCTTGTATTGTGGGCTTCTTTACCTTGTCGGCTTTTTGAGAGCTCGTCAAATTGCACAAAAAAGAACCCGCGTTTGCATTTTTTCTGTATCGGCGCAGGAACGGCTGCAAGCGGAACCAATATTTTGAATGGAGTGATTGAATTAATGGTCCATGTGAAAGATCAAAAGCTTGGTAAAAACACCAGAAAAAGCTTCTCCAGAGCCCATTTCGATTATCCGCTTCCCAATCTCGTAGAGATTCAAACGCAATCCTATGAGTGGTTTAAGCGGGAAGGCCTGATGGAGGTTCTTCGAGATGCTTCTCCGATTACCGATTATTCCGGCAATCTGGTCATTGAGTTTATTTCTTACACCTTGGATGACCAGCATCCGAAGTATCCCATTGAGGAATGCAAGGAGCGTGACGTAAACTACGCGGCACCTCTGAAGGTGAATGTTCGCTTGACCAACAAACAAACGGGTGAAGTGAAGCAAGCTGACATCTTTATGGGAGATTTCCCGTTGATGACCGAAACAGGCACCTTTGTAATCAACGGCGCGGAGCGTATCATTGTTTCCCAAATCATTCGTTCTCCCGGAATGTACTATGCCTCCGAGATTGACAAGGCGGGAAAAAAGACCTATGCTACCACCGTCATCCCGTATCGCGGCGCATGGCTGGAGTATGAGGTGGATGCCTCGGGCGTGATGTATGTCCGCATCGATAAAAACCGCAAGCTGCCGCTGACCATGCTGATTCGTGCGCTCGGAGTGGAAACCCAAGAGGCGATTTACGAGATGTTCGGCGATGACGAGCATTTGCGGTTGACCCTTGAAAAGGATGAATCCGATTCTTTGGCCGTTCAAAATCACTCTACCGCAGGCGTGGAAGCGCTGAAGGAAATTTACAAGAGACTGCGTCCCGGAGAGCCTCCCATTGAGGATGTGGCACGCACCTTGCTGAACAATTACTTCTTTGACCCCAGACGCTACGACATTGCCGCCGTCGGCCGTTATAAATTCGATAAAAAGATGGCAATTCACCAAAGAATTGCAAATCACCGCCTTGCCGAAGCGGTGGTGAGCCCCCTGACGGGAGAAATCGTTGCCGAGGCGGGAGAGGTGATTACGCCTGCGAAGGCACTTGAAATCGAGCGTGCTGCCGTCAACGAGGTGATGCTGAGCTTGGACAACGGCACGACCCTGAAGGTTATGGGAAATAATGCCCTGGAGCCCGAATATCTCATCGGCTTCGACCTGAAGGATTGCGGTGTCCGCGAAAAGGTACGCATTCCCGTGATGCTGGAAATCGCACAGGCTTGCGAGGGGGATGCAGATGCCATTCGCGCCGCTGTTACGGAAAGAATGGCGGAGCTGTGCCCCAGACACATCACCGTGGATGATATTTTCGCTTCCGTTTCTTATTTGATTGACTTGATGCACGATGTGGGCTCGGTGGACGACATCGACCACCTCGGCAACCGCCGCATTCGTTCGGTCGGAGAGCAGCTGCAAAATCAGCTCCGCATCGGCTTTGCCCGCATGGACAAGATTATCAAGGAGCGCATGACGACGCAGGACAACGAGAAGCTTACCGTTCAGGCGTTAATCAACATTCGTCCCGTTACCACCGCCATTCGCGAGTTCTTCGGCTCCAGCCAGCTTTCTCAGTTTATGGACCAGAACAATCCTTTGGCGGAGCTCAGCCACAAGCGCCGTTTGTCCGCGCTCGGCCCGGGCGGTCTTTCCCGTGACCGTGCGTCCTTTGACGTCCGTGACGTTCACTATACACAGTATGGACGCATTTGCCCGATTGAATCTCCCGAAGGCCCGAACATCGGTTTGATTTCTTATCTTTCCACCTACGCGAAGATTTCCAATTACGGCTTCATCGAGGCGCCCTACCGCAAGGTTTTGCACATTGATAACGGCGATGGTACCGTTCGCCATCAGGTGACCGATGAAGTGGTGTATATGACCGCCGACTATGAGGACAAGTACGTTGTCGCACAGGCAAACGAGCCCTTGGATGAGGAGCATTGCTTTGTCAATGCGAAGGTGGTCGGACGTGACAAGGCCGAAATCGTTGAGGTGGACGCCGCAACCGTAGACTATATGGACGTGGCGCCCAGAATGCTGGTTTCCGTTGCTTCCGCGATGATTCCTTTCCTGGAAAACGACGACAACACCCGTGCGTTGATGGGCTCCAACATGCAGAAGCAGGCGGTTCCGTTGATGGTCAGCGACTCTCCGATTGTCGGTACAGGTATGGAGTACAAGGCTGCGTTGGATTCCGGCGCTGTCGTTCTTGCCAAAAAATCCGGCTTTGTGGACCGCGTCCAGGCAGACCGCATCATTGTGGCCTGCGATGACGGTACAAAGGATATTTACGAGCTGCTGAAGTTTAAGAGAACCAACCAGGGTACCTGCTTCAACCAAAGACCCATTGTAACCAAGGGTCAGCGTGTGGAGGAGGGCGATGTGATTGCGGACGGTCCCGCAACCAGCCAGGGTGAGGTGTCCCTCGGCAAGAATGCACTCATCGGCTTTATGACCTGGGAGGGCTACAACTACGAGGACGCGGTTCTGCTCAATGAGCGT
>CAZWXE010000088.1:0-6425 GCA_964638045.1 uncultured Ruminococcus sp. | reverse complement strand
GCACATACACAAATCCGCGGTCGTGGAAGAAGGAATGAATGGCATAAGCCACCTCGCTTCTGACGCGGAACACAGCGGAAAACAGATTGGTTCTGGGACGGAGATACGCCTGCTCGCGGAGATATTCCACCGTATGGCGCTTCTTCTGCAAAGGATAATCGGGAGTAGAGGTACCCTCCACACAAATTTCAATCGCCTTCAGTTCAAAAGGCTGCTTCATTTCGGGCGTCAGTTCCACTCTTCCCTTTACAACCACGGCAGAGCCCACATTGAGGGATGCGATTTCATCGTAATTGGAAATCTTTTCACGCTCAAAAACCACCTGCATGGTCTTAAAGCAACTTCCGTCATACAGGTCAATAAAGCCGAATGCTTTACTGTCACGAATGCTTCTCGCCCAGCCGCCGACGGTAATCTCGACACCATCGAATGCACTCCGGTCGGCATAGATACTTTTAATCAAAGTCCTTTTCATTTTCTAAAACCTCAGTCCTGCGGAACTCCGCAATTGTTATACATCTTTATTATAGCACAACCTTTTGCCGTTGTCAATGGTACGCTTCTCTTATTTCAAAAAGGAAGCGTCACAGCAGCATCAAAGCTCGACGGTCGATTTTCCCGTTCGGCGTCAACGGAAAGGTTTCAAGCTGCCGACACACGGCCGGAAGCATGTATCTCGGCAAATAGGCAGCCAAATGCACAAGCATTTGCTTTTCCTCCGCATGCCCCGTATAAAACAGCAAAATGCGCTTATGCTCCGCATCGTACAGGCAGCATGCACGGGAAACCTCCTCCGATTTCAGCGCCGCACTTTCGATTTCACCAAGCTCAATGCGGTGCCCCATGTGTTTGATTTGCGCGTCCTTGCGTCCGACAAACACCAATTCTCCGTGAGAATTGATATATCCGATGTCCCCCGTGCGGTAAACGGTTTCCGGATAAGCTTTTTGCAACGGATTTTGCACAAAAGCCTCGGCCGTTTTTTGCGGCTCGTTGAAATATCCCAAGGTCACACAGGTGCCGCGCAAATAAATTTCACCCGGCTCCGACGTGCTCGCAAGAGTGCCCTGCTCGTTGAGCAAAAAGAAATCGGTATTGTTAAACGGCACGCCGACGGGAATGGGCTCGCCCTCCTCCAACTCACGCTCCGCCTTCCAATAAAAGGACATTCCCGTGGCTTCGGTTGGCCCGTAAAGATTGTAAAAGGTCGCATTCGGCAAAGCCTTGCGCCACAGCCGATACTGATGCAACGGAAATACCTCGCTGCCGAATGCCACGGTGGTCAGGTACCTCGGCGGATTTTTTTCCAGCACGCCGAGAGAAGAAACCATGGTCAACGCCGAGACTACCCAGCAAATGGTATTGATGCGGTATTGATTGAGAAAATCGCAAAGCCGCATGGGAAACAGGAACAACTGCTTGGGGACCAAATATGCGGTTGCGCCGAATTTGATTACCGGCATCAGCTCCTTCAACGGAGCATCAAAAAACAACGGCGTTTGATTGGCAAACACGGAGTTCTCATTCAGGCCAAGCGCTTCGGAAAGTGCCTCGGTGTAATCAATCACCGAGCGGTGGCAGGCAACCACGCCCTTCGGATTTCCCGTAGAGCCCGAAGTAAACACCACGTAAATCGGGTCCACGTCCACCTGCTTTGCGCGAATTTGCGCAAGAGCAGCCTCATCACAGGGTGCTTGCGCAAGCGCTTCATAAGGAAGCACCTTCCCCCGATAGTGCAAGCGTTCGGCAATCAGGCTTCCCTTTTTGTCCACGAGCATGTGAGAAGCCCCTACCGTCTCCAGGATGAAATCAATGCGGTGTACCGGCATATCCGCATCCAACGGGACGTAAAAGCACCCGGCATAAACAACGCCGTAAAAGGCGGCGATTTCATTGGGATGCTTGCTCATCAAAACGGCAACCGGAGCACGGCTGCAATGCATGGCGTGCAATGCACTGCCGATTGACCGTGCCTGCGCATACAGCTGCGCAAAGCTCAAGCTGTCGGTTCCGTCCGAATACGCGATTTTGTCGGGCACACGGTGCACCGTGTGCTCCAAATATTCCAAAATGTTTTTTTGCATATCAAACTCCAAGAAAGCGTTTATCGGGGAATGCTTGTAATGATTTCGGTGGCAGTGGCGGGATAGTTTTCCGGCTCGTAAGCGTAAAAATAATCTCTGACGCCGCTGTCGTCCACGCGCTTGTGATGAAAATACGCCAACTGTTCGTCGGTGAGCAGACAACCGTTGTGCTCTTCATCGCGCATTCTGCAAGCGTCAAAATGGTACCAACGTGGGCTCTCCGAGGAGCCGATGTTTACGAAATTCCAAAAGTGCGTATCGTCCACCAACCCCGCAGTGCGTTGCATGTCCATATTCTCGATGCCGTAATAGTTGAAAAAAGCCTTCGCAACGGAAAAATACGTAAAGCAATCTCCGACGCCGTTTTGAATTCCCTCATAGGCAGCACGCACCCAGTCGTTTTTGTCCGACGTGGATACATAAGAAATGGAATTGTGTACATAATCGTAAATTTGACGCGCCTTTTGCTCCTTGCTCATGTCCTCGGTGATAATGCGCGCACCGATACGCTCAATCTCCCGGTACAGCATCTCCGTGGTCACCTGAAGCCGGTAGACATAAACCGATGCGCTGACAACCGTGCGATTCCCGGCAGCGTCCGTGGCGGAATAGGTAATCGGATAAACCCCTTCGGCAGTCAAATCCACGCAAGAGGAATCCACATTCAAAACAACGGTACCGCCGCAATTGTCGGACACGGTAATCCCGGAACGGTAGGAAACACCGTCTCCGATGCAAACGGAAAGGTCCTTCACACCGTCGATTTTCGGCGCCTCGCGGTCAATTACTAAATGAAATTGCACCGTTTTTGTAACATCGGCGGCGTTGGGCGCGGAAATTACAACCTTCAAGGTATACTCTCCCGTTTGGGTAAAGGTATACTCCTCGGCAAAGCGAATGGTTGCATCCTTCGGAAGCGAAACCGCAAAATCCTCCGCCTCGGGCAAAGCGGCCCCAACAGCCCATGTCAGTTCCTTCAATTGAATTTCATCCTCGTTCAGCGTGCGTTGCAGGCAAGCGGTTAAGGAAACAGACAGCAGCAAAGCCGCCGCAAGCAAACCAATCAATCGTTTGAACATCTTTGTGCTCATTCTCCTGTTACGGTATTGTCAAAATCGGTTCAAAGCAAGGGAATCCCGTTCTCGCGGCAGATTCGAAGCTCTTCCTCCGACCAGTGAGAGGACTGAACCTCGCCGATGTGTGCCTTGCGCAAAAAGAACATACACATTCTGGACTGTCCGATTCCTCCCCCGACGGTATACGGAAGCTCTCCGTTCAAAAGAGCTTTGTGAAACAGCAGCTCCTTCCGTTCTTCACAGCCGCTGATGCGCAGCTGCTCGCAGAGTGCCTCTTCATCCACTCGAATTCCCATTGAGGACAGCTCCAATGCAATATCCAAAATGGGATAGTATACAATAATATCCCCGTTCAGCTTCCAATCGTCGTAGTCGGGAGCCCGTCCGTCGTGCGGCTGACCGCTTTTCAGCTTGCCGCCGATTTGCATCAGGAAAATTGCTCCGTATTCCCTGGCGGCAAGATATTCTCTTTCCTTTGCGGTTTTGTCCGGCCAACGGTCCTCCAGCTCCTGCGAAGTGATGAAGGTAATTTCATCGGGCAGCAATTTCCCGATGAAGGAATATTCATTGACAATGTAATTTTCGGTGTGATGCAGGGTTTGATAAATGCAGTTGACCACCTCACGCAGTGTCTTTTCGGTCCTCTGCTCTTTTGTGATGATTTTTTCCCAATCCCATTGGTCCACAAACATGGAATGAATGTTGTCGGTGCTCTCATCTCGGCGAATGGCATTCATGTCGGTGTACAGCCCCTCGCCCACCTCAAAGCCGTAATCCTTGAGGGCATATCGCTTCCACTTTGCAAGAGAATGAACAATTTCAAGCTTTTCGCCCGAAAGCACGTCAAAGGAAACGGGACGTTCGGTACCGCTGAGATTATCATTAAAGCCGCTGTTCGGGCTGACAAACAAGGGGGCCGAAACACGCGTCAAATTCAACTGAACGGAGAGGTCGTGCTCAAAAAAATCCTTTACCTTTTTAATCGCGTATTCGGTCTGACGGAGAGAGAGGAAGGGGTGATAGCCCTTCGGAACGGTGATTTTTGACATAAACGGTATACCGGGCCTTTCTTTGAAAAAATAATGTACTGATTCTTCCGCCGTAAAGCGTTTTTCATTTATTGCTTTCTGCGTTGTTGAAAAAAATGCCGCAAAAGCTCCGCGGATTCCCGTGCAAGAACGCCTTCCGTGCACTGCGGCGAGGACTCCAACGGAAACGCCGAGAGATTGACAAGGCTTCCGCAAGCGCCTGCCCTTGCATCCCGCGCTCCGTAGACTACACGGCGTACACGACTCCGAATTGCCGCCCCCATACACATGGGACAGGGCTCCAGCGTAACATACAAATCGCAATCGGACAGCCGCCAGGAGCCCATGTCCTCTGCCGCGGCGTCCAGTGCCAAAATTTCGGCATGGTGCGTTGCCTTTCGGTTGGTTTCACAGAGGTTGTGTGCACGTGCGATAACCTCGCCGTTGCGACAAATGACACATCCGATGGGAATTTCCCCTTTTTCTGCCGCCTTTCGGGCTTCCTCCAAAGCAAGCCGCATCATTTTGATATCCGTTTCGGTCATGTTATCCTCCGGCATAAAGCACAGCAAGTACAATCAACAGCAATATTTGCACCGTGCAGAAAATCAGAAAAAACAGCATCGACGGCGTAAAGAAGAGTTTAACCGCCCGTTTTGCGTCCACGGGATGCGTGGCATAAGCGTCACTTGCCGGAACGGAACGGCCGAAAAAGCCGTCCCGCAAAACGTTTTTTTCGGAAAAGAAACGCACCACCAAAATGCAAGCGGAAATGATGCCGAGCAACAATACAACCGTCTCGAACAACACTGCGGCAACCTCGCTCCAACCGCTTCGGTACAATTCGGAAAGCAAGGTTTCCTCCGCCAACGAAGCAAAATTGTTGAGCACGTGAAGCAAGGTACAACACCAAATACTGCCCGTCCGTTCATACACCAGTCCCAGCACAATTCCCGCGGCAAAGGCGTACAGCACCTGCTCCCCGTTTTGATGCATCAAGGCAAACAGCAACGAACTGATGAGGATGGCGTTGGAACGTCCGAACGGCAGACAATTGGTCAAAATCGCACCGCGAAACAAGAACTCCTCGCAAACACCGGGAACCAGGCACATTACAATAAATTGCAAAACCAACTCATACGGCTTTGCGGATGCCGTGCTTCCCCACAAAACATCCTGTGAAAATTCGGAATAAGAAAAGATATCGACGAGCGACGCATTGACCTTGGCCACGGTAAAAATCAGCGCGATTCCGGCCATTAAAATCAACGGCAGCTCCGGGCTCAGCCTCGGCGCAAGGTACGGGGAATGAAAAACGACGTTTTTCTTTTTCAGCCGATGTCGAAGAAACGCAGCGGGAAGCATAAAAGAAAGCAAATATCCCATCCCGTAAAGCAGCTGCAACAAAACGGCAGCCGCATCGGAATTTGCAAACAAAAGCTCAAACAAAACGGAAAGAAGCGTATAAGCTTCGGCAAAAGCATGAAAGAACAGCAAAAAAAGCAACATGGTACCGCCGATGGCCTGCATGGTTTTCTGATAGTATCGTTCGTTCGCGTTCACCGTTTTCGCCTCTTTTCAAATTCGGAATGACTTTTTTATTTTAGCATAAAAAAATATTTTTGTAAAGAGATTTTAATAAAAAGCTACGGAAAACATGCAAAAAAGCGATTGCCCGAAGGCAATCGCTGAAAAGCATTTTTGATTTACGCATCAGTGAATAATGCAACGCTCGGTGTCCTTGTCGAAAATATGCATTCTGGACATATCGAAACCGACCTTGATGGTATCTCCCGCGCGCGTGCTGGAACGAGAGGATACACGTGCAGTCAGCTTTCCTTCCTCGCCGACGTTCAAATACAGATAAATTTCCGCACCCATCAACTCGGTAACATCTACCAAAGTCTCGACAATTGCGCCTTCGCACTTGGAAATCATCAATTCATCATCAAAGATACACTCGGGACGGAGACCGCCGACCACTTCCTTACCGATGTACTCGGCAAGCTCCGGAGCGTTTGCTTTGTCTGCGGGAAGCTTCAGCGCGTTGCCCTCATATACAAAGTACAGTCCGTCTGCCTTCTTCTCAAGCGTACCGTTGAGGAAGTTCATCTGAGGTGTACCGATAAATCCTGCAACAAACAGATTTACGGGCTTATCGTACAGCGTCTGAGGAGTATCAACCTGCTGAATCAAGCCGTCCTTCATAACGACGATTCTGGTAGCCATGGTCATAG
>CAZWXE010000087.1:0-6645 GCA_964638045.1 uncultured Ruminococcus sp. | reverse complement strand
GTTGCCGCCGCGTCCCAAAACGCATTGTGGCGCGTGTGGGCGTACCTTTCGCATTACTTCGGGGAAAAGAAAAAGCGGCGTTCCTATCTTCCCATAAGGGAATTAGTAAACGCCGCTTTTACGGTGTTATTGAATTTAGGGAACAGCGTGTCTTTATCTTTTGTTCCTTTCTTTTTGGCTCATATTCGTACATTGCTTATTTTATTTGTTCTTTTATAATTGCGCGGATGTGGGCTTTCCGCGTTCGGAGATTTACTTGATAGTTCCCGTTTCGTTTCACCGAAGCGTTGATAGTGTACAATTTCACGCTCGCGCAGATATTTCAGCGGGTCTTGAACGTCAGGGTCGTCTGTTAAACGCAGCAGGTTGTCGTAGGTGACCCGTGCTTTTTGTTCGGCAGCAAGATCCTCGTTGAGGTCTGCAATCACATCGCCCTTGACGCCGATATATTTCATGTCGGTGGGAACACCGCTGGCTGCCACGGGATAGATGCCTGTGGTATGGTCTACAAAATAGGTTGCGAAGGGACTGCTTTGGATTTTCTCCTCATCAATATTTCTGGTCAGCTGATACAAAATGGCTGCCACCATTTCCAAATGCGCCAGCTCCTCTGTTCCGATGTCGGTTAAAATCCCGGTCACCTGTCCCCAAGGCATGGAATAGCGCTGGTTGAGGTAGCGCATGGAAGCGGCAAGCTCTCCGTCCGGTCCGCCCAGTTGGGAAATGATGAGCCCTGCCAACGTGGGGTTCGGGTTTTTGATTTTTACGGGATATTGCAGTTTTTTATCGTAGCTCCACATAACACGCCCTCCTTAACCATTGTCCGAATTTTGCCAGGGGAAGGGAGTGTCGGTCCAATCCCAGCTGTCGGTGCTTCGGTTGCCGTAAATATTCAAAGGTCCGTACTGCTGCTCGTACTCCTCCATGGCGTCGGCTCGTTGCTCAATCAATCGGTGATAATAATCCAATGCCTGCATGCAATCCGGGTAAGCGTCCAAGAACAGGACGGTATCCTGAATGGCAAAATCAAGCGCGCGGAGTGCCTCCAAACGGTCTTGATTTGAGCGTTTTTGTCGGTTCATATTCATCATCTGTTTCCTCGCATCATCGGCGAGTTCTGACCTCCGTTCCTCGGCTGTTGCATCCGCACCCGTTGCCTCCGTTGCCGTATGGCTCAAACGGAAGCACCAAATCGGAAAAAATAGAGCCCTGCCGCAAGCCTTCTTCTGGAGAAAGCACGTTTCTCCAGCATTGGCGCGGGGAATACACCATGGCAAGGGATGGCGCGGGCACGGTGGTGGGACAGTCGCTTTCCCGCTCGGCGGAGTCTCGGTATTTTGCGCTCTCGGATTTGCCTAAGCATGCGCCAAGTGAAGCTTGCACGGATTGCTCCGCGTTCGACGTCAATTCACCGCCCGTCATGCGGCGTAAGAATTCATCGTTGACGCGCTGTGAGGCGGAGCGTCTGTGGTTGTCTGCGTACATTTCAAAGCTCCTTTCAACTGTTGCAATGCCACCGTTGCTCGGTGGCTAATTTCAGTTTATGCGACGGAGCCGTTTCTTGTCATATTTTCGGGAAGATTGTCGGGAAAGAATGGAAAAGCTATTGATTTTTTTGCAAGAAAATGATACAATAATGTTCATCAGGAAAAGAATTTGAGGGATGAATATTTTGAGAACCGAAAATGTTCAACAGAATACGGAAGCCCCTACGGCGGACCGAATTTTGTGCGCGGCGCTGGACGTTGGCGAGGCCATTCTTCGCAACGGGGGAGAGGTACACCGCGTGGAGGATACCATTGAGCGCATTTGCAAGGCGTACGGAGCCGAGCATGTAGAGGTTTTTACCATTACTTCCCTGATTGTTGCCACCGTTCGGATGCCGGACGAAACGCGTTCTTCGCAAATGCGCCGAGTATACCGTACGGTGAACAATCTTTACATGCTGGAGCAAATGAACGAAATTTCCCGCGCGCTTTGTACCGGGAAAATGGAGCTTTCTCAATTGCGCGAAAGCATTCAGGCGGCAAAGCATAAAAAGCCGTATCCCACTTGGTTGGTTTACCTTGCCGTGGCGCTTGGAGCAGGCTCCTTTGCCGTTTTCTTCGGCGGAAGCTGGCGCGATGCCGTTTGTGCCGGAGTTGTCGGCATTTTGATATTTTATTTGGACGGCGCGGCACCTTCCTATCTGAATCAAATGGTGATGACAGCCGTGAATTCCTTTATCGGAGGAATTGTCGGCATTTGGCTGGTTCAGCTGGGAGTGGGGCAAAACATGGATAAGGTGATTATCGGCTCCATTATGATTTTGATTCCAGGGCTCGCCTTGAGCAATGCCATGCGTGATATGCTGGGCGGAGATGTTCTTTCGGGTGCAATGCGGTTGATTCATTCGGTGTTGCTGGCATTGATGATTGCATTGGGCTTTGCCCTTGCGCTGACGGTGATGGGAGGGGTAGCATGAACGAGTCTTTCATCATTTTTTTGGCCGGTATCGGCGGAACCCTCGGATTTTCCGTTTTTTTCGGTGTTAAGCCGAAGCGATTGCCGTGGGCGGTGTTGGGCGGCACGATTGTTTGCGCAGTTTATGTGCTGACCAAGCAATACGGCGTGTTTGTCTCCTGTACGCTGGTGTCGCTGTTTGCAACCTTTTATTGCGAGTTGATTGCGCGCATTCAACGTGCGCCGGTGGTAACCTTTCTTTCGCCTGCCATCATTATTTTGGTGCCGGGAGGCGGACTTTATTACACGATTTCAGCCATGCTGGAAAAGCGTTACAACGAGGCGGGGCAGTACTGCCTGGGCGTGCTCGATGCCTGTCTCGGAATTGCCGCCGGGATTATGGTGGCGTCCTTGCTTGTTACGGTATTTCTCCATTCCAAACAGAGCATTCGTGCGCGTGTGGAAGCACACAGAAAAAAGAACGGATGATTTTGTCGCATTGAAAGCAAAATATTGCGCGGTCCTCATGCATCGTTTGGATGTCGGAGGACCGCTTTTGTCTTGACAAAACGGAAGGCTTGTGTTATCATTACGGTAATGATGCAGTTGGAGGTGAACGACCCTTGAAGGTGATGTATTACAACGTTTACGGATACGACAGAATGAACTCCGTGCCCGACCGGCTCGGTCAGCAGGCGGAGATGCTCCGTGCACAGGCACCGGACGTGTTGGGATTACAGGAATTTGACTCCAAGCACCGAAAGGGGGCCAAGGGATTGTTGACACAGTACGGCTACGAGGAGGTCCCCGTAGGGCCGTTCGGATGTGTCTATCCGGAGGGGAGAAACTGCGAGGCGGTGCTTTATTGCCCGACGCGGTTGCAGCTGCTGGAAAGCGGCGGCGCGCTGTTTCCTTTGACCGTTGCAGTGGACGGCGCGGAGGTTCTCGGCAATAACGAATATACAAAATCCTACACATGGGCGGTTTTTTCGGAGAAGCGGAGCGGGAAGAATGTGCTTGTTGTCAATGCGCATTTTATGTACAATGCGCCCGAGCTCACGCCGAGTCAGGCACATGCGGTTCGTCTTGACAATGCAAAAATAATCGTTGATTTGGTGGAGCGTATCCGACTTTCCAAGCCTGTGTATGCCGATATTCCCGTCGTTTTCGGCGGGGACCTGAATACGACTGCGGACAGCGATGCTTACAGAGTGCTTTCCGAGACCATGAGCCCTGCGTGCGCGGTTGCCGAGCAATTTACTCCGCTTGGGTATTACGGCGGTTATGCCACGTACGATGCGGAAGCGGGAGAATACCGTTACAAAAGGACAGAGGACATCAACAACGGGTACGTCATTGACCACGCCTTTGTGCGAAATGCGCGGCTCCTGCGGTATGAACCCGTGACGGAGTTCCGTGCGCTTGTCACTTCCGATCACCTTCCGTGGATTTTGGAGCTTGCGCTTTGAGCGAGGAAGGCTCCGCACCGATAAAAGGCGGGCGAAAATCCGCACAAAGAAAAAACGTAATATTTTAGATGCTCCGTGTAGTGATGCCCGGTGGTCGCCGGCGAACCATACGTTTATCATCACCGCGAAAACAATCCATCCGCCTCGCAAAAGCAACAAATTTTTGTGCAATTGAACATTGCGCGCACCTTTGGTACATACTCAAAACGCCCCGCACAACGGCATGCTGTGCGGGGCGTGGCTTTTATCGATTGTGCATTTTTGTTTTATGCGCGCAAGGTGAGTCCCATTTTGAATTTGAGGTCGTTGAGAATCTTTTTGGTCACCTTGTCGGCTTCCTCCACGGTGAGGGTTCTGTCGGCCGCACGCAGCGTGACGCGCAGAGAAACGGATTTTTTGCCCTCACCAACCTGAGGACCGCGATAAATGTCAAACAACGTGACGTTTTCCACCAGCTTGCCGCCTGCTTTTTGCATGACCTGCTCGATGGCGCCAACCTCCATGTCCTCGTCGCAAACAAAGGAGAAGTCGCGGGTGGTTGCGGGATATTTGGGCAGGGGCCGGTAAGCCTTTTTTGTATCGGCATGCTCTAAAACGGCATCAAAGTCGATTTCGGCAACGTACACTGGCTGCTCCAGCGCATAGTTTGCGGCCATGGAAGGATGTGCCTGTCCGAATACGCCCAGCTGTACGCCGTCCTCGGTCAGGATTTTGGCGCATCTGCCGGGATGGTAAGCGGGACGGTCGCCGCATGCGGTATAGGTAACGCCGAAAATGCCGGAAAGACGAAGCAAATTCTCGCAAATTCCTTTCATTGCGTAGAAGTCGGTGTTGCCGTAAGCGCCCAGCGTCAGCACCTTTTTCTCCAGCGGGAGAACATTTGCTTCCTCGCGGGGCAGATAAACGGTGGCAATTTCAAACAGGCGCACCTGCTCGTTTTTAAAGTTGTTGTTGCGTGCCAGAACTTCCATCATGGAGGGCAGAGCCGTGGTACGCATGATGGAGGTATCCTCGCCGAGGGGATTGGAGATGACCACCGATTTCCGCAGGGGCGAATCCGCCGCCATGCGGATTTTGTCATAGTATTTGGGACTGATGAAGGAGAAGGTGTGAATTTGGGAATATCCCATGCCCACCAACGCAGCTTCGGTGTTGACCTCAAACTGCTGACGCTCCGTCCTGCCGCCGAGAGTGGTTTCCGCGTTCATGCTGGAGGATTCAATCTTGTCGTATCCGTAAATACGGCACACCTCCTCGGCAATGTCATTCATACATCCGAGGTCCGCGCGGAAGGAAGGTACATAAATGAGGTTGTTTTCAATGCGACAACCCAAGCCCTTCAAGGTGTTGCGCATGTGCTCCTCGGGAATGTTCATGCCGAGAAATTCATTATAGCGCGCGGGGGTAAAGGGCAGAACCGTCTGCTCCGCTTTTTTGGGGTATACATCGATGACACCGTCCACAACGGTGCCGGCGCCCAGCAGCTCCACCAGCTCGCAGGCGCGCTCCAAGCCGGGCATACAGTTCTCCGCATCCAAGCCCTTTTCAAAGCGTGCGGAGGATTCGGTGCGCATGCCGTTTTTCTTTGCGGTTACGCGCACGGAGGCACCGTCAAAGCAAGCGGATTCAAATACGACGGTAACGGTTCGGTCGGTGATTTCGGAGTTGGCACCGCCCATGACGCCTGCCAGGGCGCAAGGCTTTTTGCTGTCGGCAATGACCGCCATGGTGCTGTCCAGAATATGGTTGACGTCATCCAGAGAGCGGAAATTCTCTCCGTCCTTTGCGCGGCGAACGTCGATGGATGCATCGTCCAGGCAGGAATAGTCAAAGGCGTGCATGGGCTGTCCGTATTCCAGCATGACATAGTTGGTAATGTCCACGATATTGTTGATGGGACGAACGCCGGAGGCACGCAGACGCATTCTCATCCACAGGGGAGAGGGAGCGATTTTTACGTTTTTGACCACACGCGCACAGTAGCGATGGCACAACTCCGGAGCCGAAATGCGCACGTTCAGGTAATTGCCGATGCAATCGCCGTCCCCGGAGCCCTTGACCGCGGGGGTGGAGAGCTGCAGCTCTCGGTCGAAGGAGACTGCGGTTTCCCGCGCAAGTCCGATGACGGAGAGGCAATCGGGACGATTGGAGGTAATTTCAAATTCCACGGCCGTGTCGCGGAGCAACAGCACGTCGCGAATGTCGTCGCCGATGTTCTTTTCATATTCCGCATCCAGAATGAGAATGCCGTTTTCGGCGGCACCCGGCATATCGTGCGTGGTCAGCTGCAATTCTCCGATGGAGCAGAGCATTCCGTTGGATTCCACCCCGCGGAGCTTGCCGGCTTTGATGACAACGTTGCCGGAGAGCTTTGCTACGGGAAGTGCGGCGGGAACAATGGCGCCCTCAAACACATTTTGCGCGCCGGTGACAATTTGAATGTCGTGGCCGAATTTTTCTCCTGCGTCCACACGGCAAATCCACATGTGGTCGGAGTCGGGGTGCTTTTCCATGTGCGTGACCTTGGCGACGATGACGTTTTCAATGTCTGTGCCAAGCTCCTCATAGCCCTCCACCTTGGAGCCGGTGATGGTTAAACGGTCACAATAGGTTTTATGGTCGATGTCGTTGGTGTTGACAAAGTCGGACAGCCAATTTCTTGAAAGTTTCATATTTATTCTATCCTCCTCAATCAGAATTGCTCCAGGAAGCGTTTGTCGTTCTCATAGAACAG
>CAZWXE010000086.1:0-6649 GCA_964638045.1 uncultured Ruminococcus sp. | reverse complement strand
GGCTTCCGCCGTAGTCCTCCAAATGGTGCATAATGGTATGCGCCGCATAGTCCACCGAGGGGAATCCGCAAAGAGCGGTTACGATTCCGCCGAAGCCGAAGGAGCTGGTAATGGCCATGATTGCACCGAACATCAGCTGCGGCTTCATGCTGGGCAGGGTGATATACCAAAGCTCCTGCCAACGGTTTTTGACGCCGTCCACGGCACCCGCCTCGTACAGGGAACGGTCAACGCCCTGCAAGCCCGCAATAAAGGACAGGAAGCTGGTACCCAAGGAGGTCCACAGTGCAACAATGATACACAAGGGCATGACGTAATCCGCATCCTTGAAGAATGCAATCGGGTCGGTGATGAAGCCGAGCTCCATCAGGGTTGCGTTGACCCAGCCGTAAGAGTCGGAGGAGAACAACGTACCCCAAATCAGATACACCTGACCGGAAATGGAGGGTGCGTAGAAAACCAAGGTTACCAGCGAACGGATTTTGGGAGAAAGCTCGTTGATGAACCAAGCAACCAGGAAGGACATCAAATAGGATGCAGGTCCTACGATTGCGGCAAAGATAAAGGTGTTTTTGCATGCAATGAGGAAAATATCATCCGCAAAGAAGAGGTTGATATAGTTCTCAAGCCAAACCATGTTCGGCATTTGAAGCATGTTAAAGTCGGTAAAGCTGATGACGAAGGAAAGAAGGACGGGAACAATGGTAAACAGAGTGAAAATCAGCATGTAGGGGGCAATCATCAAATATGCAACCCAGTTGCGCTTCATTTCCTTCCAAATCCATTGGCGATAGGTCAAATCTTTTCTGGCAACAGCTTTATATTCTGTCTTCGTTTTTGACATTTGCTTTCATCTCCTTATATAGATTACACAAGCATGACCTTTACTGATAAGATTTCAATGCGTCAGCAGTATTTCTCAGGCATTCCGCAATGAAATAAAGCAGCTGTTGCTCATTGAGGTCCTCGATGTTGTAGCCGCCGTTCTTGTGCTCGGCAGTTTGCTTCGATACATTCTTATAATAGGAAGCAACGTTCAGCACCTCACCGTTTACCTTGGTGTAGGTGGTCATCTGACTTCCGTCTGCCTCCCACTTTGCAAGGAGTGCGTTGGTAAACAGCTTTGCAGCCTCTTCAAGCTGCTCGGTCTTTTCGTTTGCAATACCTCTCTTTGCGGTGAGCAATGCGGTTGCGTAAGCCTCCTCGCCGTAACGCTCGCTCAACAGGCTCATTGCCTTCTCGGCCTGAGACATCCGCTTTTGTGCAAGCGTCTGACCGATTTCAAGAGTTTCCAGCTTGAACTCTTCGCGCTTACGGGTAATCTCGTTGTTGATGGTGTTGATGTAGCTGAGCAGCTCGGAGCTGGGGTCCGCATCGTCGTTGTACGCGGAAAGGAATGCGAACTCGGTGTAACGACCGATGTAGTAGTAGCCGGGGTAGTTGTTCACTGCCGCAAGGTTTTCAAACTGCTTGGAAACCTCCTCATACTCCGAAACGGTCCAAGGCATACTTGCAAGTGCGACGCGGTTTGCGGTTGCATGCTTTGCGGAGTCACCGATGATTGCAACCATTTCGTTTGCGTACTCGGTTTGCGTCTCCGCACCGGTGTACCACTTCATGTACTTCCATGCCGCCTCGGGAGAGTCGGTGTCGGAAATCATAACCACTGCCGAAACAGAGGAAATCGCCACGTTACTGGTGTAGGTTTGGTAGTCCTTCTCATAGGTGGAAGCAGGCAGCGGAACGAACGTCCAGCAGCCCTCCAACTCGGTTGCAAACACCTTCAGCTGGTTGTACAGTCCGGTGTAGCCCGCAATGATGATGGGCATTTCACCGGTTCTGAAACGGTTTGCCGCATCGTAAGAGTAGGGGAAGGAATACATGGTAAACATGTTACACATCTTGTTGAACGCCTGCAATCCGGCAGTGGAATCCAGATTGATTCTCATACCGCCGTCTGCCCACAGGTCACCGCCCGTCTGATACAGGAACATCTGGTAGTCGGTGGTCACACCGATGGACATGTTGTTGGACTCCAGCTTGGACTGTGCAACGTAAATGTCCTCCCACGTGGTGGGAATGTCAATACCGAGGTCGGAGAGGATGTCCAAACGAACGAACATCATATTGAAGCTTTGCGTTTCGGGCAAGCCGTAGTAATGCTTATCGCCGTCGGCATCCGCAATGCCGAGAACGGTCATTGCCGCGTCGGTGAAGTTTGCGGACATTGCCTGCTCGAAATCCTCCACGGAATCGTATTCCAAGGTTTCGATGCTGGCAAGCGCACCGCGAATTGCATAGTTGATGATGGTTGCCTGGTCAAGGCCCAGGTAAACATCGGGGCCCATTCCCGCAAGAATGGAAGGAAGAAGCGTACCGCCGCTGACCAGCTTCAGGTCAACGGAAATACCGGTTTCGGGCGTGAAGTTGTTGGTGGAAAGGTTACGAATAACCTGGGATTGGTCACGGCCGTATGCAAGCCATACGTTCAGAGACTCGGTATTTTCCGCGGTATCCATGGAACCCATGTTGTTGTAGTCGCGGAAGAAGCTTTGAATAAAGCTGCTCAGCTCATGTGCAAAGGATTGGAAGAAATTTGCCTTTCCCTTGGGAGCCGCCGCCGTTACCGGCTGAATGCTCATGTAATCCAACTGCAGGGGCTGTGTTTTCGCATCGGTCAGGAAGGTACCGAGCGAGCCGACGTAGCTCTTAAATGTGGAAAGGTTCTTTGCGAGATTTTCCTCGTTGAGCGCCATATCCTCCAACAGCTTTTTCAGCTTGTCGCAGACGCCGGTGTAGGTGGATGCAACGCCGGCATCCTCCTTCAGGGTTGCGGAAATCTTGCCGAGCTCGTCTGCCTGTACCAGCATGTCAATCAACGTGTCGGGCAACAGACGGGAGAAGTTGTAATCACGGTAATCGTCGGGATTTGCGCCGGTTAATTTAATGATAGCAAGATAGTCATTGTTCAAAGCGTTCAAAACGGTTTCGATGCGCTGCACCAGGGAGCTCATGGAGCCCAGGGTAACCTCCAGACGAATGGTGTATTCCACACCGTCGCGGAAGAAGAGTTGATAGCTTTCATCGCCCGTTCCGTCCGCTTTCGCAAAGCCCGCGGTCAGATTGGTCACCTGCCAGCCGTTGGCGTAGTCATAGCAGAGCATGCCGGCTTCCTCAAAGGGAACGCCGTTGTAGTAGCCCGCGGTGTTGCCGAACTTGGCAACATACGCTTCCTCGGTCAAATCGGTGTAGATTTGCAGAGAACGGTTGACGTACATACCGTCCAGATAGCTTTGCTTGAATCTGGAATAGATTTCATACCAGCCGGCGCTGCCGTCCGCCAGAGAGAACTTGTATTCCACCCACTGTCCCGCGGTTTGCCACTTTTCGGTACCGATGGTGTTCAGCATAATCTTGGATGTGTCTGCAGGAGAGGTCAAAGGAGAGGTACGGTCCTCCACAGGGTAAACAACGTTGGTGGAGGTGTTGCTGGTGTACTCTGCCTCCAGCTTGATGCTGTCGGTTCCGTCTCTGTCCAGCCCCTCACCCGAAACGGCATTCTTTACGGATTTGCGGTAGTCCTCGTAGGACTGCACCTCACGGTAGGGCTTGAGTACGATTTCGGAAATCGCCACCTCTTCGTTGACGCCTTCCAAAGAAAACTCAATGACACCGCCGTTCTCGGTAGGATTCAGATAGAAGCCGAAATCATTGCTGTAAGCGCCCTCGCTGTCACGCATGGTATAGGACATCCACTTGGGAGCCTGAACCATGGAAGGACGCAGCTCATTGTTGTCCGCGTCAACCACGAAGAAACGCAGGTCGTATTTGTCGATGAACGCATTGCCTGCCGAGGTAACCTTTGCGGGCTGCTCGAATTTGACGGATGCCATATCGTCCGCCACGGTATACTTGATGCCGGCCGCAATTGCCTCCGCCTCAATGCTTGCAAGCACATCGCCGCTTTTCAGCTTGTATACGGCAAACAGATTGGAAACCTTGTCGGAATATTTGGACGCCCAGTTCTTTGCAAGCTCCAGGGAGCGCGCCTCGGTGAAGGGGGCCTCGCCGTTGATGTAGAACTCACGCTCGATTGCGGCAGCCTTTCCCTCGATGGGATAGTAGTGCAATTCCACCGCGTAAAGAGCGGGCGCGGTAATTCCGTAATCGGAGAAATCGATTCTCCAGGTTACAGAGCCCGTGTTGGGCGTGTAGACCGCCTGTACACCGTCGTATTCCCGAACGGAAGCAAGCGTGGTCCCCTCAATGGAAACCTCCGTTCCGTCATTTGCGGTAAAAAGAACGCCGTCCGCAGAGGTGTATGTCTTCTTCACCTCGCCGTCGCCGTCATACTCGGTCATGGTCCACGTGTTGTTCTTCAGAGTGTATTCTCTGCCCTTGGAGTCGGTAAAATACCATGCCTCGGTGGCATCCACCGTAATGGTATCGGTCGCATGGAAGTTTTCCTCATGGAAATACAACGCCATGTATTCCTCATAAGGCATCGAATTCAGCTTTTCAATGTAGTCCCTGATGGACAGACCGCTGTTCGACGTCTTTTCTTCTGCGCCGGTAATCAAGGCAGTCGCGCTCACAAGAAACATCATCGCCATGAAAAAGCTCAGAATTCTTGTGAATGTCTTTTTGCTCATTTGCGTTTCCTCCTGCAAATCATTCTGGGTATTTTCGGAAAAGCGGCCCGTCGTCGGCACGTCAGGGCATAACTCTCCCATTAGATAGGGATATGATACCACAAAACCGTCACAAAGTCAAGCAAAAACTTCCGCAAAAAAGGAAAGGGACGTTTTTTGAGCCCCTCTGTATTCACGATTTGGACAAACTCGAATGCAAGAAAATTTACAATTTCTTTTTCGTGCATTTTCCTGTTTCTTCCAACAAAAGGAGGGTAAATTTATTTTACCCAATTGAGTTGCTCTAACGGATAAAACGTGCGGTTTTTGTGCAATTTTTTGTTCGATTTTTTCGCTGATTTTGCGCCCAATCAAAAACAGTAAATTTAATTTACCTGTTCGAGAACAAACTCGATTTTCATTTTGGTCAAAAAGGGACTTGGATTTATGTGCATTTTGCACAAAGTTTCGGATTTTTTTTCTACACTCGTTTCCGGTCGAAAAATCGGCCTTTTTTCGTTCAAAAAACCTTCACGCACACATCACAAACAAAAAAATCCGGGCCTCGGCGTTTGCTCCTCGCAAGGAAGAACAAACGTCGAAAGCCCGGAAAACCGTTTTTTTATTTCAGGAAGCCGTTGATAATCGCTTCCTCCGCCTGCTTTTCGGTCAACCCCAGCGTCATCAGCTTCACCAGCTGCTCCCCTGCGATTTTTCCGATTGCCGCCTCGTGAATCAGCGAGGCATCCACATGATTCGCTTCGATTTGAGGCAGTGCCGTCACCTTTGCGCCGTCCATGATAATGGCATCGCATTCGGTGTGTCCGGAGCAACGCGCATTGCCGCGAACGTGAGAGAGGAAGGTCTGGCGGCTGCTGTCCTTCGCCACCGAGCGGGACACCACATGCGTGCCGCAATTGTCACCGTTCATGTCAACGGTAAAGCTGGTCTCCGCGAACTGTTGACCGTGCGTCATGATTTTTTCATGGACAATCAAGGTTGCCCCCTCCGCAAGCGTCGCCGTCGTCGAGCGCCGCGTGGAATCCACTCCCTTGATTTGCGCGGTTTCCATCTGCATGTAGCTGTTCTTCTCCAAAATGGCAACGGTGGTGGGATTCATCACGTTTTTGCCGGTGCCCTCGCCGGCGCCGTAATGCTTTTCCACATATTTAACCCTTGCACCCTCGCCGACGTAAAACGTATGAATACCGCTGTGCTCGCTTTCCAGAGAGCCGCCGTTGTGGATGCCGCAGCCCGCAACAATGGTAATGTCACAATCGGCGCCGATGTGAAAATCGTTGTAAACCAGCTCCTTCAGGCCCGTTTGCGAAAGCAAGACGGGAATGTGAAGGCTTTCGTTTTTCGTACCCGGTTGAACATAAATGTCGATGCCGGGCTTGTCCTCTTTTTTAACAATGGAAATGTGCTCCGAGTCGTTTTTGCCGTACATGGAGCCGTTGATGCGCAAGGAATAGGCTCCCTGCGGCACATCATGCAGGTCGGCAACCTGCTCCAGCAATTGCTTTTGAATGGCGTCCATCATGCGTGTTCACCTCCCGTAAAGCGGCATCCGGCCTGAGCGCAAAGCAAATCCGGCAAAATGGAGGCCTTCTCGCCGTAGGCGGAAACGCGCCCGTTCGCAATCACGATGATTTTGTCCGCAATGTCCAAAATGCGCTCCTGATGCGAAATAATCAAAATGGTGCCCTTTGTGCGCTCGTACATGTTGCGAAACACCTGAATCAGATTTTGGAAGCTCCACAGGTCGATGCCCGCCTCAGGCTCGTCGAACACGGAGAGCTTGGTGCCTCTGGCGTTAATCAAAGCGATTTCAATGCGCTTCAGCTCGCCGCCCGAAAGAGAGGCGTCCACCTCGCGGTCGATATAGTTCTTGGCGCAAAGCCCGACCTCGGAGAGGTAGGTGCACGCCTGAGATACCGAAATTTTTTCGCCTGCGGCCATGGAAATCAAATCCTTTACCGTAAATGTCAATATAAAGATTTTGCAATAAGATTGCC
>CAZWXE010000085.1:0-6655 GCA_964638045.1 uncultured Ruminococcus sp. | reverse complement strand
ACCTATGACCCTCTGCTTGTAAGGCAGATGCTCTCCCAACTGAGCTATGCTCCCAAATGACTGTCGCTTGCGACTTTTTTATTATATCACAGTCGCCGGGATTTGTCAATACCTTTCTCAAACTTTTTTAAAAAAGTTTTTTAAGGCTGCATCAAGGCGGACGCCCTCTCCGGCGTTGCCACCGGAAATCCTGCTCATTTTACCATAATTGGCCCTGTTTGTCAATACTTTTTTTGCTTTTTTTCAAAAATTCGTCTTGCTTCGCTTCGGAGAGCCTTCGGGAGCGGAGTAAGACGAATCGGAAGGGGCTTTTTCGGTGTATGCTTACGAACGGTAAAGTGCGGTGGAAAGATAGCGCTCTCCCGAATCGGGGAGGAGAACAACCACCGTTTTTCCGGCGTGCTCCGGCAGATTTGCCAGCTGTGTTGCCGCGTGCAGGGCGGCGCCGGAGGAAATACCGACCAAAATGCCCTCCGTTGCCACCAGCGCTCTTGCTTTTTCAAACGCCTGCTCCTCGGTGACCGTTACAATTTCGTCGCAAACGCTTCGGTCAAAGTTCGCCGGAACAAAGTTTGCACCGATGCCTTGCAGGCCGTGCGCGCCGCTGTAACCTTTTGACAGCATGGGGGAGGAGAACGGCTCCACCGCCACGATGCGACAGTCCGGCTTTTTCTCCTTTAAATAGCGTCCTACGCCGGAAAGCGTACCGCCGGTTCCGACTCCGGCAACAAACAGGTCGATGCTTCCGTCGGTGTCCTTCCAGATTTCCGGCGCCGTGGTGGTGTAGTGCGCCATGGGGTTGGCCGGATTCTCAAATTGCGAGGCGATGATGCTGTTCGGGGTTGCACGGTGAATGCGCTCCGCTTCCTCTACGGCACCGTTCATTCCTTTTTTGCCGTCGGTCAGCACCAGCTCGGCGCCGTAGGCCGCCAACAGTCTTTTTCGTTCCTCGCTCATGGTTTCCGGCATGGTTAAAATCAATCGGTAACCGCGTGCGGCACAGAGCGCGGCCAGTCCGATTCCGGTATTCCCGCTGGTGGGCTCAATGACGGTGGCCCCCGCATGCAGCCGTCCCTCGGCCTCGGCGGCATTCAGCATGAAAAGTGCCACGCGGTCCTTGGCACTGCCCGCGGGCTCAAAGCCCTCCAGCTTACACAAAAGCTTTGCATGCGGACAATACAGGCGGTTGTATTGCTCAGGGCAGAGCAGGGGCGTGTTTCCGATCATTTGCGCAATGTTGTGATACAGCATAAATCCTCCCGATTTGTTTTTTGTCATTATAGCACGGCGAGTCTGCAAAAGTCAATGAAAAACGGAAAAGAAAAAACGCAACAGTCCTGCCGTTGCGTTGTTTTCTTGCAAACTGAAATCAGTTGTTCAGTGCGTTGAGCTTCTTTGTGAACTGGCTCTTCTTGTGAGCGGCTGCGTTCTTATGGATGACTCCATGAGCAACTGCCTGGTCCACCTTCTTCACGGCTGCTTTGTAGGCAGCTTGCGCTGCTGCTGCATCACCGGAAGCGAGAGCTGCATCGTACTTTTTCATTTCGGTTTTCAGTGCGCTGCGGTACATCTTGTTTTGGAGAGTTTTGGTTTGAATTACACGAACTCTCTTTTTTGCGGATTTGATATTCGGCATTTGATTCACCTCCCTAATCATTTTGAAAATACTTCAAAAGCGGCGCCTGAGAGGGTGCGCACAACTTTCAACCATATACTCCAGTATTTTACCACAAAGAAACGGAAATTGCAAGAGCTTTTTCGCAAATTTTTTCATCTTTTTTGCGAAATTCCGCCGGAACGGTGTTGCTTGGGCATTGTTCAACATTTTTTCGTTTTTTCGGTTGACAACCTATGCAATCTGTGATAAAATGAATGCACTTTATTAAAGGGAGGATTGCGATGAAAAAACACCTGCGCAAACTGAATCGCGGCCTTTTGCTGGGCGCGCTGTTGCTGGTCGGATTTGTTGTTTTTGTCATTGTGAAGGAAGCGCAGTTTCAAAACTCCGTTCCGGAAATCAAGGAGCTGTCCAAAAGCTATGCGGAGGCCTTGCTGCGGCTGAACGAAATGCCGAACGGAGCGTTGGACGAGGAGTTCTTCCTCACGTCCGCGGCGGCAGAGCAAAAAACGGCTGAGTTGGAGCACATCCTGCAAACGTATTGGAATGCCGGAACCAAGCAAAAAACAAATATCCTGAGTTACAACGACCTGCGCGAGCGCTGTTTGGCGCGCTTCAACAGTGAGCAATATTCCGAGGTTTACGAGGTGGATTGCAGCATTTTGGAAAAGGATATCAGTGTTAAGAACGACGGCCCCAACCGCGCAAAGGTAACCTTGTATACCGACGGGCTGTTTGTGACGTTCGGCGGCACCGAAATCGCTTGCCTCCTCATCGACACCGTTTGGACGCAAGCCGAGCTGGAGGAAATGTTTAAGGATTACAATCCGTTGGAAAACGAGGGGAATGTACGCAAAAAAGCCAATTTTACGGCCCGCATCGAGCTGGAGCTGGAGCTGGTGAAGGGCGAATGGAAGATTATTTCCTGCTACGGGACGTATTGGAGCAACACAAGCGCCATTGTGGTGGAGAAGGAGACCGTGGGAGGTGTTGCCGATGAATGACGTTGTATTGCACATTGAGCATTTGAGCAAGCACCTCGGAAAGCGGGAGGTTTTGCACGATATCTCGTTTGATACCTATGCAGGCGAGGTGTTCGGCTTTCTCGGCCCAAACGGAGCCGGTAAAACCACCACCATCAAAATCATTGCGGGACTGTTGAGCTTGGATGAGGGCAGTATTTCGGTTTGCGGCTCCTCCCTGCGTACGCACTTCGAACAGGCCATGTCGCATGTGGGCGGCATTGTGGAAAGCCCGGAATTTTACAGGTATCTGTCCGGTTGGGAGAATCTTCGGCAGTATGCCGCCATGCGTTCCGATGTGACGGAGGAGCGCATTCGCGAGGTGGTGCACCTGGTCGGTTTGGAAAATCGCATCAAAGACAAGGTGGGCAAATATTCTCTCGGTATGCGCCAGCGCCTCGGCGTTGCGCAAGCCATTTTGCATCACCCGAAGCTGTTGATTTTGGATGAGCCCACCAACGGGCTGGACCCTGCCGGCATCAAAAGCCTGCGGGACATTCTCAAAAACCTTGCCCATCGGGAGGGCGTCGCGGTGTTCGTTTCCAGCCACCTGATGAGTGAAATGGAAATGATGTGCGACCGCGTGGGCATCATTGTCAACGGCAAATTGCACAGCGTGCACACCGTGGAGGAGATGATTGCCTCCAAGGGTGCATACGAGGAATACCGCATTCGTGTGGATGAGCCGCAAAAAGCAATGCAGCTGCTGGATTTTCTTCCTTCGGAAAGCCTTTCTGCCGAAGGAAACCTTCTGACGGTCAAGTTGCCCCTGACACAGGAGGGGCAGGAGTCGCCGCTCCCTCAAATCAACCGTGCGCTGGTGTTGGGCGGTGTTTCGCTGTATACTGTTACCGTGCAGGAGCAGCGGAGCCTGGAGGATGTGTTTATCGAGCTGACGGGAGAGGGAGGTGCGCAAATTGAGTAAGTTTTTAAAGCTGGTGCGCAACGAATGGAGAAAGCAGACGCTGAAAAAAACATTTTGGGTTTTGCTTGCGCTGGTGGTTGTCATTGCCGCGGGCTGGTCGGTTCTGAACGTATTGCTGACTGCTACCGAAACCGAGACCGAGATCTACTACGGATCGGACTTTGAAAGCTTTGCCAAGGAGCGAATCGCATGGGCCGAGCAATTTGCGGACGAGGTGGACGGTGACGGCGAGCTGACCGACTACGCTCTGAACTATCGTGCCGAGGCGGATGCCTTCCGCTATCTGCTGGATATGGATTCCGATTTTGACGATTGGCTGTATACGTTGGGCGTGGCGCAGGAAATGTTCTATTACCGCCGCCGCGGAAACGAAGCCGTATATCTGCGCTTGAAGGCTGTTTGCGACAATCGCGATGTCAAGGGCTATTACGAGTATTACCGCGACATGCAAATCGAGGTTACCCCGCAATATGCCGCACAATATCGGGAGATTACCGATTGGTGCATTCAAAACGAGGTACAGCCCTCGGGCAGTGACTGGCGCTATTCCTTGGCGTTTCAAGCACTGGATTCCGCAATCGCCGTTGCCAAGCAAAAGCAGCTGCAGGCAGACGGCTCCGCGGCCTTTTCGGAGGAGACTCTGAAGGAGGAAGAAAACAAATACGCCATTTTGCGGTACCGCATGGAGCATATGCTGAAGTTCAATCCTGCGGCCAATCTGTTGTCCGAGGATGAAGTGTATCACACGGGGGGCAGTGGCGGAGCCTTTTGGACGGCGCTTGCCGGCACCACCTCACTGCTGACTCTTGTGGGCTTGATTTGCATTGTCATCGGCGGCAGTATCGTCTCCGGCGAGTTTTCGCAGGGGACCGTCAAGTTTTTGCTGATGAACCCCGTCAAGCGTTGGAAGATTTTGATGTCCAAGTACGCCGTGACGTTGTTGATGGGCGTGCTGATGTCGGCGGTGCTGTTAATCGGTGCGGCACTGACGGCACTGTGTATGGGAGGTGGCGGCGAAATGCTGTTGCCCATGATTACGGCGAAGGACGGCGCAGCGGTTCTTTCCTCTCCGCTTTTGGAGCTGTTGAAGCAATATGCGTTGGCGGGAGTCAAGGTTGTGGTGATGACCACCCTTGCCTTCGCATTGTCCTCTTTGTTGCGCTCGTCCGCTGTTGCAACGGGTGTCAGTCTGTTTGCGTTCCTCAGCGGCTCCATTCTGGTAACGCTGTTGCAGGAATTCGGATTTGACTGGGCGCGCTATCTGCTGTTTGCCAACATGGATTTCAACGCCGTACTTCAGGGGACCACGGGCTTCCCAAACCACTCACCGCTGACAGCGGCTGTTGTCATCGTTTTGCATATGCTTGTGTTTATTCTCACGGCTTGGGACGGATTTGTCCGCCGTGAAGTATAAAAAACAAAAAAGGAGAACGATTATGAAACGAATTTTACCGCGCTTGCTGGCATGTATGCTGGCAGTACTGACGGTGCTCACACTGGTTGCCTGCAACGAAAAGACACCGGAGAATGAAACCACAGGCGGAACTCAAGCCTCTACGGAAGCTCCTACGGAGGCGCCCACCGACGCTTCCTCCGAGGAAGTGACCACCGCACCCGCAGCCGATGACGGCTTGGTGATTGCCGACAACGGCTCCACCGAGTACCGAATTGTTTATTCCAGAACCGAGGGCGAGTATGCCAAATACGCCGCTTCGATGCTGGCAACCAAGCTTCAAAAGAGCACGGGGGCACGCATTGTCATCGCAGTAGACACACAGCCCAAGAGCGACAAGGAAATTATCCTCGGCACTACCACCCGTGAGGAGGCGCTCGGCTTTGACCGTGAGGCGCACAAGTGGGACACCGAGCTTTATGTCGGCATTTACGGCGACAGTATCCTGATTACCGCCGAGGATGCCTACCGTACATTTGACAACCTGAATCTCGTCATTGACGTTTGGCTTGCCTCCTATGAGGAAAACAACCGTTTGCTGTTCAATGAGGACACCTGCAAGCTGATGATGAAGCCCCCCGCGGACTGCACGCTGGACACCTTTACCATGCTGTCGCAGAACCTGTACGGCTTTATGGGCAGCGGAGAGAACACGGGTGAAAAGCGCTCCGAGCGCGTATTGGCTCAGCTGAAGTTTTATTCCCCCGACATTTTCTCGGTCAACGAGCAAACAAAGGAGTGGATTCCTTTCTTTGAGAAAAATGCGCCCGAGTACGGCCGTGTTGATGACGGAGCCGGCGGGGCGAACAACATCAAGCAGTACAACTCCATTTACTACAAGCTGGATACGGTTGAGGTGGTTGCGCACGGTTATCAGCCGAACGGAACGGCCGGAGACTCCGAGGGAACTCAATATGACCGCAATATTATCTGGGCGGTGTTGCGTCTGAAGCAGACGGGTACGCAGTTCCTTTACGTCAGCACGCACTTGGACACCGCAAGCGACACGGTTCGCGTGTTGGAGGCACAACGCGTTTTGAAGCTGATTGAGGATGTTTTGGCAGAAAGAGGCGACATGCCCGTGTTTATGGCGGGAGATATGAACATGACGAAGGATTCCGGATGCTATAAGCTTTTAACCTCCTTCTTTGACAACGTGCGTGAAACCGCAGGCCTCAACCTCAGCAGTAACAACGTCACTTTCAACAACTTCGGCAGCGGCGGAGCCATCATCGACTTCCATTTTGTCAGTAAGGATGCCGATGTTCAAAGCTACTATTTCAAGGTGGTGGATGACAGAAAATTCGGTGACTATGTATTCAGTGCCGGCTGCTACACCTCCGACCATTACGCATTGTTCTCCAAGCATCACTTCAACTGATATGATTTTCAACCAAGCGGAGCGGCTCCGAGCGAGCCGCTCCGCTTGCTATTACCTTAATGGTTACAATGCACCTTTTTGCACAACGCCTTCTCCAACGCCCTCTCCGACGGCTACGCCGCCACCTCTCCCAAAGGGCGAGGCTTTCGGAGAAACGCCTTGCTTCCAATAGACTCTCCCGTCGGGAGAGCTCCCGCGTAGCGGGTGAGAGGGAAAAAAGATAAAATTTGAAGTTGCTACAAGCCGAAAACACCTT
>CAZWXE010000084.1:0-6710 GCA_964638045.1 uncultured Ruminococcus sp. | reverse complement strand
CTCCCATAATCGGAGTTCCCTCCTTGGATTTGTGCCAGCGCGGTCCGATGTCCAAAATCTTCTGCCCCAGCTTGTGCGACTTGAGAACCGGAATCAGGATGCGTTCGAACACAACGGTCAAAACGAATACAACCGCTGTAAGAATGATAAAATAAATTTGCATGGATTTCACAATACCGACTCCTTTCCTCCGTCCTTGCGTTTGATGGCAATTAAAGAATGCTTTTCAAGGCCGCAATCACTTTTTCGGCCCCGACGGCGCGGCTGGCCTTAAACAGCACCACATCGCCGTCTTGCAAAATCGTGCACAAATTTTGTGCCGCCGTTTCCGGCTCCGTGTTGGAGCCGATGTAGGAAATTTGCTCCAATGGCATCCGTTCCTGACGCGCACCGACGGCAATTTGATTGCTCCCCTTGCCCATCAGCGCAAGGCAATCGATGCCCTGCCGCGCCAAATGCGCGCCCACCGTGCGATGCAACGCATCACTGTCCTCGCCAAGCTCAAGCATTTCGCCCAACACGGCAACACTGCGGCCGCCCTGCCGCTTGCTGTATTCGGCAAGCACCTCCAACGCGGCGTTTACGGATTCGGGAGATGCGTTGTAGCAATCCTCAATCACCGTAATTCCTTTCATCGGATAAATGTGCTGCCGCATTCCCTGCGGCTCATAGCGCAAAAGACCTTCGCGAATTTCTTCCTCCGGAATATTTTCCATGACGCCAACCGCAATGGCATACAGTGCGGCATATACATTGTGTCTGCCGACCACCCGAATGCACATCCGCTTCCATTCGGTTCCGCGGAAGCATACATCAAACAGGGTTTTGTCCGACTCCACGCTTATATTCTTTGCAAAAAAGTCCGCATTTTCACGGAAAAGAGACACATAAACGGTGTGGTAACTTCTGCCGCCGATATTTTTCAGCAACGGCTCGTCGCCGTTGAGAATTAAGGTGCCTCCGTCCTTCAAGCCGGACAAAATTTCCAGCTTCGCACGGCAAATATTTTCTCTGGAGCCGAGCTGTGCCAGGTGTGCCGTGCCGATATTGGTGATGATGGCAACGTCCGGCTCTGCGGCAATGGACATGCGCTCGATTTCGCCGAATTCACTCATTCCCATTTCGAGAACCGCATAGCGGCTGTCCTCTCCGATTTCCACCATGGACATCGGCATCCCGATGATGCTGTTGTGATTTCCGTCCGTTTTATACGCGCAAGTATGCGCGGAAAGCACCGAAGCAAGCAAATCCTTGGTAGTGGTTTTCCCGACGCTGCCCGTTACGGCGATTTTTTTGCAATTCAAATAAGATTGATAGGCATTGGCAAGCTTGGCAAGCGCCAGCTCGCTGTCGTTGACCACAATGGCAGCCGCCCCCAGCTTTTCCAGCTCCTCACAGCTGTGCTCGCAGATGACACAACGGCAGCCGTTTTGCAGCGCGGCTGTGATGTATTGATGTCCGTCCGAATGCTCTCCGCGAATGGCAACAAATACCGTATCCGAATTTGCTTCACGCGAATCGGTACAAATAGCCTGCACCGAAACCGTCCCCGTTTGCTCCTGTCGAAGCATACCGCCGCACATTTCGGCAAGATGAAGCGCCGTTTGCGGATGAATGCTGAAATAAGTTCTCATAGTTGCTCTTCCGTCTCCGTATCTTCTGTAAGATGCTTCCTCTGTTGACGCTTTGAAAAAGCGGATTTCACAATTTCTCTTTCCGAGAAAGGGCGTCTGCCCTCTCGGGTAATTTCGTATTCCTCATGCCCTTTTCCCGCAAGAAGCAGAATGTCTCCCGCTTTTGCATGCAAAACAGCATCCTCTATGGCTGCTTTACGCTCGACAATGACGCGACAATCGGCGCCCTCCGGAATGCCTGTCAGAATTTCCCGGATGATTTGCTCCGGCTCCTCGCTTCTGCTGTTGTCGGAGGTCAGAATGATGCTGTCGGCAAGAGTTGCCGCAATTCGTCCCATCACGGGACGCTTGGTACGGTCGCGGTCGCCGCCGCAACCGAAAAGCAGTACAATCCGTTGTCCCTTTTGTTTCATTTCCCCGACGGATTTCAATAAATTTTCAAGCGCATCCGGGGTATGTGCATAGTCAATCAAAACGGTAAAATCCGCGCCCAGCCCCAAGCGAACGCTCTCCATTCGGCCCTTGATACCGCCGACGGAGGCAAGCGCCGACTGTACCGCAGAGGGGCGAATGCCGCAATGCAATGCGCAAACGGCCGCCTGCATGGAATTGGTTACGTTGAAAAAGCCTGTAATCGGGCAATGAATGTTGACCGATAGACCGTCCGCACGCAGACGGTAGGAAATCCCGTTTTCGGCATCTGCTTCGACAGACTGCGCGTAAAAATCGCTGTCCGTTCCCATGGCAGAGCAAGTGATGACTCTTCGCTGTGCCATTTTTCGAAAAAATGCACCGTAAGGCGAATCCATATTGATAATGGCGCATTCACATTGTTGAAGGAGCAATGCCTTTGCTTTGGCGTACTCCTCCATGCTTCCGTGAAAATCCAAATGCTCCGGAGTCAAATTGGTAAAGATACCGACATCGAAATAAATCGGCGCAACCCGCCCGGATACCAGCGCATGGGAGGTTACCTCCATCAAAACATACTCCACGCCGTCCTCCGCCATTTCCGCAAGCACGCGGTAAAGCTCCTCCGGCTCCGGCGTCGTCATGTTGGCCAGCGCATTGCGTCCGCGTGCGTTCAACTCACGCCCTGCCGACAGACACCCCACCGTGCCGATGACACCGCAACGGTGAAGTGCCCCTTCAAAAACGGCACGCAACAAATGGGTAACCGTCGTTTTTCCGTTGGTTCCCGTCACACCGATGAAATGCATCTTTTCGGCGGGAAACCCGTACCATGCGTTCCACAAACGTGCAAGTGCACTGCGCGGAGACGCAGAGTACAAAACAATCACATCGGACTCTGTCGGCACCGAGCGTCCCTCTTGCGCAACCACACACACCGCGCCGCGCGCAATTGCCTGCGCAACGTAGTCGTGTCCGTCGGCGTGCAAGCCCTTTACACAAACAAACAGGAACCGTGGCCCGACACAAGCGGAATCGCTTGCAATGCCGCAAATTTCCGTTTCTTCCGCACCGGCGGGACAGACCAGATTCGCCGCGCGGCATAATGTCAACAATTTCACAAAAGCTCTCCTCAAAACAGAAAAATAATTTCCACTTCCTCAGAGAAGCCTCTGCGTTGCTCTTTCTTTGTTTATTTTCTAATCCATGTCGTCCAAATAGCGGAACACCACGGTGATAACGGTACCTCGCTCGACGCGTTGCCCCGCCTCCACCGATTGGGACACCACAACGGCGCCCTTGCCGGAGAGATAATTTTTGGTTCCTTCAATTCGAATGTTCAAGCCCGCGTTGATAAGCGTTCCGTTGGCGGCGGCCGCAGTCATACCGATGACATCGGGAACCACCACCGTATCGGCTTGTGCGCTCTTCTCGGTATATAGATACACCGTTCCGGAAGCCTTTTCCACAACGGTTCCTCCCTCCGGATACTGTTTGTAAACCACACCGTCCGGGTCTCCGATGATTTCCACCTGTAAGCTGTAAGGTGACTTTTCCATGTGTTCCTTTGCGACGGATGCCTGCCAATAGGTGCAGTTCGGAACCGTCACAGCCAATTTCGCAAGCTCTTCTTCCGTATAAACCGCCTCCACACCGAGGTACGGAAGGATGGTTTCCATCACATCTCCGACGTAAGGCGCCGCCACGGTGCTGCCGTACAGGCTGCCCTTGGTCGGCTCATCCACAATGATGATTGCCGCGTATTGCGGGTCGTCCGCGGGGGCATATGCCACGGTGGAGCATACATATTGGCCTTCACTGCCCGCATTCTTTTTTTCGGAGGTACCCGTCTTTGCGGCAATGCGATAACCCGCAACGTAAGCGTTTTTGGCACCGCCGTCTCCGGATACACCCTCTTCCAAAATTTTCGAAACCGTCTGACAGGTGGACAAGCTGACAACCTGTCTTTTCACCTGTGTATCGACGCTTTTCAAAATATTCCCGTCACTGTCCTTCACCGCGGAAAGAAGGTGCGGCTGCAGCAAATACCCGCCGTTTGCCACAGAGGAAATGGCAGTAATGTGCTGAATTAAGGTGACATTAAAATTTTGACCGAATGCGTAAATCGCAAGGTCAAGGTCGGTAAAATCATTCTTGGAGGCAATGTACTCTCTGCCCTCGCCGGGAAGGTCGATTCCGGTTTTTTCCCGATAACCGTAGGCCTTCAAATAATCGTAAAACGTATCTCTTCCGAGGCGAAGTCCCACACGCATCAACCAAGGATTGCAGGACTGCTGAATGCCCTGTACGAAGCTCAGTGTGCCGTGACCGGTGGTTTTGTGACAGTGAATTTTTTGCCCCAAAACCGTATAAGAGCCGACACAGCTATAACTCTCGTCCAGCTCCACCACATCCTCCTCCACTGCCATGGAAGCGGTCAACACCTTGAAGGTGGAGCCGGGGATGTAAGATTCGGTGATGGATTTGTTGGACCACATTTCAAGCAACAGCTGCTGCTTGAGCGCGGCATATTCCTCGCTGCCCGCAAGATATTCGCTTTGCTCCAGCTTTTCCGATGAAAAGCTGTCCAAGGTCCAAGGGTCGTTTAAATCGAAGGAAGGATACACCGCCATGGCAAGCACCTCGCCGGTGTTGACATCCATCACAACTCCGGCGGCACGGTTTTGCCCGCCCGACTCCAAATACGCCTCCTCCAGGGATTCCTCCAAAGAGGCTTGCACAAAAATATCCAAGGTGGTGGTCAGATGGTAGCCGTCCTCCGCCTCGATGTATTCCTTATAGCTGAAGGGCATTTCGTTCCCCTGGGCATCACGTGCCGTGATATAGCGTCCGTTGGTACCCGACAGATAATCATTGTAGTAATATTCCAAGCCGTACAGTCCCGTGCCGTCGCTTCCCGTAAAGCCGATGACATGGGCGGCAAGCGAGCCGTAGGGATAATACCGCGTGCTGGTGGTTTGCAAATAGATCAGCTGCTCCAAGCCGTATTCGTCGATAAAAGCGCGAACACGGTCGGCAGAGGCTTCATCCACCTCTTTTTTAATGGTGCGGTCCAAATAACCCGTATAGGTGGTTTGCTTGAGAACAAAATCATAGGAAACGCCCAAAATTTCGGAGAGATTTTCCGCAATCAATCGATCCAGTTGAACGGTGCTTTCCTGCTGCTCCAAATTGCTTTGCGCTTTTGCAATGGATGACGGAGAGATGAAAATGCGGTAGGTGGTAATATTGGTTGCCAAAAGCACACCGTTGCGGTCGTAAATATTGCCGCGCACGGCGGTTACCTCGGACTGTGTCGTCATTTGGTCAATGACCTTTTTTTGATAACGACTGTATCCCACGGTTTGGAGCAGCAAAATGCGAAGCAGAAGCGCCGCAAACAATACAATGGCTACACAAAAAAGAAGGTTGGCACGTCCGAGCACCTTGGGGTGTACCGTGCTCACTTGCTCCGAGGCCTGTTCGCTTTTCGGTGGTTCCATGTACCGTTCATCCTTTCAAAAAAGTGCTATACACCAAGAGAAGCGCAAGCAGCACTTCCCCGGTGTATCTATTGTATGGATATAGATTGTCGAATATGACTGTTATTTGAATCCGAGTGCGCTCAAGAGCCCCGAAAGTCCGATGCCACTCTCTCTTTCTTCCTCGAATACTTCAATGGAATCCTCTTTTGCAAGCTGCAAATAATCGGAGCGAAGGAATTCTTCCTCCACCATTCCGAGCTCGTTGACCGCAATTTCTCTGATTTCCAGCAGATTATGCTGCAATTCCCGGTCCGATTTCAGCTCCGCAACCTCTGCCGACACGGCAGTGATTTCCTTTTTCAGGGAAGCAACCTGCGACTCCGCATCCGTCAGCATCACAGAGCCCGCCACAATCAGCATCAAAGACAGGGCAACCGTTACAATTGCCGAAACGGCGGAAACCGGAAATGCGCGACGGTTGTGGGAGGTATCCGCCTTTTCAAGGTTCAGCCAGCTTCCCTTGCGCTCCTTTGCCGCCTGCACGACGCCGGGCAAAAAAGACTTTCTCAGCGCCGTGACGCGCGTTGCTTTCCTTTGCTGTGCCGGAAGGCTCGGCGCATCCTCCGCGTCGATTTGCAATTCATCCATTCCGGTATCCTCGGAAACGGAGCAGCCTCTGTGACGCTCGCGCTCGGTTTCCGTAAAATAACGAATTAAATCCTCGCCGGACATATATTCCTTGCCGCGACGGTAGCATCCTCCGATTGCCGCCTCCGAAAGCTGTGAAAGACGGTATGCGGAAGGAAACCGATGGGCGGTTTCCGCCTCCTGCTCCTGTTGGCGCCGCGCTTCGTTTTGTGCGGCGCGCACGATTCCGCGGGAGGAATATTGATCGGAAAGCATACGGACATATGCATCCGGCGACAGCATCGGCACAGCCGTTTCATTTTGACGGGATACCTTCACAGACACCGTTCCGTCCATATTGCTCTCCTCCTTTTCTTTCTATTCTTTATACTATATTTATACAATGCGTTTCAAAGCTTTTCCGCAACGCGAAGCTTTGCACTTCTGGAGCGCGGATTTTCTTCCAGTTCTTCTGCACTCGGAAGAATCGGCTTTTTGGTAAGCACCTTGACCAGCGGCTTCTTTCCGCATACGCAAACCGGAAAATTCTTCG
>CAZWXE010000083.1:0-6809 GCA_964638045.1 uncultured Ruminococcus sp. | reverse complement strand
TGCCTTCATTGCGGCATTGATGCCTTCCTTGGTGATGTTGTTGCCCTTTACAACAGCTACCAACAGAGTGGTGGAGCCGGTGGGAACGGGAACACGCTGAGCGGAGCCGATGAGCTTGCCGTTCAACTCGGGAATAACAAGGCCGATTGCCTTTGCGGCACCGGTGGAGTTGGGAACGATGTTCACAGCGGCAGCGCGTGCGCGGCGGAGGTCACCCTTTCTGTGGGGGCCGTCCAAAACCATCTGGTCACCGGTGAATGCATGAACGGTGGTCATGATACCGGACTGGATGGGTGCGTAATCGTTGAGTGCCTTTGCCATGGGAGCCAGGCAGTTGGTGGTGCAGGATGCTGCGGAAATAATCTGGTCGTCTGCGGTCAGAGTGTTCTCGTTTACAGAGTAAACAATGGTCTTCAAATCGTTTCCTGCGGGTGCGGAAATCACGCACTTCTTAGCGCCTGCCTTGATGTGTGCAGAAGCCTTCTCCTTAGAGGTGTAGAAGCCGGTGCACTCCAAAACGACGTCAATCTTCAGCTTCTTCCAGGGAAGGTTTACGGCATCCTTTTCAGCGTAAATCTTGATGGTCTTGCCGTCAACGGTGATGGTGCCTGCCTCGTCATCGGCAGAAACCTCGTGGTTGTATCTGCCCTGTGCAGAGTCGTACTTGAGCAGGTGAGCCAACATAGAAGGCTTGGTCAGGTCGTTAATTGCAACTACCTGATAGCCCTTTGCGCCGAACATCTGGCGGAATGCCAGGCGGCCGATGCGTCCAAAGCCGTTAATCGCAACTTTTACGTTTGCCATGGGATGAAATCCTCCGTTTAAATGATATATTTTGTTTCTTCTTGGTTCGGGAAGGAAGCCCCTTCCAATCCATCCTATATTTTATCTTATTTTCCCGAAATATACAAGCCCTTTGACGAAAATTTATCATTTTTGTTACAATTTTCTATAAAGGCAAACGAAAAGCGCTTTTCTGTGTGCAAAATGTTTGCAATTTGCATTGCTTTTCACCGATTGTAAAAAAAGAATCGGATTACGGAGGGTAAATTCCTCAGCTTGGAGGGCTCCCGTACCGCTCGCCATACCCATTCCAGCCCGCAACGCCGCACCGAATCGGGCACACGGCGGCACTCCGCCCACTCGTCAAGGCTCCCGCCGAGTGTCGCCACCACGCGCACCGAGGAAAGCACGTCCAGGTTGTCCAGAACCCACTCCTCCTGCTGAGGGAAGCCGAAGCAGACCAACAAAACATCCGGGTGACAGATGTGAAGATAGGAACGCAAGCGCAAATTTTCCGCGCCGCACTTTTGAAAATTCCCCCAATAGGTACCGCAAATCTGCAACGACGGAAAACGCCGACAGAGACGCTCCGCCGCCTGCTTTGCCACGCCCTCCTTTCCGCCGAGCAAAAACACCCGAAGCGAATGCTCCGCCGCATACGCCAGCACATCCTCACCGAAAAAGGTGCCCGTCACCCGTTCGCACAAGGGCGTTCCCTTTCGTCTTGCCGCCAACAGCACACCCGCACCGTCCGGAAGCGACAGTGACGCCGCATTGAGCAAACGGGCACAGCTTCTGTCCCGTCGGCAAGCGTCCAGCATGAAAGCATTGGCGGTCATCACCACACAGGGGGGCTTGGTGCACTCCATCGCCGTCTGTAAGGCGCTTGCACGGGTGACGTTGTCAACGCGAACACCGTTGATGGACACAAAGGGAGCAGGTCTTGTCTCCTGCGTCATCCGATTTCCTCCGACGGCGGCTGCAACCGCGCCACAACACTCTCCCCCGCGCGAACGCTGCCGTAGGAAAACGCAAACGAATGCGGCTGCGCCTCCGCGGTAACAATTAAAGAGGTGACCGGTGAAATGCTTTTTTCCTTCAGCAACGAAAGGCATACACGTGCCAAAGGCGTTCCCACCGCAACATGCTCTCCCTCCCGCACCAACGGCACCATCCCCTCGCCGTTCAGGCTGACCGTATCCACTCCGATGTGTACCAACACCTCCACACCGTCTGCCGTGCAAAGGCTGTACGCGTGTGCCGTTTGCGCAACCGTCACCACCGTTCCCTCCACCGGAGAAACAAACTCCTCATCTGCCGGAAGAAATGCCGCGCCCTGCCCCAGCATCCCCGAGGAAAAGACCTCGTCGGGCACCTCGGACAGAGGAACGCACTCTCCGTTGCAAACCGCATACAGAGCGGTTTCCTTTTCTTGCTTCGCTTTTTTTCGCATGGAACCTCCTCCTTGTTCAATCACATTTCAAAACCTGTTCCCGCAAAGGGAGCAATGACGGAGGAGACACCGAAAGCTCCTCGATTTTCATGTTGACAAAGGCTTGCGTCATGGACAAATCCGCCGCCATTTCGCCGCAAATACCAACCCATCCGCCCTTTTGGTGCATGGCCTCCGTTGCCATCCGAATCAATCGCAAAACAGGCTCCGTATTCTCCCGCACCAGAGAAGAAAGCAACGGGTTCTGGCGGTCCGCCGCCAGCGTATATTGCGTCAAATCATTTGTTCCAACCGAGAAAAAATCCACCTCCCGTGCCAATTCCCGCGCCATAAGTGCGGCGGCGGGCGTTTCAATCATCACGCCGAGCTCCATCCCCTCATCAAAGGGCTGCCCGCGTTGCAGGAGGCGATTGCGACATTCCCGCAACAGCTCCTTGCACTGACAAACCTCTTGCACCGAGGTCACCATGGGAAGCATCAGAGCCACCTTGCCATGGGCCGAAGCGCGAAGAATGGCACACAGCTGTGTGCGAAACAGCTCCCGACGGGCGAGACAAACGCGAATGGCGCGAAAGCCCAATGCGGGATTTTCCTCATGCGGCAGTTCAAAATAAGGGACCTGCTTATCCGCTCCGATGTCCAGGGTGCGAATCACCACACGCCGTCCCTCCATGCGCTCCACAATATGACGGTACAGATTGTAAAGCTCCTGCTCCTCGGGATAGCGCTCCAAGGAAAGGTACAACAGCTCCGAGCGCAGCAATCCGATGCCGTCCGCACCGCACTCCATGGCCGCCATAGCTTGCCGTTCGTCCCCGATGTTGGCATAAATCAACACACGGTGTCCGCTTTTGCTGATTGCAGGACGGTCTTTAAATGCTCCCGTGCGCACGCGCTCACGCTCACGCGTTTTTTGCTCCATAAGGCAAAGCTCCCGAAAGCTCTCCGTGGCCGCTTCATCCGGGGATACGGTGAGACTTCCCTGCGCACTGTCCAGCAATGCCAAGCACCCCTCCAATGCGCTGTCCAGCACACCGACACCGACCAATGCGGGAATTCCCATGCTTTGTGCAAGAATCGATGCGTGAGAATTGACGCTCCCCCCGAATGTGACAATGCCCAAAATTTTTTCCAAATTCAAGGACATGGTTTGAGAAGGAGTCAGCTCCTGCGCCACCAACAAAAAAGGCTCCTCCGCAGTGGGAATGCCGTAGCCTGCCTTGCCGGAAAGTGCCTCTAACAACAGTGCCGACACGTCGTGCACATCGGCCGTTCGCGCCGCAAGATAGCCGTCCGAAAGAGCGGACAGCAATGCGCTGAAGGTGCTCTCGGCATGGCGAACGCACTGCTCGGCCGTGCATCCGCGCGCCAGCTGTTTTTCCACCGCCGCACGATAATCCTCATCCTCCAACAGCAGCAGATGAATGTCGAAAATTTCTCCCGTTTCCTCTCCCATGCTTTTCTTGGCACGCGCGGAAAGCTCGGTTAACCGTTGGCGGGTTCTTGCGACGGCATCCTCAAAGCGCCGCCGCTCGGCGGCAACGGCATCCGAGGTCACCGTGTGTACTCCGGCGGAGCCGCTCGCATACTCTTCACCGTTCGGGCCGTCCTGCTCCTGTGCGGAAAGTCCCGTCACCGGGACGGTACGCAAAAAGCGAAGCTTCCCCATTGCCTTTCCTCCGCCGACACCGATTCCGTGAAAGGAAAGCGCTTCGGCTGCGGTACGGTTACTCACAAGAAACCACTCCCTTCCACTCTTCCCGACAGAATTCCCGCAGAGCCGCGCAGCATTCCTCCTCGTCCTCTCCCTGCAAAAGAAAGCGCATATCCGTTCCATGTACCGCTCCGAGGGCAAGCAAGCCGAGCAGTCTTCGGCCGTCGGCCTCCTTGCCGTTGGCCTGCACCGTGACACGGCATCGGTAATCCCGCAAAAAAGCCACCAGCTTTCCTGCGGGCCGTGCATGAAGGCCGTTTACGTCATTTACGGTAAAAAGAAATTCTTTCATGCTTCAAGCATCCTCCTGTTTTCGAAAAAATGCGGCAACCGAAATCACCGCTTGTCAAGGCCTTTTGAAGATATTTTCCCAAGCTGTGCGCGGATTATTCACACGTCGGAACGGAAAGAGAAGAATTCGGCGCTGTGCGTATAAAATGCCGAAAAAGCCGCAAACTAACCTTACCAAAAAACCACGGGATTCGGAGATTGAAATGATGAAAGAACTCAAACAAAAAAGGGGCGGCGCCGCATTCGGTCTGCTTCAACGCGTCGGACGCTCCTTTATGTTGCCCATTGCACTTTTGCCGATTGCGGGACTGCTTCTCGGCATCGGCTCCTCCTTTACCAATCCCACCACCATTGCCACCTACGGGCTGGAGTGGCTGTTGGGGGACGGAACGTTTCTCCACACCGTGCTTTCGGTGATGAGCGCAACGGGGAGCATTGTTTTTAGCAATTTGCCAATTCTCTTTGCCATGGGAGTGGCGCTCGGCATGGCGGAAAAGGAAAAGGCCACGGCAGTGCTTTCCGCGGCCATCTCCTTTTTTGTCATGCACCAAACCATTTCCACGCTGCTCTCTTTAAGCGGAAAGCTGGACGGTGTGCTTCCGGAAGGAACCGTCGCAAATGTTGTCGGCATTCAATCCCTGGAGATGGGCGTGTTCGGCGGCATTCTCGTCGGCCTTGGCGTGGCGTTTTTGCACAACCGCTGCTACAACATTGAGTTGCCTTCGGTGATTTCCTTTTTCGGCGGAGTTCGGTTTGTTCCGATTATCTCTTCCCTCGTCTATATCCCGGTGGGCGTGCTCATGTTCTTTCTGTGGCCGATGCTTCAGGAATGGATTTATTCCCTCGGCAGCTTAGTCACCCGCTCCGGCTACGCGGGCACATGGATTTACGGCTTGATTGAGCGTGCATTGCTCCCCTTCGGATTGCATCACGTGTTTTATATGCCCTTTTGGCAAACGGGCCTCGGCGGCACCGCCATCATCGACGGCGTGGCGGTTTCCGGCGCGCAAAACATCTTTTTTGCCGAGCTTGCCTCCCCGAGCACGCAGGTGTTCAGCGTAGAAGCCACCCGATTCATGTCCGGCAAATTCCCCTTTATGATTTTCGGCCTGCCGGGTGCCGCGCTTGCCATGTACCACACCGCCCGTCCCGAAAAGAAGAAAACGGCAGGCGGACTGCTGCTGGGAGCGGCACTCACCTCCGTGCTCACGGGCATCACCGAGCCGTTGGAATTCACCTTCCTGTTTGTTGCGCCCCTGTTGTATGTGGTCCACTGCATTTTGGCGGGACTTTCCTATATGCTGATGCATCTTTTGAATGTGGGCGTCGGCATGACCTTTTCGGGCGGTGCCATTGACCTCATTCTGTTCGGCATTCTGCAAGGAAATGAAAAGACGCATTGGCTGAACATTGTGTGGGTAGGCGTCCTTTACTTTATCATTTACTATTTCCTGTTCCGATTCCTCATCCGTCGGATAAATTACAAAACCCCGGGGCGAGAGGAGGACGGAGAGGCCACCAAGCTGTACACCCGCGCGGATTATAAGCGGCGGAAGGATGAGCAGGCAAGCTCTGCCGACGTCCGCGCCAAAAGGGGCGACGGCATGGCCGCAGCTGTTGTTGCCGCCCTGGGAGGTGCGGAAAATATTGCAAATCTTGACAGCTGTGCCACACGGCTCCGCGTCACGGTCAAACAGTCGGAGCTTGTAAGCGAAGCGGGACTCAAGGATACGGGGGCCCTCGGCGTCATCCTGCGCGGAGAAGGCGTACAGGTGGTTTACGGCCCCGGCGTAACCGTCATCAAAACCGCGATAGAGGAATATCTGCACGGCACAGGCGCCTCCGAAGCGGAGCCGTAGACGGCATATCTTGAAAAAAGAGAGGCGGCACACACAGACCGCCCCTCTTTTGGGTTGATTTGTTGATTCAAATGATGCTTTCAAACAACACTGCATTCAATCGGTGCAAATCACCGTGGCGGGAAATTTTCACATTCTCCGCGGTTTGCGCGTTGATTCCCCTTCTTTGAATTTATGCCCGCAGTCCATGCAAATATATGACATTTTATTTCCTCCGCGTTCTTCCTTTTTCTTTCAACAAGTCTTTCCAACAAAAGAAAATAAACAAAAGCAATAACAAATCCATTTTATTTTTATTTTTCCTTTCTCACGCTATTTTGTCGATTATTTCCCATACTTGTCGCGGCCTTGTCCGCTAAAGTCCAAAATATTATCATCAACGGCCTTTTTGCGGTTTGCGCTCGTTGACTTTGAAAAAACTTCAAAACCTTTTGATGGTCAAAAAATGAAAAATACCGCAACAGAACTCAAAAATTTCTTTTTCATTTTTTCTCCGTGCATGTCTTTTACAGTACAGTTAATATTCTCAAATATGGTACTCAAAGAAGTTATATGATTACTACAATGAATTCCGTTTCATTTGAAATTCTCCTTTTCCTTGTTGCTTTTTATGCAAAAAAACAGCACACCGCTCACGCAAAAAAGCGCAACGGTATGCCGTTATTTTTGTTCTTGAAATAATAAAATGTAAAAACAGCGTCAGTTAAAA
>CAZWXE010000082.1:0-7358 GCA_964638045.1 uncultured Ruminococcus sp. | reverse complement strand
GCCGAGCAAAGCGAGGCGGAGGGATTGTTTTTTTGCGAAGATAACAGACACATGAGTCGAAATGTGAAGCAAAAGAATCTCGGGCAAAAAACGACAGTAGACCCCGATGCTGCGCATCGCCCTGCGGGTTCGACTGCGGGCCGGGCCCTTGGCTCAGGGTGACACAAAAACGTTGCCCGCCGTTGCAAATTTTGCCGCACGCCATTTGAAAAGGTAAAATATAGAAGTCCGTGTAGGGGCGACCATTGGTCGCCAGCCGTTTGGGTGCGATGTCCCATCCACGGGCGACCAATGGTCGCCCCTACACGAAACTTTGAAATTTAGCTTCCGCACCGATGTATGGGAAAAAACTTTTTTGCCCGTCGTCGTTGCTCCGAAAACAAAATGCACCTCAAAAGCGGTTCGGCTTTGAGGTGCATGCGCACGACGGTGTCGGAATCGGTTGTTTTTCAATCCTTTTGCTCGGGGGAGCCTTTGACGGTGTAGTCCGAAAGGTCGATGTCCCGCAACGCCTTTTGGTCGATGCGCCCCTTGGCACGCTCAAAATATTGCACATTGTTGCGCAACAGCAGCAACAGGTGATTGTTTGGGGTTCTTCCTTCCGCATTCGATACGTAAATCAGTTTGCGCAAATCCTCTTCCGGGATTCGCAGAGTGATTTCTTTTTGTGCTTTCATTTGTTTTCCTCACCGCATTCAATTCCGCAGAGTGACTGCGGACATGTTGTAGTATTTCAAAATTTTCAAAGCCTTTTCGTTCAGCTCCATGCACAGCAGCTGCCGTTTTTCGCCCTCCGGTGCAAACAGGAGCAGATACAGATTTTCCGCATCCAACGAGGAAACGGCGTAAATCGATTTCTCGGCGCCGAATTGCTCTGCCTTGGCGCGGTATTCCTCCTCATAGGGAAGCACCGCCGCAAGCTCGCGAATGAGCACCTCGCACAGACGCTTGCGGGAGCGTCCCCCGAGAATGCGGCTGACGGTGAGTTTACCCGCAAAAAAGGAATATTCATATTCCACCTGTGTAAATCTCCATGTCAGAAAGACCAAAATCCAAAGGACAATGGGCACAAAGGCAATCAGATACACAAAGTAGCGCACGGCCGTTGCCATCAGCAAGCAACCGATGCCCACAAGAACGTAGAGCGCAATCAACGCAATTTTTTTCAGCAGTAAAGGGACGGACTTGCTTTCGGCAACCGTGTATTCGAAGGGAACACCGCCGTTTCCGTATCCGCTGTCCATATTTTCACACTCCTTTTGTTATAGAGTCATGCTGCCCAAATACTCCCGCAACCGTTCGCAAAAACCCAGGCTGAGATACAGGTTGAGCGCCGGGGTGTTGCTTGCATAAACTTCCAACACGGTTTTCTTGGGGAAGTTGTGCTCGATGGCGGCTTGCAGCAACGCGCGGCCGTAGCCCTTCCCGCGGCATTCCGGCTTGACGAAAAGCTGAATCGGCTCGTTTTCGTCATCCGTGGCAGTCATTTCAATGTATCCGACCGCGGCTCCGTTTTCCACGGCGAGAAAAACGTCGTGCCGGTCCAATGCTTGGAGCATGCGCTCGGCAGTCCAGTACAGCTCCTTGTCGTCGTGGATGGCACGGTAGGAGGCTTCGTACTCCGAACGGTAGCGGATGATATGCGCCTGTACCGGCTTCGGGGTATATTCCTCCAGAGCCATCAAAATTTGCTCTTCCCGGTACGTCAGTCCGTTCCTGCGGTAGGCTTCAAGCATGGTTCGATTGGATTTTGTAACGATTGCATCCAAGTGATAGCCGGGATAGGTGCTGCGCAGATGGGACATCAAAGCGTCGTAAACCGTTTCGGAATTCGCAAAGCCCCAGTCGGTTTCAATGTACCGCTCATCCGGGATGAACAGCAGCTGAAAAACCCCCTGAAGTGTTCCCGCTTCATCGCGGATGCCAAGCACGCAGGGCTCCGGCTTTGCAAACAGGCGTTCCAGGTCTTTGAGAATGCCATCCCTGTCTGACGGACAGAGATGGCAGAATTGCTCGGGGTTGCTTTGCTTTCCCGAAATATACGCGACGATCTCCCGTTTTGCGGAGACGTTTTCAAATTGAATGTCCATGACGCTTGGGCTTTACTGCGGCTCGACGTCTTTGAAATTCAACGTGGACATCTCCACGGGGAGCGAGAAGCAAAGTCCGTGTGCGGCAGTGCCGACGCCGGCCTTCTCCTTCACCTGCTCCATAATTTTTTTGGCAATCTGCTTCTCCACGACACTCAAAACGATTTCCTTTTCGGTGTCGATGGTAATGCCGAGGATGGTTTTCGGCTTGGCAACCGAGCCGCGGGCGTTGATGATGGTGGCTCCCGTTGAGCCGAGCGAGCGGGCGATTTCAACCACCTCTGCGGAAAATCCCGCATTTACAATGATATATAAAGCGCTGTATTCTTTCATATGAACTCTCCTTTTTTTAAAATGCCAATCCGTCCACCGAAATTCCGAATGCGATTCCGGTGTTTGGCTTGTTAAAATTGTAATCGTGATAAAGAACGCGGAGGAGCTCCTTTGCGGTTTCGGTTTTGAGGATGCAGGAGATAAAAACCTTTCCTTGCTCCGCTTCAAAGCCGAATGCGGCGGCGAGGGCGCTCGGACTCATGGAGCCGTGTCCGTAAACCGTTTCGATTCCGTGCGCGCCGCTGTCGTTCAAAAGCGATAAAAATTTGTTCTTCTTCTTTTGGTCGGCAATAATCACAAAGTACTGCAGGCTGCCGATTTGAGCATCATTCATTTGTGTTGCCCTCACTTTCGTTTGTTTTTTCGTCGAGACTGTTTTCGGACGGCAGAGCATAGAGCGCAAGGTCGTCAAAGGTTTCCTCGGCGGCTTCCTTTTCTGCCTTCTTCAGACGAATGTTGTAGATGATACCGAGCGCCTGAATGGCAATCAGCGGAGTGACGGATATAAACGCGATGATCCCGAAGCCGTTGGTCAGGACGGACAGCTGACTGCCGTTTGCCGCGGCAACCTCCGAGCCGATGCTGAGGGTGAGGGGGGTCAAAAACGCGGATGTCAACGCACCGCCGGTGACTCCGCCGGAGTCAAAGGCGAGCCCGACAAAAAGCTTCGGCGTAAAGGGCATCATCAGCATGGCAATCGCATACAGCGGAACGAGGAAATACAGGATGTTGACCTCGGTCAGGATTTTCAGAATGGAGAGCAGTGCCGCAAAGCCGATTCCGATGGCAAGCGTCGTGCGAATGGTCGATTTTTTGATGTGACCGTTGGTGAGGTCCTCTATTTGCACGCCGAGGACGGTGACGGCAGGCTCCGACATGGTAATGGCGGCGCCCAACACAAAGCCGACAGGCAACAGCAACCACCGAAAGCCATCCGGGCGGGACGGGTCGAAAAAGAGCTGACCGATGTACTGTCCCACAAAGCCGAAGCCGTAGTCAATACCGGAGAGGAAAATCATCAGCCCGAGGTACACGGGGATGACGCCGAGCATCAGCTTTGAAAATGTGCGCTTGGGGAGTTTGAGCAAAAACAGAAGGAAGGGAATGGAAATCAGAACAATGGGGAACACCGCCAATGCGACGTCCGGCAAATTGCCGAGGAAAATACTGCCGAAGCTGCCGGAGGAGGACATGTCAAACGCATTTTCGGGAGGGAGCACGCCTCCGTTCTTTGCCTTGAGGATGATTCCGTAAAGCAACACCGCAATGATGGGGCCGACCGACGCGATACCCACGATTCCGAGGGAGTCGTCATTGGTCTTGCTTTTGGAGAAGGTTGCCGAAATACCGAGCCCGAGCGCGAGAATGAACGGGACGGAAACGTCGCCCGTGGTTGCGCCGCTGCCGTCAAAGGCGAGCGAGATGAACTCGTTGGGGGCAAAGATGACCAACAGGAACACCAGCGCATACAGGATGGCAAACACCCACTTGATGTTGATGTTTTTGACAATGCGCCAAAGGGCAATTGCAACGCCGATGCCGATGCCCGTGCCGGTAACCCAAATGAACAACGTGCTGTTTACCAGCGGGATAATGGAGTTGATTTGTTTGGCAAGCACCGAGATGGCAGGCTCTGCCACGGTGGCAAGCAGACCGAACACAAAGCCGAAGCCCAGCACAAACGCAAGCTTATTGTATTTGGCAAACGAGCCGCCCACCATGCGTCCGATGGGGAGAATGCTGGTATCCAGACCGATTAAAAACAGGGACTGTCCGAATACGACGCAAATATAGCCTATGATGATTTTGAAATAGTCGCCCGCGGAGCTCAGCGGTGCGACGCAAAGACATAATACGATGATGACGGCGAGCGGAAGTGAAGAATAAAACGTATCCTTCACCGTTTGAAGAAATTTTGATTTCATGTGCCTCTCCTTTGGTTGATTCAAGTTGTTTGAAGTCCGATGGAGTATGGGCCGTGTGCCGAAGGCAACGCGGTTGTTCTGTTTCTGAAAATATCATACCATATTTTCGAAAGAATGTCAATAAAAATGTTGGGAAACGAGTGGGCATCTACATGCCCGCGTTTTGAAGAACGGCAATGTAGAGATTGTTCCTCCCGCCGGACACTACGTGCGCTTTCCCGCCCGAGATTCTTTTGCTCCGCAGTTCGACTTGCTTCGCTCGCTCGGAATGACACGGGCGAAAAGTTCGGACGAATTGCTTTTTGTTACTGCTTTTGCGGCAGACGGACCGTAAAGCATGTTTTTCCGTTTTCGCATTGCACCGAAACGCTTCCCCCGTGCAGCTCGGTGACGCTTTTTACCAGCGCAAGACCGATGCCGTTGCCCTCGGAGGCATGGGATTCGTCCGCTTGATAAAACTTGTTGAAGATTTTTTTCCGTTGTTCCGGTGCGATTTCGGGGCCGCTGTTGCTCACCGACACCTCCGTAAAGGCTCCGACCTCGCGGATGCCGACCTCCACCATTCCCCCGGGAGGAGAAAACTTGACGGCATTGTCAATCAAATTGATCCACACATGCTTGAGTAAATCCTTGTTTCCTTCAATCATGTACTCGTCGAAATCAAGGTTGAAATCGATGTTCTTTTTGGACCATTTTCCTTCCAGACTCAGAATTCCGGAGCGCAGCTGCTCTGACAAATTGAAGGAGGTGACATCCGTCAAAATGCTTTGATTTTCGCACTTGGTTAAATTCAGTACGTTGGTTGCCATGGTGGCAAGGCGCAGAGATTCTTCTTCGATGATGTCAAGATATTCTTTTTTTTGCTCCTCGGTCAGGTTTCCGCGCTTCAGCAGCTTTGCAAAGCCCGCAATCGAAACAATCGGCGTTTTGAACTCATGGGAAAAATTGTTGATAAAATCCCCGCGGAGCATTTCGGTGCTTTCCAGCTCCTCGGCCATTTTGTTAAAGCTGTCGGTGATTTCCATAAAGGTGGGGTGTGTGCCGAGCGGCTTGCCGATTTTCAGCCGCGCCTTAAAGTCGCCGGAGGCCAGACGGTTCATTTGATTGACGATTTGGTTCAGCGGTTGAAGCGGGATTTTGCCCAAAAACCAGGTCAGGGCGGAGCCGATGAGCAGACTGATTAAGCACATCAAAAGCAGTGTTTGCTCCAAATTCGGGTTTCCGTTGACGTCGGAAATGACGCCCACCTTCAGGAGCACCGATACCGCAATCGCGGCCAGAAATACGGCTACGAGAATGATGCAAAATACAATGATGGTGGCCAACAGCGTCAGCGCCACGCGCTCCTTGCGTTCCTCTGTGATGACCTTTTTCATACCTTTTTCACCGCTCGGTATCCAAGCCCTCGGACGGACTCGATTTCAAATTCGTTCCAGCCCTCAAAGCGTCGTCGCAATCTGCCCACATGCACCGTCACGGTCTCCCAACCGGTGTCGCTGTCGGTTCCCCAAATTTCATCCATCAGCTGAATCCGTGTAAAAATTTGGCCGGGGTAGGAGAGCAGCTTGTACAGCAGCAAAAATTCCTTTTGCGGAAGGACCTGTGCTTCTCCGTTCTTTGTGACGGAAAAGGAGTTGTAATCCAGCGTGACGCTTCCGATTTTAATCTTTTGCTCATTGACGATTTGCGCGCGGCGCAAAAGCGCCTTGATCCGCAGGAGCATTTCCTCTTCGTCGATGGGCTTGGTGATATAGTCGTCCGTTCCCACAAGAAAGCCCTTGCGCTTGTCGGCGGGCAGCTGCTTTGCCGACACCATGAGAATCGGCAGGTTGTTGTCGGCTGCGCGTAATGTTTGGGTGAACTCATAGCCGTCCATTTTCGGCATCATCACGTCCAGCACCACGAGGTCGATGTGCTCCCGCTCCATCAGCTCCAGCGCTTCTTCTCCGTTGTTTGCGGTGAAAACGGTGTAGCCGTCTGCCTTCAGAACCGCGTCCAACAGCATTCTGGTGTGACGGTCATCGTCCACAACAAGAATATGAAACATGGTTTTTCTCCTTTTTTGTTTTTTCGGGAATAGGATATGCTTTCAATCTAAACTGAATCTAAACTGTTCGGCGTATTGCTTTATATTTCATTGTACACGGAATCGGGCGGGAAGTCAAGCAAATGTCAAAAAATTGCAAAGCCGAGCTGCCGCCAAAGACGAAAATCAAAGACAAACGCGTGCCGAGCCGCTGCTGCGGAATCGGAAGCAAAAAGAAAACTCAGTTTCGTTTCAGTTTAGATTTCCGTTGTAAACTGATGAAAAATGCGAAAGAGAGGTTTTTTCATGAACGAAGTCAAGCGACCGAAAAAGCCGTTGATTTTTTATTACGGCATTGTTTTGCTGGTGATTGTTCTGTTCAACTCGGTTGTGATGCCGTGGTTTACGGAGCGCCGCATCAAGAACGTGGATTACGGCACCTTTATGACCATGACGCAGGAAGGCAATGTCGGGTTGGTTCAAATCAGTCAGTCGGAAAATCAAATCACTTTTACCGACAAGGAAGAAAAGCAGGTTTATCGGACGGCGATGGTGGATGACCCGGAGCTGACGCAACGGCTGTACAATGCAGGCGCCAGCTTTTCCGGCGAGGTGGTTGAGGAGCCGAATTGGCTGTTGAATTTTTTGCTGACGTGGCTGTTGCCGCTGTTTATTTTCATCGGACTCGGACAGCTGCTGTCGAAGAAGATGATGGAAAAGGCAAGCGGAGGCTCCGGCTCCATGATGTTCAATATGGGAAAATCCAACGCCAAGGTTTATGTCAAGTCCTCCGACGGCATCCGCTTCGACGATGTGGAGGGTGTCGACGAGGCAGAGGAAAGCTTGCAGGAGGTTGTGGATTATTTGCATAATCCTCAAAAATATACGGAAATCGGCGCGCAGATGCGGAAGGGAATTTTGTTGGTGGGCCCTCCCGGCACCGGTAAAACCATGCTTGCCAAGGCGGTTGCCGGAGAGGCCACC
>CAZWXE010000081.1:0-7491 GCA_964638045.1 uncultured Ruminococcus sp. | reverse complement strand
AGAATCGACCGGTGCGGAGCACCGTTCGGAATCTCGGGCGGGAAAGCACGCGGTGCCGAGCAAAGCGAGGCGGAGGGACTGTTCTTTTGTCCCCGCAAGTTTTTCCGCGTTTATTATACCATGAAGCAAAAATGTGTGCTTGCACAGACATTTTTGCGAAGCCGTCAATTGCGCAGGCGTACAAAGCACGCACAGGGCGAAGCTCAAAGACTTGCCCCGCAAGGCTTTCTGCGCATATTATACCATACCCCGCAAACACTGTCAAGCAAATCGTTCGCATTTGACATCGCCGCGGCGTCGGCCGAATACGCTCCCGCGCGGCAAAGGCGCTTCAGCCTTGATTGATGGTGTCTTGGTAAAGCTGCACCATTTCCTTCAGCATTTCCACACGGTTAAAATCTTTGTTGTACGCAATGCTGATTTCACGCATCATACTCAAATTTTCAATGGGAAGAACCGTCAGTTTTCCCTTTTTGGCATCGCTGGCACAAACGCTGTGCGGCAAAATCGAAATACCGAGGTTCTTGCGGACCAATTCCTTGATGGTTGCGACGTTATCCACCTCCAACGCCACATTAAAGCTGTCCAGGGACTCATTGATGCTCATCAGCGTCGCCTCAAACAGTCGGCGCGTCATGGAGGTCGGCAGACGGAGAATCATGCTTTCCTTTTTCAGCTCGCTGACGGTCACCATGGAATGCTTGCTGAGCGGATTTTCGTTATTCAGGACGCAAACCAGATAATCCGTATCCAGCATAAAATAGTTGAGCTTTGCGGAAAGCCGTTTTCCCTCCACAATGGCCAAATCCAACTCATAGTTTTCCAGCATCTCATAAAGATTATTGATGGTGTCAGTAATAATTGTAATGGTTGTGTGTGGAAACCGATTTACATACTTCGCCAAAATTTCGCTGATGGTGTTGTTTTCGGACGAGTGGGTAATACCGATGCGGAAGCGCGAGGTGTGCCGTTGCTCGTCGGCAATTTGCGTCAGCATTTTTTGGTGCAACGCCTTCAGACGCTTTGCGTATGTCACCGCAATTTCCCCCTCTTGCGTCAATTTACAGTCCCCTTTTCCGCGCAAAAAAAGCTTGGCATGGCATTCTCGCTCCAATTGGGTGATATGATTGCTCACCGCAGGCTGCGTCAGCGACAGCAGCTCCGCCGCTTTGGTAAAGCTTTTGCATTCCGCCACCGTCAGCAGTGTTTCGAATTTGATGTCCAACATTCTCGGCTTCTCCTCTTCCATAAATATAATTGATTGAATATTAAAAAAATATAATTTGACTTTATGGAGTTTCGTGCTATAATGTATGATTATATCATTTGTTTGCAAAAATTGCAATAGGAGGGGGAAAATTCAATGAAATTGCCGTATTCAAACCGAGCTTTTTACTGTCTGCAACGCAAGGGGAGGAAATTCAAATGCTGAATTCGTTATATGAAAAGTTGGGAGGAACATCCAACGTAGCCGTCATCATCATTTCGATTGCATTGATGCTGCTGTGCGGCTTCTTAATGACGCGCGTCACCAAGAAGCTGCGACTGCCGAACGTCACCGCCTACATCGTCGTCGGAATTTTAATCGGTCCCTTTTGCCTGGACCTGATTCCGCAGGAAATCATTCAGGGAACCGAATTTCTCGCAGACATTGCGCTCGCCTTCATCGCCTTCAGCACGGGAGAATTTTTCAAGTTCTCCAAGCTGAAAAACAGCGCCGGGAAGGTTGTCGTCATCACCCTGATGGAAGCGCTTGCCGCATCCCTGTTCGTGTTCGTTTTAACCTATTGGGTCCTGCACCTGAACCTCGCGTTCTCCATTGTGCTGGCGGCCCTGGCATCCGCAACCGCGCCCGCATCCACCATGATGACCATTCGCCAAACGGGTGCAAAGGGAGATTTTGTCGACACCCTGTTGCAGGTTGTTGCCTATGACGACATCGTTGCATTGCTTGCATACAGCATCGCCATTTCGGTTGCAGTCTCCTCCGTTACCGGAGCGGCCTTCAGTGCCTGGGACATCATCCTGCCCATTGTCAAAAATTTGGGTGTATTGGTTTTGGGCGGACTGTTCGGCCTGCTGATGAAGCTTCTGATTCACAGCAAGCGCTCCACCGACAACCGTTTGATTATTTCCATTGCACTTCTGTTTGCTTTTTGCGGCATTTGCGCCGCCATGGACATCTCGCCGCTGCTCGGCTGCATGTCGATGGGAACGGTTTACATCAATGTTTCCGACGACGACAAGCTGTTTAAGCAGTTGAATTATTTCAGCCCGCCCATTCTGCTTTTGTTTTTCGTCCGTTCGGGACTTTCCTTTGACCTCAACGCACTGATCAAGCCCTCCGGCGCCATCGGCGGCGTTTCCCTGCTGCTCATCGGCGTGCTGTATTTTATTGTACGAATCGCCGGAAAATACATCGGTGCTTTCGTCGGATGCCTTTGCGTTAAAAAGCCGAAGGAAACCCGAAATTATTTGGGGCTTGCTCTCATTCCGCAAGCGGGAGTCGCCATCGGACTTGCGGCACTCGGAGCCAGAAGCCTCGGCGGCGAAACCGGAAATGCACTGCAAACCATCATTCTCGCGTCCAGTGTGCTGTATGAACTGATTGGTCCCGCCTGCGCAAAGCTGTCACTTTACCTGTCAAAATCCTACTCCACAAAATTAGAGGACATTGTTCCCTTGGAGGAGCCGAAAGCGGAAGAAGCGCCGAAAAATACCGTGGAAGCATTGATTGAACGAATTCAAATTATTCAAAAAGAACTGCAAGAAGAAAAAATCAGCGAGGAAGAGCGTGCGTTCACCGAAGCTGCGGAGGAACACTTCGACGAGCTTTCCGTACGCCGTGCCGAGCTTGTTTCGGGAGGTAAAAAAGTATGATAGACCCTATTGCAAGCATTTTGGGAGAATGGTCGCAGGGACTGAACGGATACAGCGTTTTGTTCAGAATTTTGCTGTCGGTTGTGCTGGCGGCGGTGGTGGGCTTTGAACGCTCCAGCAAGCGCCATTCGGCCGGCCTGCGCACATTTATTTTGGTGTCCTTGGCTATGACCGTCGCCATGATTTTGGACGTCGGTCGCGCCGCTACGGGCATCTACGTCCTCTCCTGCGCGGGCATTGTCGGAGTGGCGATTATCAGCGTGCATTCCCTGTTGGTCAGCTCGCGCAGTCAAATCAAGGGCTTGACCACCGCCGCAGGCCTTTGGTCTTGTGCCATCATCGGTCTTGCCGTTGGCGCGGGGTATTACACCGTCACCCTCATTTCCTTCCTTGTTTTGCTTTGCTGCCTTTCCGTTTTCCCCGTACTGGAGCGTTATCTGAAAAACCGCTCCAACCATTTTGAAATTCATTTGGAGCTGAAAAACAGCGGGTACCTGTACAACTTCGTCACCACAATTCGCCGTCTCGGATTGAAGATTGATGACATTGAAGCAAACCCCGCCTACGCAAATTCGGGAATCAGCGTTTACTCCATTTCCATTACGATTAACAGCAAGGAATTGAAGAAATACAAAACCCACACGGAAATCATCGAAGCACTGCAAAGCTTGGATTATATCTACCACATCGAGGAAATGTGCCTGTAAAGGCAACCTCTGCAAAATCAAAATCAAAAGCAACCGCACATCCGTTTGCCACCGTGGCACGAATGTGCGGTCATTTTTTTGCGGACACGCAGCGTGCTTTTGCGTCCGAGCTCCTGCTCGGTTGGCACCTCGCACTGCTCCGCAGTTTGACGGTATCTGTTATCTTCGCAAAAGAGCAATCCCTCCGCCTCGCATTCGCTCGGCACCTCCCGCGACACTTGGGAGGCCCTCTAAAGTCGAAACTTTTACCAAAACAATAAGCTTTTTGCAAAAAAATCAAGAAAAGTAATCGTCGTTTTGCCAAAAGCGTGGAGTACATTTGCCTCCCAAGTGTCGCGGGAGGCGGGCCGCCACAAGGCGGCTCGGAGGGATTGTAAAAACGCCCGTCAATCGCCCTGCCGGACGCGAATAAAATAAATTTTGTTACTTCACTCCTTATCTTTGTCGTATCGAGCCAACAACAAATTACAAATGAGCTCAACCCCTGCAAACAAAACGCCCGCAACCGGCCATACCACCCAAGTAATTCGCCAATTGTCGGTAGGAAAGCTCCACCCGAGATAAACTGCGGTCGCAAGCAACCAATATACCGTTGCGACGGTTTCACGGATTTTGCTTTTCCGTTTTCCCTGTTCGGAATAATCCCCTTCTTTTAAAAGCTTTTGCATACTTGCCCATCTGACACCCGCAATGATGAAAAGCATTGCACCGATTCCCGCTGTCAGCATCGTAACACAAAGCAAAATCACCGTAAGCAATTCATTCTTCGTAAATGCTCCGCACAAAAGAGGAACGGGAGCCAACACACATACACAAGCACCGATATAATTATATTTCACGTAGGTACTCCGATATGATTTCTGCCTGTCGCGCGCAAGTCCGGTTACGCCATATTCCGTTTCAAACGGTTCTTTTTCAAGAAACTCATAGGGTGCGTTTTGAAATCCGATACGAACAAACATGCTTACGGCAATCGCTACAATGGGAAAGATGACAGCCACACCGATTCCGACTGCCGCATTCTCGGATATGGGCGATGAGGAACATGCGCTCGCGGCACTCAAAAGCAAAAGCGGGAGCACCGATAAAATACACAAAAATGTCGCAATCGCAATTTTTACCGAAGCATCTTTCCTTTTTTCCATATAATCGGCGGCTTCCGCAAGAGTGATTTTTCTGATTGCGGTTTCATCCGCACCGTCGGTAAATTCTTCGACTTCCATTTCATCCTTCAGTAAGCAATCGGTTGTTACACCAAACAAATTTCCAAGCTGAATGAGCTTTTCCAAATCCGGTGTGGTCTGCGCCGCCTCCCATTTGGACACCGCTTGACGGGATACATTCATTTTCTCGGCAAGCTCCTCTTGCGTCCACCCGTTCTTCTTTCGAAGTCTGATTATCTTATCCGCTAAAATCATCTTTTTACACCTCCGTTTAAGCATATAGGCGGCGGAACGCCGTTTGATGAACCAAGTATAACACTTTTGTGAGTTGCATACAACCAAACAACGGCTTGAAATTTGTCAACCGGCAGTTGCACGGTACGATTTTTTATTGATTGTAACACACCATCCGTTAGGGTTCTCGAAAAGGACAACCTTCCGTCGGTTGAAAAATTTGCAAAAAAGGCGGTACCGTCTGCATACCTTGAACCACGATACAAGGTCGGCAAAGAAACCGAATGTCCCTCTGCCTTCCGAAGGAAAAGAGAGCCAACCGACCTCGTCCGGTTAGCTCTCTTTTCAAAAATCATAAAATTTTGTTGCCGCAGCCTTGCAAAATCGCAACTCTTACGAAATCATTCCCACTCAATGGTTCCGACGGGCTTCGGGGTCAGGTCAAACAGGACTCGGTTGATGCCCTCCACCTCATGGGTGATGCGGTCGGTAATTCGATGTAACAGTGCATAAGGAACTTCCTCGACGGTTGCTGTCATCGCATCCTTGGTATTGACGGCACGGATAATCGCAGCCCAGCCCTCATATCGTTTGCCATCGCGCACGCCGACGCTCTTGAGGTCGGGCACCGCGATGAAATACTGCCACACCTTGCCTGCCAAACCGTTTCGGTCGAATTCCTCACGCAGAATCGCATCCGCCTCGCGAAGCGCATGGAGACGGTCACGGGTAATTGCACCCAGGCAACGGACGCCCAGTCCCGGGCCCGGGAACGGCTGACGCTCCACCATTGCCTCGGGCAAGCCCAGCGCCTTGCCAACCACGCGCACCTCGTCCTTGTACAGCAGCTTGACAGGCTCTACCAGCTCGAAATCCATGTCCTCGGGCAGGCCGCCTACATTGTGGTGTGCCTTGACGCCGTCGGACTCCAAAATATCGGGATAAATGGTTCCCTGTGCCAGGAAAGAAATGCCCTTCAGCTTGGACGCCTCCTCATCAAACACCTTGATGAACTCGCCGCCGATGATTTTTCTCTTCTTTTCGGGCTCCGAAACGCCTGCCAACAGGTTCAAAAAGCGGTCGGTGGCATCCACATAAATCAGATTTGCATCCAATTGATTGCGGAACACCTCAATCACCTGCTCGGATTCGCCCTTGCGCATCAAGCCGTGGTTGACGTGTACACAAACCAGCTGCTTGCCGATTGCTTTAATCAACAGAGCCGCCACAACGGAAGAGTCCACGCCTCCCGACAGCGCCAAAAGAACCTTTTTGTCGCCGACCTGTGCGCGCACTGCCGCCACCTGTTCCTCAATAAACGCATCTGCCAAAGCCTTGGTGTTGATGCGAGCCATACTTTCCGGACGCTTGTCGTTTTGCATATTCATTTCCTCCGCATATCGTTGTTTCCAACTGAAAAAATCACCTAAATTATATCAAAAGCCGACAAAAAATACAATAGTTTTTTCGAAAAAAACTTTTTCAAAAAGCAAAGAAACGAAAAAAACAGATTTGTACATATTGCAACAAAAATGCGTTGCCCGCTTGGCAAGATTAGCCAAGCGTCTCCCACTTTTGGTCTTTTTCGCTCAGGCTCAGAGGGGTTCCGTCACTCAGGGTGTAGCCCTCGGCGGACGCGCTGCCCCGATATTCGCCGTTCAGCTCCGGCCAGCAAATGCCGATGGAAGGATCGTTCCACGCCAATCCGCCCTCATCACCGGGATGATAGAAGTCGGTAACCTTGTAGCAGAACTCCGCCTCGTCGGACAGCACCAAGAAGCCGTGCGCAAAGCCCTCGCTGATATAAAACTGCTTCTTGTTCTCCGCGGTCAGCTCGACGCCGTACCACTTGCCGTAGGTTTTGCTTCCCTTCCGCATATCCACCGCAACGTCAAACACTCTGCCGCGAATGACGCGCACCAACTTGCCCTGTGCAAATTCCTTTTGGAAGTGCAAGCCTCTCAAAACGCCTTTTTTGGACATGCTTTGATTGTCCTGAACGAACACCATATCCAAACCGTGCTCGTGCATGTCGTTTTGGTTGTAGGTTTCCATAAAATATCCGCGCTCGTCGCCGTGAACGGCGGGCTGGATGATGCACAGTCCCTCAATGCCTCCGACATTTTTTTCAACTGTAATTTGTCCCATAACGCTCTTCCTTATCTGTTTCCGTACATTTTTTCGTAATAGCTTTGGTATTCGCCGGAAATGATGCTTTCCCACCATTCACGGTTGTCCAAATACCACCGAATGGTCTTTTTGATGCCGTCCGCAAACATGGTTTCGGGCAGCCATCCCAGCTCGGCGTGAATCTTGGAGGGGTCAATTGCGTAACGCATATCGTGCCCCTTGCGGTCGGTCACGTAGGTGATGAGCGACTCGGGCTTGCCGAGCTCCTTGCAAATGAGCTTGACAATGTCGATGTTTCGCATCTCGTTGTGCCCGCCGATGTTGTATACCTCACCGACTCTGCCCTTGTGCAAAATCAGGTCGATTGCCTTGCAATG
>CAZWXE010000080.1:0-7545 GCA_964638045.1 uncultured Ruminococcus sp. | reverse complement strand
ATACACCGAAAACCATTGCTTTTTATAAGTCTATGGGATTTAAGGAAATGTCTGAAATCGGCTGCTGTGGATTTATGAAGGGATAAAGACTTCTTTTATCCGGATTATTTCGCTACTCCATGCTATAAAAAATTATGTCTGTAATGAACGGGCATTCATTCGGAGGTGGTATAATGAAAATTTTATCTATCGGAAACAGCTTTTCACAGGATGCGCAAAGGTATTTGCATCGCCTTGCAAAGCATGACGGCGTCAATTTAAAAACGGTCAATCTCTATATAGGCGGTTGTTCTTTGCAACGTCATTATATCAATATGCTTGATAATAACGCCGATTATAATTTTGAATTTAACGGCGAAAATACAGGCATTAAGGTATCCATCAAGCAAGCTCTTGCAAGTGACGATTGGGATGTTATTACTTTACAACAGGCAAGTCATTTCAGCGGACGGTACGAAACCTATTCGCCATACATCGAAAAATTGGCGGAATTTGTCAGAAAATATTGTCCGCACTCAAAAATATTCATCCATCAAACATGGGCATACGAGGACGGAAGTGATAGATTGAAGCGTTTATCGGAATTTGCTTCGTCCAAAGAAATGCTATCCGCAATTTGCGATGCTTATAGCAAGGCGGCACAAAAAATCAATGCGGACGGTACGATACCTTGCGGGCAAGCAATGATGCAAGCGTTGGAAATGGGCTTGGAAGGTGTGCACAGAGATACATTTCACGCATCTTTGGGCGCAGGAAGATATCTGTTGGCTCTTTGTTGGTATAAAGCACTTACCAAAAATGACATTTCAGATAATACCTTCGACGATTTTGACGAGCCCGTAACAAAGTCGGAACGGGAAATTGTCATTCAAGCGGTGAATTCCGTGACGGAATAGCATTGCAACGGATGTGCTCTCCGGCAACAGTGGGGCTATCATTGTGAAAATTTGAATATGGAAATCAGAGAATACACGGCTTCCGAGAACCGCCCGAAATCGGTTGCTGCTGATTTGTGAAAATGTGATTTTTGGTAAAAACTGTTCCGGAAGCTATTGCAGCGAACAGCGTTGCGTGATATAATTACCATGTAAATCGTGTCCCAATTCCATGCCGATGCAAAAACCTTGAGCGAAGTGGAAAACGACTGTCCGAACTCCATAAAAATGCGGGAGGTAAATGATGAATTTGATTACTTTGGAAGTAGTGTCCGATGCGAATATCGAATGTATCCGTGCGATACGGCGTGAAGACGTCGGCGAAGCCTTTGTGGATACAGCCGATACGATGATGGAGCTTACCCGATACGGAATTGACCGTCATTGCAAAGGACATACGTACGCAATCAAACGAAAAAATGAATATATCGGATGTATCCTGCTGGGGGAAGCGTTTGAGTGGGATACAGACCCCGAAGAAATGAAGGGCGTTCCTTTCTATCGACTCATGGGGTTTGTCATAGATATGCGCTATCGCAACATGGGCATCGGCGGTTATGCTTTGGAAAGAGTTATTGCGCTGATTTACGATGAATTCGGCATTCGTCCCATTGCTCTCGGCGTACATAAGGATAATATCGGTGCGGAGCGGTTTTATTTGAAGCACGGCTTTCGCAAGACAAATGTGATGGAATGGAATGACTATTACTATTTGCGGGAACCGAATAAAAATGCAATGTGAGGAGAATTTCATGAGCAGAGGAGATATGTGCGTTCCCTGTGAGGACGGACTTTTGAACATTCGTGTAGGCGCAATCATCATGAAAGACGGCAAAATTTTGATGGTGGGGAATCGCCGAAACGACTATCTTTATTCCGTCGGCGGGCGAATTCAATTCGGCGAAACGGCCGAGGAAGCCGTTGTGCGTGAGGTCCTTGAAGAAACAGATGTGAAAACGGAAATCGACCGCCTTGGCTTCGTGCATGAAAACTATTTTTACGGTGATGCGCCTGTAAATCTCGGAAAGCTGATTTACGAGATTTCACTTTTCTTTTATATGAAGGTGCCGAGCGATTTCGCCCCGAGCAGCGAACGCTTTGCGGAGACACACGGCAAGGAGTACCTGAAGTGGGTTTCCTTGGACGAGAATGTGAAGATGTATCCGGAATTCTTTCGAACAGAGCTGAAGGAGCCAACGGCTGCCGTAAAGTATTTTGTTAAGGACGAGCGAAAATGAACATTCGACACATCCGTAAGGAGTGTTTACATAGGTGAAACTCAAAGGACTTACAAAGGAGTAAAAGACAGGAAAAATGGGATACTTATTGATTGCACTTGCGCTTGCGGCCGGTGTTGTGAAGGGCTATTGCGGCAAAAAGACCAGCGGCTATGTGACGCAGTTGAAAGATGCCGCATTTGCGAACCTTGTGCGGATGGGCATCTGCATTCTAATCGGATTTTTTGTGGTGCTCTTTTCCTGCGGGTTGCAACAGTTGGCCATCTCATGGCAAACGCTTTGGATTACGGTGCTTTCCGGCGTTTGCACCGCGCTTTTCGTGGTCAGCTGGCTGTTGGCGGTTCGCAAAGGCGCGTATATGCTGGTGGATGTATTTTTGATGCTCGGGCTGATTGTTCCAATCGGCGGCAGTGCCATCTTTTTTCACGAGCAGATTCGACTCAACCACTGGTTCGGCTTTGCCATTCTTCTGGTTGCGGTGCTTTTGCTTTGCTCTTATAACAATTCCATCAAAACGAGATTGACGTTTTCGTCCGTTCTTTTGCTTTGCTTGAGCGGCTTTTCCAGCGGCATGGCGGATTTTTCGCAAAAGCTGTTTGTAAAGCGTGCGGCCGATACGCCTGTCGAGATTTTTAACTTTTACACCTATCTCTTTGCGGCCATGGTGCTGGTTGTGTTTTACCTGACGCAGCGGGGCGGGAAGGATGTCGAAGCGCAAGAGCGCACAGACAGTGCAAACAAGATGAAGTACATTCTTTTCTATATTCCCATCATGGCGGTTTGCCTCTTTCTCAATTCGCTCTTCAAAACTTATGCGGCACGCTATTTGGATGCGGCCATCCTCTATCCTTTGAATCAGGGCGCGGCGTTGGTGCTTTCGTCCGTGATGGCGGCGGTATTCTTCGGTGAAAAAATGAAGCGCAAGAGCGTGCTCGGCATTTTGCTGGCCTTTTGTGCGTTGATGGTGATGAATATGTTATAAACAATCGGGAGGACAGCGATGAACAAAATAAATTCGGAAACCGTGTTCCGCGGCAAGCGATTGGCAGACTGGTTTTGTGAGGAGCCGGTGCTTGAAAGCATTTTTCTGCAACGGGAATTCTTTTGGGAAAATCCGCATAAACAGGCATTTGAGCAGGCAATCGCACATGCGGAGCTGACGGAGCGGGATGTTGCCGATGCCTCGCGCAGGCTTGCCCGTTTTGCATCTTATTTTCGGGCGGAATTCCCGGAAACGGCAGAAACCGGGGGATTGCTGGAATCTCCGCTGCAAGCGATTCCGCACATGCAAAATGCCCTGAAGAAAAAATACGGCGTTGCGCCGGAAGGAGTCCTGATGCTGAAGATGGACAGTCACCTTGCGGTGTCCGGCTCCATCAAGGCGCGCGGCGGCATTTACGAGGTTTTGTGTGTGGCCGAACAAATTGCCATGCGAGAGGGCGGATTGAAGGAAACCGACGACTATGCAATTCTTGCCTCCGAGCCGTTTCGCAAGCTGTTTTCACGGTATTCGATTGCGGTCGGCTCCACGGGGAACCTTGGGCTTTCCATCGGTATCATCAGCGCAAAGCTCGGATTTCGGGTGACGGTGCATATGTCCGCGGATGCGCGGGAATGGAAAAAAGCAATGCTGCGCAGCAAGGGCGTTCGGGTAATCGAGTATCAAAGTGATTACAGTGTGGCGGTTGAAAACGGCAGAAGGCAAGCCGAAGGAGACCCTTACTGCCATTTTGTGGACGACGAGAATTCACGAAGCCTGTTCCTCGGATATTCGGTTGCGGCCGAGCGGTTGAAGCAGCAATTGGACCGCATGAGAATTCGAATTTCCGCACAGAATCCGCTGTATGTCTATCTTCCTTGCGGAGTCGGAGGCGGACCGGGCGGTGTTGCCTTCGGTTTAAAGCTTCAATTCGGTGACAATGTGCATTGTTATTTTGCGGAGCCGACACATTCCTGCTGTATGGCATTGGGGATGGTGACGGGATTGCACAGTGAAATATCGGTCGGAGATTTCGGAATCGACAATCGAACCATTGCCGACGGACTTGCCGTGGGGCGTGCCTCCGGATTTGTCGGTCGTTTGATGACGCCGTTCATGGACGGATGCTATTCCGTGGCAGACGAACGCATGAGCGCATTGTTGGCAATGCTGTGGGACGAGGAGAACATTCGTTTGGAGCCCAGCGCGCTTGCGGGAATGTACGGTCCCGTGGCATTCGGCAAGGCGGGAAAGCCCGTTCCGCACGGAGTTCATTTGGTGTGGGCAACCGGCGGCAGCATGGTTCCGCCCGACGAGCTGGAAAAATACTATCGCAACGGAAAAGAATGCGCGAAAGAGTTTTGAACCGATTTTTTCGTTAGGCGTTGCGGAGTGTGAAAGAGCTTTTCGGCATTTTCTTTAGGTTCACGGCAATGCGTATGCGTTGTCTGCGGAGCCAAACGGAGAATTTATTTATTATTTTGTAATTTGATATTGACTTTTGTCCGAATTCGGAGTATAATGCTCGCTGCCCGAATTCGGACATTTTTTGAAGGGGCGAGAATTTGAATGCAAACATAGCTTCATCCGACGATTATGCCGCAATGTTGGATCAGTGTGATATGGAGATTGATGATATTTATCATGACTATGCGCAAAAAAACAATCTTTCCGACGCGGCACTGTGGCTCCTGTATGCCATATACACTGCAAAGGAGGAGATTACGCAAGCCGACATTTGCAACGGGTGGTTTTTCAGCCGCCAAACCATTAACACGGCGCTGAAGGGGCTGGAAAAGCAGGGAATTCTCGAATTTGTTTTGATTCCCGAAAACCGAAAAAGCAAAAAAATCGCTTTTACGCAAAGCGGGAAAGCACTGGCCGAGCAAATTATCGTGCCGTTGCAACGGGCGGAAAATCGGGTATTGGACGCGTTCGACGATGAAGAAAAACGTCTGTTTGTCGAGCTGTCGCAAAAAAGATGTGTATTATTCAGAGAATTGCTCCAAGCCGAACAGGCACGCTCCTTTTCAAAGGACGATTTTATTGATTGAAACAGAACGCCTGCAAAGGACGGGCGTTTTTATTCGGAGGAAAAATGTATGAAAATGGATTCTAAAACCATGTTTGCCACGATGTCTCCGTGGAAGCTGTTTTTTACGGTGGCGTTGCCTGGCATGGTGGGGATGTTCGCCATGTCGATATACAGCGTATTCGAAGGCGTTTTTATCGGGCAAAAATTGGGTGAAGCCGCCTTTGCGGCCGTTAATATCGCAATGCCGATTGTCATGATCAATTTTTCGATTGCGGATTTGGTGGGTGTCGGCTCATCGGTGCCGATTTCCATCGCTCTCGGAAAAAAGGACGAAAAGACCGCAAACAATATTTTTTCGTGCTCGATTATTGTGATTCTGCTTGCATCCGTGGCAATGGGAATTGCCATGTTTTTTGCGGCCGAGCCCTTGGCAAGGCTGATGGGCGCGGACGACAGCCTCGTGTACACCGCGGCAAAATACATTCGCACCTATGCGCTGTGCAGTCCGCTGACAACGGTGTTCTTTGCAATGGATAACTATTTGCGCATCAGCGGTTACATTAAGACCAGCATGCTCATCAATATTTTTTCCAATGTGGCAACCATCGGATTGTTGATTTTCTTTTTAATCGGCTTGGAAATGGATGTGGTGGGCTCGGCACTGGCCTCCTGTATTTCCATGTGCCTGTGCTCGCTTGTGGCAATGCTTCCGTTTGTTCGCGGAAAAGCGTTGCTGAAGCTTGTAAGGCCGCACTTTCGTGCCGACATCCTGAAAGATATTGCCGCCTGCGGTTCTCCGACGTTTCTCAGCAACATTGCGGGACGTGTGACGTCGGTTTTGATGAATATTTCTCTGATGACGCTCGGAGTCAAGGTGCTTGGTGCGGGCGGCGGAACCACGGCGGTGGCGGCGTATTCCGTTTTGATGTATGCAAGCGATATGTGCCAGCCCCTGCTTTACGGCATGAGCGATGCGCTTGCTCCCGCACTCGGCTTCAACTGGGGCGCTGAAAATTACGGCAGAGTGAAAAAAATCGCAAAATGCGGTTATATCGGAGCCGGTGTGGTCGGACTCGCTTCGGCAGCGGTGATGTTTTTCTTTTCCGGACCTCTTGCCGCACTCTTTGTGGATGCGGAGGAGGTTGCTCTGCTTGCGCTTTCCGAGCGCGCACTGCGCATATTCAGCCTGACCTATTTGGTCAGATGGTTTTCCGTTGTCACGCAGAGCTTTCTCGGTGCCATTGAAAAGCCGGTGCATGCAACCATCCTCTCGGTGTGCATCGCGCTGGTGTTCCCGGCGCTGTTGCTCGGTGTACTTTGGAATTTGAATTTTGACGGCATTTGGCTGAATATGTTCGGCACCTCGGTATTGGCCTTCGGACTTTGCCTGGTGCTGCTGAAGCATGTTTGGAGCGGCGTGAAGAATCGGGAAAACGCCTGAGAGGCAGGACAAAATATTTTTTCTTACCAAAATGAATGCAGGGGGAGCGCTGATGCGCTCCCCCTGCAAGTGTAAAAAGGCTCCTCTTTGCCCTACGGCACGTGAAAATTCCGTCTGCAAACGAAGGCTTATTCGCCTTTTATTTTTTTCCAATATTCTGCCGCCGCCTGTTCGGTTTTGTTGGGGGCGGGGACATAAAATACGCTTTTCGCAAGGTCCGTGGGAAGATAATCCTGCTCGACGTAGTGATTGGGATAGTCGTGCGGATATTTGTAGCCTTGGAACAACGGGCTTTGCAAATGCTTGGGAACCGTGATTCCTTTTCCTTCCTTTACCGCCTCGCCTGCGGCAAATACGGCATTGTACGCACTGTTGGATTTCGGCGCGGTGGCAAGCAAAATTACCGCATTTGCCAACGGAATTTGCGCCTCCGGCATGCCGAGCTCCTTAGCCGATTCACAGCAGGCTCTGGTAATGGCCGCGGCCATGGGGTAGGCAAGCCCGACGTCCTCGGAAGCGATAACCTGCAACCGACGGCAAACCGAAAGCAGCTCCCCCGCCTGAAGCAGCTTTGCAAGATAGAAGGCGGTGGCATCGGGGTCGGAGCCGCGGATGGATTTTTGCAGGCAGGAGAGCATGTCGTAATGTACATCGTCGTTGAAATTGCCGACGAGAGGGGCAAAATTGTCCACGTGCCGACGTTCGATTTGCTCCTCGGCCGCATGGTAGGCGTTTTCAAACAGCACAATGGCGTGCCGAACATCGCCCTTGGCGCATTTGCCCACATAGTCCAAAAGCTCCTCGTCGGCTTGCTTTACCGTGCCGGATTCGGTGTTGAGGTACTCCAAGGCACGCAACAGCACCGGACGCAGTGCAACGTGGCCGACGGGCTTGAACTCAAACAGGGAAGAGCGCGA
>CAZWXE010000079.1:0-7636 GCA_964638045.1 uncultured Ruminococcus sp. | reverse complement strand
AACCGAGCAGAATCTCGGGCGGGAAGGCACGCGGTGCACGGTGTGGCGATTGACAGATGTTTTCACAATCCCTCCGAGCCGTCTGACGACGGCCCACCTCCCTTTACACAAGGGAGGCGAATTTACTCCATGCTTTGGGTAAAACAACGATTATTTTTCTTAATTTTTTGCAAAAAGTTTATTGTTGTTTTGGTAAAAGTTCCGACTTTAGCCGCCTCCCAAGTGTCGCGGGAGGTGCCGAGGAACGAGGCGGAGGGATTGTAGCAGACAGAGGGGACGGTGCGTCCGCGTGGCGAACGAATGCGAGCCTGAGGGATTGTAGCGGTGCACGTCGGGCCGAGGCGCGGAGCTCTCGTCGCATGATACGCGCAAGCCCCCTGCGGAGCAACGCTCCGCAGGGGGCTTGTTTCAATTTTCATTCATGTACAAACCTGTCGCCACGCACGAAGAGGCTGTGCGTGGCTTTTTGACGACCTTGCCGTTACATCCCCAACACCGCGGCGCCGATGATGCCGGCGTCGTTGCGCAGTGTGGCAATGCGAATGTCGGTCAACGCAATGGCTCCGCCGCCACCGTATTGCTCCTTGCGGACGAGGGGAACCACCAAATCCAAAAGGAACTGCCCCTCGTTGGAGATGCCGCCGCCGATGGAAAGCACCTCGGGCTGGAAGATGTTAATCATGCTTGCAATGCCGCTTGCAAGGTAGTGTACGTAGGTATGTACCACCTCGGTGGCCGCTTCGTCGCCCTTTCGCATGCCGTCAAATGCAGTGCGTCCGTTGATTTTCCCCTTTTCGGATGCAATTTCGGCCATCACGGTGTGCCGTCCCGCCTGCTTGCATTCCTCGATTTTTTCAGTAGTCATGCGAATCAGTCCGGTTGCGGAGGAGTAAGCCTCCCAGCAGCCGCGGCGTCCGCAGGAGCATGGACGTCCGTCCACCTCGATGACGATGTGTCCGAGCTCGCCCGCCGCGGAATTGAAGCCCTTGAAAATTTTGCCGTTGTCAACAATGCCGCCGCCGACACCGGTGCCGAGAGTAATCATGACAGAGGATTTGCTTCCCTTTGCCGCACCCGCGACAGCTTCGCCCCATGCCGCGGCATTGGCGTCGTTCTCAATGTGAAACTCCTTGATGTTCAGCTGCTCTCTCATCAGCGGAAGGATGGGGAAGTTGCGGAAGGAAAGATTGTTTGCGTATATGATTTTGCCGCTTTCGTCATCGACAATACCGGGGGATGCAATTCCCACGGAGTCCACCTGCTCTTCGGCAATTCCGTAGGTTGCGCACAGCTTTTTGCACAGGGCAACGATGTCCGCGGCAATTTCCTCGCCGGGACGGCCCGCCAGAGTAGGGACGCTGTCCTTTGCGACAATTTCGAATTTTTCGTTGACAATACCTGCGGCAATGTTGGTTCCGCCAAGGTCAATACCGATGCGATACATATCTGTTCTCCTTTGATTTGGGACGTTATTTTCAGGTTGCCCGAATAAGCTTATTATACCTGCTTTTTTTCGCCCCGTCAAGGCTTTTTCGACTTTTCTTTTCGCTTTCGCCAAAAATCAAAGCAAAAAGCGCTCAACGGACAGCGGTCGGTCAAACAGCACGGTTGCTCCCGCTTCGGTCAGCTCCTCTTTACTGCCGAAGCCCCACAGCACGCCCGCACAGTCCACGTCACAGTGCCGTGCTCCTTCCACGTCGTTTTTACGGTCTCCCAGCATCAATACGGTACGGCGGTCGGCAATGCCGAGCGTTTGGACGGCATGCTCGATGACCTGATGCTTTTCCTCTCTGGTGCCGTCCAGCTCCGGACCCGAAACAAATGAAAAATAGCGGGAGAGCCCGTGGTGCCGCAAAATGGCATCGGCATAAACATGCGGCTTGCAGGTGGCAAGCACGCAATAAAAACCTGCCTCGGTTGCGGCTTTCAGCAGCTGCTCCACGCCGTCGTAGACGCGACAATCCAGCATGGCGCCGGCGCGGTAGTTTTCACGGTACAGGGAAACGGCTTTTTTAGCGGTGCTTTTGTCCAAACCGCAAAAGGCGGCAAATCCGTACTCCAACGGCGGGCCGATAAAGCAAAGCAGCTCCTCCTTGGGTGGGGGCGTCATGCCCAAGCCCCGCAGGGCATATGCAACCGATGCGGTGATGCCGGAGGAGGAATCGATGACGGTTCCGTCCAGGTCGAAAAACAAATGGGTGTAATGCATGTTCAAGCTCCTTATTGCTACAATTCCCCCAATGCTGCTTGCAAGCCGATTTTGCGGCGCTTGTGAGGCATCCCTCTTTTTGGGGTCGCTCGTTTCGCTCTCGTCGGGAAGGCCTTCCTGCGCGTTCTTTCGGTTGGCGCAATTTGACGAACGGTTTGCGATTCGGTCGAATTGTGCATGCGAAAACAGGGAGCTTTCTCAAAAAAAGACTTGCAAGCCGCAACGGGATATGATATACTATTATAAACCGTGAGAACAGAAAAAGCAATGTCTGAAGAGGATTTTTGAAGCAATGGATATGAATTTTACCATACCGGTGAACGAGGCCTTTGAGGCGTCCGCAGCCGACCCCTCCTGCGGGTGCCCGCTGTGCGCCCTCTCCCGCAGACTGGAGGAAAACGAATTGGATTTGATTCTCGGAGCATCCATGATGGAGCCCGATGTCCGCATTCGCACCAATGAGCGCGGCTTTTGCCGTCAGCATTACGACATGATGTTCGTGCGTAAGAACCGCCTCGGTATGGCGCTGACGTTGGAAAGCCACTTGGACGAGCTTTCAAAGGAAATTCGAGACGGAGGGCTTGGCGGCGGGCTCGGGAATAAGCCCGTCAAGCGCATCGGCGCACTGGAGCAAAGCTGTTATGTCTGCGAGCGCATCGAGGGATATTTTGAACACATGGTGGATACGGCGGTGTATCTGTGGGAGAACGATGACGATTTTGCCCCCAAGCTGAAGGCGCAGCCCTATTTTTGCCTGCCGCATTACCGTCGGCTGCTGCAATGCGGTCAAAAGCGCCTGGGCAAAAAGGCGCAAAAGGAATTTGCCGCGCAGTGCGGCGATGTGGTGGAGCGTTACATGGAAGAGCTGAAAAAGGATGTCAGCTGGTTCTGCAAAAAATTCGATTACCGATTTCAGGAGGAGCCTTGGTATCAATCCAAGGACGCCGTGGAGCGTGCCATCCGTTTTCTGCGTTCGGATTTACACAATAAATAACCCGAGAAAGGGACATACTGATGATAGACCTGTTGGCGTTACATAAATATTTCATTTTGCAACATCTCCGCGAGGGAGACATTGCCGTGGATTTTACCATGGGCAACGGACATGACACCGAATTTCTTTCCAAAACCGTGGGGGAAAGCGGTCACGTTTATGCATTTGACATTCAGGCGTCTGCGGTGGAGTCTACCCGCAGTCGGTTGGAGGCGGCGGGGTGCCCTCAAAACTACACGCTTTTTCACGCTTCGCACCACCGTGTGAAGGAATTTGTGGACCGTCCCTTTCGGGCGGGAATGTTCAACCTCGGTTGGCTTCCCGGCGGCGACAAATCCATCACCACGCTGCGGGAAACCACCATGCCCGCCATTGCGGCCGCCATCGAGCTGATGGACCGTGACGCGGTGCTGAACGTGGCGGTGTATCCGGGGCACGAGGAGGGAGACGCCGAGGGCAGGATGATTTGCGACTATCTTGCAACGCTCAGCCGTCACAGGGTTTGCGCCACCCGTATCAACATTCTCAATTCGCCAACCTCACCTTATTTTATTGTCATCGAGACAAAACCGTGATTTTTATGAAGAAAAAACAACGTTTTCCGGTCCTGCGCGTTCTGCCGCTGATGCTTTGCTGCTGCATTCTGACAGGTTGTCTGCGCCTTCCGCCCGATGAGAAAGCCGAAACGACGGAGCACTCGACAAGGCCATTCTCGCCTGCGGGCTCCGAATTGTTTCGCTATTCCTATGTGTCGGAGGTGAATGAGGCGGTGCTGACCACGGGCTATGACCCGGCGTTCCTGATTTTGACCAACAAGAACGCTCCCATGGAGCCCTCCTACGTTCCTTCCGATTTGGTGGAGCTAACCTGTAATACCTCCTATCCCACACAGCTGAACCGAAGCGCGGCATTGGCCTTGTATGAGCTGATGAAGGAAATGGAGACGCTGGGAATTTCGGATGTGTACGTTACCAGCGCATACCGTTCCTACCAATATCAGATTGAGGTGTTCAATCGGCACATTGCCGCCGAGATGACGGGCTTTTCCTCCTCTGCCATTGCCTGCCTCGGAATGGATTACATTCAAAAAAATTATCTGGATTGTGCCAAAACGGGCTTGAATTATGCCGACGCCCACCGTGTGGTGCTGACCTATTCCGCCGAGCCCGGGTACAGCGAGCATCAAACGGGGCTTTGTGTGGATTTTATTACCGAATCGATGGAGGGCGTTTTGGATTTGGCATTTGAAGAATCCGAGGCGTTTGCCTATCTCTCGGCGCATGCCCATGAGTTCGGTTTCATTTTGCGTTACCCGAAGGAAAAAACATTGCTGACGGGGTACACCTACGAGCCGTGGCATTATCGCTTTGTGGGTAGGGAAGCGGCAACCGAAATTTACAACGGAAATTGGAGCTTGGAGGAATATTTGCTTTTGACAAATTATTGATGCAGAGGAGGATTGCAATGAAAAAAAGAAGCTTACTGACCGGTGTTGCTTATCACGGCAACCGCATGCCGTCTCATGTCCGTGCGGACATGGAGGAAATCGCAAAGGCCGACATGGACGTGGTGGTGCATATGCTTTCTCACACCGACTGGGAACGTCACAAAACGGTGATGAAGGACATTTTCGCAATCACCGAGGACGCCGGCATGGAGGTTTGGGTGGACAACTGGGGGCTCAGCGGCCCTCCCGGTGACAAGTCTCATTTTTTGGCTTATGAGCCGGCGGAGCACATGTATTACAGCAACGGCGAAATGGCTCCCGCACACGCCTGCCTCAACAGCCCCAAGCTGCGCGCCTTTATGCGCAATTGGATTGAAACGGTGGTGGAGCTGGGCGGCAAGACCATTTTCTGGGACGAGCCGCACATGCCCACCAAACGGGTGGCTCCCGGAAGCGAAGAGCGGTATTATGCTTGCGCTTGCCCGCGCTGCAAAAAGCTGTTTGAGGAGCGCTACCGTCGTCCGATGCCGTTGTTTGCAGATGCGGATGTGGAGGAATTCCGACTGGATACCGTTGTGGATTATTTCCGTGAGCTGACCGATTACAGCGCCTCTCTCGGCATTTACAATGCCGTTTGCGTGATGCTGGGGAACAACATCGGCATCAGTTTGGATACCGTTGACCGCATTTGCTCGTTGCCGAATTTGCACAACATCGGCTCCGACCCGTATTGGTTGGGCAAAAATGCAGACCCCTATGAATTTGTGTACAACGGAACCAAGAAAAATTTGGAGGTTTCCAATCGCTTCGGAAAAGAGCACAACATCTGGCTCCAAACCTACGGCAACCCGCGCGGCGCGGAGGAGGAAATCATCCTTGCCGCCGAGGCGGCATATGATGCAGGCGCGAGATGCTTGTTGGCATGGGGCTTCAATGGAAGCGAATCCAACGATTATCACGCGGAGAATCCCCTGCGCACATGGGAATTGACCAAGGAAGCAATGCGCCGTGTGCGCTCCATGGAGCGCGACCGCATCCTTGCGGAAAAACGAAAGCAGTACATGAAATAACATAAAATAATACAGTCAGCCCGTCGAATGTTCCCGACGGGCTGACTGTATTATGGGGCACGGTTTTTTGCTTTCAAGGCACAGTCGGCCGGCGACTGCCGACTTTTGTGTCGCCCTGAGCGGAGGGCGTAGCCCGGAGTCGAACCCGCAGGGCGATGCGCAGCATCGGGGTCTACTGACAGTTTTCGCCCGATATTTTACTTCACAGTTCGACTCATGTATCTGTTATCTTCGCAAAAGAACAATCCCTCCGCCTCGTTCCTCGGCACCTCCCTTTACACAAGGGAGGCGGCTAAAGTCGGAACTTTTACCAAAACGACAATAAACTTTTCGCAAAAAAATTAAGGAAAAAATATTCGTGGTTTTGCCAAAAGCGCGGGGTCAATTCGCCTCCCTTGTGTAAAGGGAGGTGGCACGCGGTACGCGTGACGGAGGGATTGTGAAAAACAAAAAAATTAAGCAAAACAATCCCGCAACCGTTTTTGTGCATCGGCACTTGGTCCGCGTTTTGCAAAAACGCTCGGTGCGAGGGCTTTATTCCAATGTAAAATCCAGAGCGACGCTGCTTTGCGCCACGGCGTGCATGTGCTTTTTTACGACATTGACGTGATAGTCATCTGCTTGATATGCATCCAACGCGGCCCGGTCATCCAGCACAACCGAGAGGAATACGTCGTAGGAGCGGGGAGAGTGGACCTCGTCCACGCCAACTTCAATGGAGCGAAGCATGGGAACCCGCCCCTCCATGCTCAACAAAACCTCCCGTGCTTTTTCCGCGGATGCACCGTCCTTTAATTTAAAACAAACAATATGCCTGAGCATTGCTCTTTGTTCAATGGCAAAGCCACTGTCCTTTCCGATTTTTCTGTTACATTGAAAATCCCACACAAAAGTGCGGGATTTTCGGGGAGCGCTTTGACAAACGGATGTCGATGCTTTTTTTCGGTGTTAAAGGGGGTGATTATGCCATATGCGTATGCTTGGTTGCCCACTGCTTCATCTTAATTCTGAGCCAGAAGGAATAAATTCCCAAAGTGATAATGCACAACAGGAACCATTTGATGTAGTTGCCGAAAAGCTGGCCGCCGTTTCCGTCAAAGGTGAGCTGACGCCCGTCAATCGTTGTGTGCTTTACGTACCAATTTTCCTTTAAGCAAACTGCCCAAGGAGTACCCAAGCCGAGCGTGAACAGAATGATGAAAAACTGTAAAATGCCGATACCGATCATACCGAGAAGACCGCCTGTAAACTTAGATTCCATGATTTTTCCTCCAAAAGTAAAAAATAGAAAGGGACACGCGGCCGAAGGTTGCGTACACCGAAAAACGGAACCCTCGATTGTTGCTGCATCAAACCGAATCGCCGTCGAAAAAACGTCGCGTGTTTGCTCAGCAAGATAATTATGTCATAATTTTATGGATTTGTCAATGTTTTTTTGGAGGATTTTTTAAATCGGCTTTTTCTTTCAAAAAAAATGAAAATTATTGATTTAATTTGCTTTTGGCGGTATTGATTGAGGAAACGAGTAATTTCTTAATTTCGATACACTTGTCAAGGATGTCTCGGTTATCGTAATATCCGCTTTCAATCAAAAGCTCCAACCAATATTCACTCTCCGAACATTCTTTTAAGGCGATTTGAAGCTTAGCAATAAAATCTGCTGTTCCGTGCCCGTAAAAAGCCTCTCGAATATTCGCACCAACGCTTGTTCCGCTGCGAAGCAGTTGATTTGTAAGCACACTTTCCTTTTTATTCTGCTTTACATCATTACAAACCGTAATAATCTGCAAAGCAAATTCTTTTGATTTTGTAATCAATGGGCTATTTGCCATAACCGAACCGCCTCTCTGTTTAGTGATTTCATTATACCATGAAGCAAAAATGCTTGCTTGCAAGGGCATTTTTGCGAAGCCGTC
>CAZWXE010000078.1:0-7676 GCA_964638045.1 uncultured Ruminococcus sp. | reverse complement strand
GCGGTGCGGGGAGATGTCTGCGAAGCAGACAGAGGGGACGGCGCGTCCGCGTGCCGAGCAAAGCGAGGCGGAGGGATTGTTTTTTGCAAAGATAAAGGATACATGAGTCGAACTGCGGAAGTCGCAAGCGACTCAGAATGACACAGCGGAATAACGCTTTTGTGTCACCCTGAGCGGAGGGCGCAGCCCGCAGTCGAACCCGCAGGGCGATGCGCAGCATCGGGGTCTACTACCAGCTGTTCGTTCGTACTATATTTGCCTCCTCCTGCGGAAGAAGGGGAGCGCGACAGCGGTGGATAAAAAGTCGTTGTGCAAAAAAAGAACATAAAAAAACATATGGAACGGACAACGCCCGTTCCGTATGCTTTTATTATCGTTCTTCTCGGAAATACGATTGACCGAGGGATTGCGGAGGCTGACTTTCTCTTTTTTGGAGAATGCTGGTGAAAATCAAAACAATGATGGTAACCACGTAGGGGAGCATCTGCAACAGGGGCTGCATCTGCATGCTCACATTGACATAATTGAACAGAATATACAGCGCTCCGAACAAATACGAGCCGAAAATGCCCATCATCGGCTTCCAAACGGCAAAAATAACCAGTGCAATGGCAAGCCATCCGCGGTCTCCGAAGCCGTTGTTGGACCAAACACCGTTGGTGTAGTCCATCACGTAATAAAGGCCGCCGAGTCCGGCAATCATTCCTCCGATGCAGGTGGCACCGTATTTGTAGCCCACTACGCTGATTCCCGCCGCGTCGGCCGTTGCGGGACTTTCTCCCACCGCGCGAAGATGCAACCCCACACGGGTACGTGCCAACACAAAGGATGCCACAATCGCCAAGAGCACCGCAAGATAAACCATGAAGCCGTAGGAAAGGAAAACCTCACCGAACCAGCCCAAATTTTTGGCAAAGGGAAGCGGCGTTTTAAAAACCTTTGCAAACCGCGTCAATGCAATGGACGGAACCTCGCTGTCCACCAGCTTAATCAGAGAGCCGCCGAAAAAGTTTCCGAAGCCGACGCCGAAGGTGGTCAGCGCAAGACCGGTCACGTTCTGGTTGGCGCGAAGCGTCACCGTCAAAAAGCAATACAGCAGGGAAGCAAGCCCGGAGCCGATGAGCGAGCAGAGCAACGGAATGAGAATGGCAAGCACGGGAGAAATCGAAGAAACCGCATTTTGATAAAAGAATGCGCCGATGACGCCGGAAATACCGCCGATATACATAATGCCGGGGATTCCCAAATTCAGATTGCCGGATTTTTCCGTGAGGATTTCACCGGTGGAGCCGAACAGCAACGGCGTTCCCTGCAAAATGGCACGTTGAATAAAGCTGATTACGATAGACATCAGTTCCCCTCCTTTTCCGTGTTTCGATTGCGGACAATTTTGTATTGGATGAAGAATTCACATCCGATGATGAAGAACAGCAACACACCGGTAATGATGTCCGAATAGGAGCTGTTCAGCTGGAAGTCGGTGGTCACCTTTTCGGCGCCCCGGTCCATAAATACGATGAGGAACGAGGTCAGCACCATCATCAAAGGATTAAACTTCGCCAGCCAGGAAACCATAATGGCGGTAAAGCCGCGTCCGTCCACCGTGTTTGAGGCAATGGCGTGAGAGGTGCCGCCGACGAGAAGCAAGCCGGTGAGTCCGCAAATCGCGCCGGAAAGCGCCATGGTGCGGATAATCACCTTCTTCACGTTGATGCCGATGTAGCGGGCGGTATTTTCGCTTTCTCCCACCACCGAGATCTCATAGCCCTGCTTGCTGTACTTCAAGTAGATGTACATAAAGGCCGTAACGGCAATGACGATAAGGATGTTCAACAAATACTCATGTCCGCCGATGACGGGGAACCAACCGTACTTGAGGATGTCCGGTCCCACGGTGTTCGAGCCGGATTTGTCGGCGATTTTCAGGAAGAATTCCACCAGCTGAATGGCGACGTAGTTCATCATCAGCGTAAACAGGGTTTCGTTGGTCCCCCAATTCGCCTTGAAGATGGCGGGAATCACACCCCACAACACGCCTGCCGCAACGCTGGCAACGGTCATCACGCAAAGCAACATCCAGGTGGGCATCCGGTCGCCGATGTAAAACATGCACATCGCCGTGGCAAGGCCGCCGATCAGCACCTGCCCCTCTGCTCCCGTGTTCCAAAATCGCATCTTAAATGCGGGCGTCACCGCCAAAGAGATGCACAGCAGCACCGCCACATATTGCAAAGTAACCCACGTCAGCTGAGAGGTTCCGAAGGCACCCTCGTAAAAGGTTTTGTACACCTGAATGGGGTTGTCCCCGGTCAAGGCCACGGTTAAAACACCCGCCACCACCAATGCCGCAACAATGGCCGTCGCGCGAATCAGGACCGCATGAAGCATGGAAATCTGCGGACGCTTGACCAGGTGAAACATGGGCTCACGGTTTTTCTTTTCTTTCTTTTTCGTCATGGAACTTTCTGTTGTCACGCCTGCTTCGCTCCTTCCGTTTTGGTCATCAGTAAACCGATTTCTTCCTTCTTTGCGCTGCGTCCGTCCACCACGCCCGTTACTCTGCCCGAGCCGATGACCAAAATGCGGTCGCAAAGCTCAATCAAAACGTCCAGGTCCTCGCCCACAAAAATAACGGCGACGCCCTTTTCCTTCTGCTGATTGAGCAAATTGTAAATCACATAAGAGGAGTTGATATCCAGTCCGCGGACGGGATAAGCCGCCATCAGCACCGTGGGAGCGGCGGAAATTTCACGTCCGACCAACACCTTTTGCACGTTACCGCCCGAGAGGCGACGTACGGGAGTGGCGGCATTGGGTGTGGAAACCTCCAGCTCGGAAATAACCTCCTCGGCCAGTTCTCTGGAGGGCTTGCGGTCCAAAAACACCGATTTTCCGCGGCTGTACGAGCGCAGCATCATGTTGTCCACAATATCCATGCTGCCCACAAGTCCCATGCCCAAGCGGTCCTCCGGCACAAAGGATAGGCGGACGCCCAGCTCTCGAATTTGGAGCGGCGTCTTATCGCGCAGGTTTACCGTCTCTCCGCTTTTGGGGTCGTTGTAGGTGACGTTTCCCGATTGAATGGGCTGCAAGCCCGCAATGGCCTCCAGCAGCTCACGCTGACCGCTGCCCGCAATCCCGGCAATGCCGAGAATTTCCCCCGCGCGCGCGGTGAAGGAAACATCCTTCAGCGTTTGCACGCCGTCGTGATTGAAGCAGTTCAGATTTTGAACCGACAAACGGTCCACGGGGTTTTGCGGCTCGGTGCGCACAATGTTCAGAGAAATCTTCTTGCCGACCATCATTTCGGTCAGCTCCGCCTCGGTGGTTTCCTTGGTGTTCACCGTGGCAATGTGCTCGCCGCGGCGCAAAATGGCAACGCGGTCCGAAAGCTCCAGCACCTCATGCATCTTGTGCGTGATGATGATGATGGATTTTCCGTCATCTCTCATTTTGCGCAGCACCGAAAACAGCTTTTGCGTCTCCTGGGGCGTCAGCACCGCCGTAGGCTCGTCCAAAATCAAAATGTCCGCGCCCCGATACAGCACCTTCAAAATTTCCACCGTCTGCTTTTCGGAAACGGCCATCTCGTAAATTTTCTTTTTCGGGTCCATCTCAAAGCCGTAGCGTTGACAAATTTTTCCCACGCTCTCCGTCGCCGCGGCAAGATTGTACTTGCCGTCAACGCCGAGCACAATGTTCTCTGCGGCGGTAAACACGTCCACCAGCTTGAAATGCTGATGAATCATGCCGATTTTATATTGGAAGGCATCCTTGGGGGATGCAATCACAACCTTTTCGCCGTCGAGCAGGATTTCTCCTTCGTCGGGGAAGTAGATGCCCGAAATCATGTTCATCAATGTGGTTTTTCCGCTGCCGTTCTCGCCGAGAATCGCAAGAATCTCGCCGTGACGCACCTCCAGGTCCACATTTTTGTTCGCCTGAACCGTTCCGAATCTCTTGGAAACGTTTCGCAGCTCCAATGCGGCTGTATTTTTCACAGGAACCTCCTATACTTTTTATCCAAAAGAATTTTATCCGAAAAGGACAATAAGGCGGGGCCGTGGCTCCGCCTTACATTGTCCGACTAACAATCAGAACTTGCTGTTCAGGAATTCGATGCCGTCAATGGTTACATCGAAATAGGGAGCGGAACGGTAGGTGGATTCCGCGAATGCACCGTTCACAACAACCTCTGTATCCTTGGTGTATGCCGCATCGGTGTCAACGTCTGCCATGTAGGAGGTCAGCTTTTGACCGTTTACGGTGAAGGTGTCAACATCAAATACCTGCAGGGTTCCGGCTTTGAACTTTGCAACAGCCTCATCCAGCTTTTCCTTGGTGCCTTCTGCAGCAGCCAAGCCGTTGATGTCGCTCAATACCACAGAGCCCTCTGCAATGCCGCCGCACCAGTCGGTTGCGATTTCCTTGCCGGTTACTTCCTGCTCAATGATGTACTTGAAATAGGGAGCCCAGTTGATGGCGGAAGAAACGATGAAGGTGGTGGGGCAAGCCGCAACGGTGGAGCCGTTGTAGGAAACATTGGGAACACCCTTTACCTCACAAGCAGAGGGAGCGCCCATGGAGTCCGCATGCTGGCTGATCAGCACACAGCCCTTTGCCATCAAAGCGTTTGCCGCTTCCTGCTCTGCGGATTCGTCATACCAAGAACCGGTGAACTGAACCTTCATGGTAGCGGATGCGCAAACGGAGCGTGCGCCGAGGAAGAAGGAGGTCAGGCCGGAAATTACCTCTGCATAAGTGAATGCGCCAACGTAACCGATAACTGCCTGGTCGGCGGTGATGGTGCCGTCCGCAATCATCTCATTCAGCTTCATGCCCGCAGCCATACCCGCAAGGTAACGGCCCTGGTAAATGGAAGCGAATGCATTGTGGAAGTTGGAGAGGCCCTCGGTGTGTGCTCTGGTGCCGGTGGCATGGCAGAACTGTACGTCGGGGTATCTCTGAGCGGCCTGAATGATGAAGGACTCATGACCGAAGGAGTCTGCAAACACGATGTCGCAGCCTGCCTCCGCAAGCTCCACTGCCGCGTTGTAGCAAGCAACATCCTCGCCGATGTTGGTTTTTACGATGAACTGCTCGTCGCTGAGGTTGAAGAGCGTCTTAATGCTCTTTGCCGCATTGATGAAGTTCAGGTCGTAGGTGGAGTTTTCGTCATGCAACATGATGAAGCCGATTTTGAAGTCAGCGGGAACCGTTACATCGGAGCTGAGAACGGGAGCGGGCAGGGGGCTATCAATCACGTTTTCTTCCCAGTTGTCGCTTTTGCCACAAGAGGAGAATGCGATGCAGGCAGTCAGGCACATCACCAGCGCCAGCATCAGGGACAGGCTTTTCTTGAACATTTGAAGTTCCTCCGTCAATTTTTTTATTTATCAAGCGCTTTCGCGCGCTCAATCGTCAAACACGATGGTGTCGATGCTGTCTCCCATGGAAAGAATGCGCGCCAAGGACTCCACGCGAACGCCCTGTGCGCGAACGGCATTTCCGCCGCCCTGATACACCTTTTCGATGACAATTCCCGCGCCGACCACCGTAGCACCGGCCTGACGGCAAATGTCCAGCAATGCGTTCAGTGCGCTGCCGTTGGCCAAAAAATCGTCGATGAGCAACACGCGGTCACCCCCTCCGAGGAATTCCCGCGACACCACCACATCGTGGTCCGTGTTGTGCGTAAAGGAATGTACTCTGGACGACCACAGGCGATTGGAAAGGTTCGATGCCCCGGTTTTTTTCGCAAAAACCACCGGGCAATGAAAAAATTGCGCTGTCAGGCAAGAGATCCCAATCCCGCTGGATTCAATGGTTAAAATCTTGTTTACACCGCAATCTGCAAATTTGCTATAAAATTCCTTGCCTACCTCGCACAAAAAGTCCACATCCATTTGATGGTTCAAAAAGTGACCGACCTTCAACACATCGCCGGCGCTTACCTTACCCTCGGACAAAATCTTCTGCTTCAGCAATTCCATGATGGACACTCCTCCTTAAACGGGTCCGGCGAACCCTTCGAAAATCTATCATAAAAGCACAAGGTACTACGTTAATTATAAGACTTTTTCGGTTAAAAATCAATTGGTAAAAAAATAAAATAACAGGTCGTTTTCTGTCCGCATTTTAAACATTTTGACGAAAAAACAGGTGATTTTTTCACATGTTCAAGCGAATTTGCTTGAACGCGGGCTTTTTTCGGCCATATGAAACGTCCGTATGCCTCGGAATAGCCGAAATCAAAGAAAAAATCTCCGTTTCCCCACTTGACACCCCTGTGCAAAACCGATATAATGAGGTTGCGTTTCGGCGGCGGGACAACCGAACGCCGCCCCGAAAAACAATAAATTCAAAAGGCGGAAAAAGATATGGAAAAAATTCGTTTTGCAGTCATCGGCTGCGGAAGCCGCGGTCGCGGAATGCTCAAGCATGTGCTGCTGCAAATGCCCGATGTCGAGGTGGTTGCCGTTTGCGACAGCTACGCCGACCGTGTGGAGCGCGCCTGCTTTCACGTACAGGAGGCGGGCGGCGCACGCCCCTTCGGCTCCACGGATTACACCGAGGTTCTCGCCCTGAAGAACGTGGACGCCGTTTACATCGCCACCTCTTGGGAGACACATGTGGAAATCGCCATCGACGCATTGAGAGCGGGTAAGCCCACGGCAATGGAGGTCGGCGGTGCGTACAGCTTGCAAAGCCTGTGGTCACTGGTAAACACCTGGGAGGAGACCAAGGTTCCGTTCATGATGATGGAAAACTGCTGCTTCGGCAAAACCGAGCTGTTGGCAACCTCGCTGGTTCGTCACGGCATTCTCGGCGATGTGGTACACTGCCACGGCGCATACGGCCACTTCCTCGGAGACGAGGTTGCGGGCGGCGAGCAAAACCGTCACTACCGCTTGCGCAACTATCTGACCCGCAACTGCGAAAACTACCCCACGCATGAGCTGGGCCCCATTGCGAAAATTTTGAACATCAATCGCGGCAACCGTATGGTTTCTCTGGTTTCGGTGGCGTCCCGCGCCGCAGGGCTGGAGGCTTACGTTGCCCGCAACCCGGAGAAATATCCCGATGTGGTCGGCAAAAAATTCCGTCAGGGCGACGTGGTCAACACCCTCATCACCTGTGCCGACGGCTCCACCGTCTCGCTGAAGCTGGACACCTGCCTGCCCCGCTACTATTCCCGTGAATTCACCGTTCGCGGCACCCTCGGCCTGTACAATCAGGAAAACCACCTGGTCTATTTGGAAGGCGACAGGGAAAGCTTTGACACCTATAAGTACATGAAGGAAAACATCGGAAACGCCGAAAAATACGAGGCCGAATATCTTCCCGACATTTGGCAGGTCAACAAAAACAAAGAATTTCTGCACGGTCACGGCGGTATGGACGGCGTAGAGTTCCGCATTTTTGCCGACGCCTTGAAAAACGGTGAGGAAATGCCCGTGGACGTTTACGACGCAGCTGCTTGGATGTGCATCACCGCACTTTCCGAGGCATCGGTTGCGGCGGGCGGTCTGCCGCAGGCAATTCCCGACTTTACCCACGGCATGTGGACCTGCCGCAAGCCGAAGGACGTTGTCAAGCTTTAAGACTGCCGCTCCCACAAAAGGCGGGCGAAAGCATGTATCTGTTATCTTCGCAAAAAACAATCCCTCCGCCTC
>CAZWXE010000077.1:0-7927 GCA_964638045.1 uncultured Ruminococcus sp. | reverse complement strand
TTGTGTAAAGGGAGGTGCCGAGCAAAGCGAGGCGGAGGGATTGTTTTTTTGCGAAAATAACAGGCACGTGAGTCGAACTGTAAAGTAAAATATCGGGCGAATAGTCTGCAGTAGACCCCGATGCTACGCATCGCCCTGCGGGTTCGACTGCGGGCCGCGCCCTCCGCTCAGGGTGACACAAAAGCGTTATTCTGCCGTGTCATTCTGAGCGAAATCAAGCCTTTTCGTCCGTGTCATTCTGAGCGTAGTCGAAATTCGAGCGTCAGCGAGAATCGAACGGTGCTCCGCACCGTTCGGAATCTCGGACGAAAATGCGGAGTGTGAACCGACGCGGGACGCTTTTGTATTGTAATTGTAGCCTCTCTTTATATATAAGAGCCTTTCAAAACAGCCAACTTTCACAATTTTCCTTCCGAGCTGTTGTGCGAAAAAGCGTTTGGAATCTCTCTTTTACCGTTTTGCGGCGGTTTGCGCCGTTTTTGCAAGGTGAAAGAAGCAAAATTTCAATGTGTACCTTTTATGAACGAATAAAATTCACCAAAAATGCATAAAAATGACTTTTCGGAATAAACCGGAGGTTGAAATCAATGCCGCTCTTGATGAATTGTTTTTCCGAAAACGGGGAATAATAAATAGGTAGAGAAAAATGCCAACCACGGGAAACCTCCGAATGAAGCGGTGTTTCGGCTCTTTTGAAAAATGAATATTTTTTGGTTAATTTAGCACTTTATCGTGATAAATTGTGAAGGATTTACGAAAAGAAATTCGTTTTTTTGTGAAATTTGACAGCGAAAAAATAATTTTTTGGTATTGACATATTTGACGAAACATTGTATAATGAACTAAATTCTTTGAAGGAGGATTTAACAAATGAGAAACTTGACAAAAGTGCTTTGCTTTGCGCTGACATGTTTGATGTTGTTCGGTTTGGTTGCCTGCAAGCCTGCGGACAGCAATGAGAACGTCACCACCGGCGGACAAGGCGAAGTGACCACTGCGCCGTCGGGAGACGCAAGCACCCCCGGTGACGAATTCGACTGGGACGCGTATTTCGCAGAGTCCACCGAAATTTACAATGCACAGCTCGGTGAGTTCTACACTGCTTACACGGCAGCAAAGGAAGCAACCGACGTTTCCACTAGAATGGCTTTGATGGCTGTTGCCGAAGCAAAGCTGATGGAAGCAGCTGTTATGCTGCCTCTTTCCACCAGAGGCGGTAACTACGCGATTTCCCGCGTGGCTCCCTACACCGCATCCACCACTCTGTGGGGCAACGACTCCGACAGATATCACAATTTGCTCGTTGTCAACGAGAACCCGCTGACGCCCGCTCAGAGAACTCACCTGAAGGAGCTCTGGAACGAGAAGAAGGGCACCGGCACCTACGAGCAGGCTGCAAAGGATTACCTCACCGCTCAGGGCTACACCTTTAACAGAACCTATTCACTGGGCTACGCCTCCGACCCTCAAACCTGGGATGCACAGACCACTTCTTTGGCTGCGGACTCCGAGGCAATTGTCAACAGCTACGACGGCCTGGTTGAGTACGACTCCGAAAATGTGTTGCAGCCCGCTTTGGCTACCAGTTGGACGGTTTCCGAGGACGGCCTCACCTACACCTTCAACATTCGTCGCGGCGTGCAGTGGGTGAACTCTCAGGGCGAGGTGCTTTGCGAGTTGAAGGCCTCCGACTTTGTTGCCGGCATGCAGCACGTGCTGGATGCACAGGGCGGTTTGGAGTACCTGCTGGAGGGTGTATTGGTGAACGCAAGCGAGTACATTGAAGGCAAGGTTACCGACTTCTCGCAGGTTGGTGTAAAGGCTATTGACGACTACACCTTGACCTACACCCTGACCGCTCCCGCTTCCTACTTCATTACCATGCTCTCTTACAACTGCTTTGCACCTCTGTGCGAGAGCTTCTACCTTGCTAAGGGCGGTGTATTCGGCCAGGATGCTTATGCAGAGGCTGCCGAGACCATGACCTACGGTACCTCCCCCGAAAACATTGCTTACTGTGGTCCTTACGTGGTTACCAACAACACCGCAAAGAACACCATCGTGTTCGAGAAGAACCCCTATTATTGGAACAAGGACAACATCAACATCGACAAGATTCAGTGGCTGTTCAACGATGGCGAAGATACGATGAAGTCCTACAACGACATGAAGGCAAACACCGTTGCTGGCGCAAGCCTGAACTCAAACTCTTTGCAGCAGGCAAAGGCCGACACGGTTGAGGGCAGCGACCAGACCTGGTTCGAGGCTTACACCTACGTTTCCGGTACCGACGCAACCTCCTACATGGCGTTCTTCAACCTCAACCGTTATTCGTTCAAGAATGTTGCAGACGGTGCCGCTGTCTCCTCTCAGACCGAGGCAGAAGCTGCAAGAACCAACTCCGCAATGCAGAACGTTCACTTCCGCAGAGCATTGGCTTACTCCCTGGACCGCGCTGCATACAACGCACAGACGGCCGGTGAGGAGCTGAAGCTCAATTCCTTGAGAAACTCCTACACCCCCGCAAACTTCTTGAGCCTTGAGAAAGAGATTACCATCAAGATTAACGGCACCGACAAGACCTATCCTATGGGAACCTTTTATGGCAAAATCATGCAAGACCAGATTGACGCCGACGGCTTCAAGGTAACCGTATACGACGAAACTCAAGAGAACGTCGGCGACGGCTACGACGGCTGGTACAATCCCACCGAAGCAGTGGTTGAGTTGAAGAAGGCAATCGAAGAGTTGCAGGCTGCCGGTTTGACTATTGATGCCGACCATCCGATTCAACTTGATTTGCCTACCTACACCGGAAGCGCTATTTATCTGAACCGCGGAAACGTGCTGAAGCAGTCCCTGGAGAGCGTTCTGGTGGATGATAACGGCAAGGCTCTGGTGAATGTAAACCTGTTGGATTGCCCCACCGCCATGAACTGGTACAACTCCGGATACTACACCGATTACGGTTATGAGATGAACTACGACATTTTCGATTTGTCCGGTTGGGGTCCCGACTACGGTGATGCTCAAAGTTATCTTGACACCTTCCTTCCCGAGTACGCGGGCTACATGGCAAAGTGTCTCGGTATCTTCTAATCGCCGAACCCTAAAATAAACATCACGGTTGGGGGATGGGCCTCTGTTGTCCATCCCCTTTCCACAATTTACGGAAAGAGATTATGGGAAAATATCTATTAAAAAGATTGTTGCACGGCTTGGTGTCCGTGATTGCGGTTGTTGCGATTGTTATGATTTTGATTTACTCCTTGATGGACCGAATCGAAATCTTCAAAGCCGACACCATGTACAGCAAGCAATCGCACAACGCCAAGGAAGTATACACCTACCGCAAGTGGGAGGAATACGGCTATTTGGATTACGTGCCCTATGCCGATTATCTCACGGAGCGTCTCAACCTTCCTGATGACGACCCCAATAAAATAACCGAAGAGATTCGTGCCGAGGCGGTTGTCCTGCCCAGAAAAATGAGCGACGCAAATGCCACGGTCAAGCAATACGTTGCGGAATTTACCGAATATTACGAATCCAAGGGCTACACCATCGTTCAACTGGACGCCAAAACGGTTGGCAGCAAGCTTGCCGCGGGTGGCGGCCAGCAGTTGTTTGCATGGAAGGATAAGCCTCTCATCAATCGCTTGTGGAATTATTTCACAGGCCTTTTCACGGTGGACAACATCCACAATGCCACCGGTGACGTTGGGGAAAGAGGCATCACCTTCACCCTCTATGACCCCTGCTACGGCGGCGACACCTTTGCGCCCGCTGTCATCGGCAACGGCACCACACACAAGTATCTGCTGTATGTCGACAATCAATTCCCCTACATTCATCAGAATCTTTTGACGCTCAATTTGGGCAAATCCTACTCCATCAACTCCGGCGTGGACGTGTTCCAAACCATGACCGAATCGCAGGGAAGCTATGTCAAGGCTCCCGTAATTTACCCCACGGGTCTGCAAACGGAGAGTGCGGATAATTTGCACACCGCCACCTATGTGGAGGGCTCGCGCGAATTGCTTCAATTGACGATGGACCGTTTTACCGACGACTACACCAACGTCAGCCTGTATAAAAACGGCATGTCCCAGATGGGCTACTCATTTGTTATCGGAATTATTTCCGTCATCGCCGCATACCTCATCGGCTTGCCTTTGGGCGTGGTGATGGCACGTAAAAAGGACAAGTTCCTGGATAAGCTGGGAACCGTCTATATTGTCTTCCTGATTGCCGTTCCTTCTCTGGCTTATATCTTCATGTTCCAAGCCATCGGCGGAAGATTGGGATTGCCCACCTTCTTCAATTTGGACCAGCCCAGCAAGCTGATGTATATTTTGCCGATTGTATCGCTGGCTCTGCCCTCGATTGCTTCCCTGATGAAGTGGCTGCGCCGCTATATGATTGACCAGATGAATTCGGACTATGTCAAGTTTGCCCGTTCGGGCGGTCTCTCCGAAAACGAAATTTTCACCAAGCACATTCTCAAAAACGCTTTGATTCCCATTGTGCACGGTATTCCCGGAAGTATTCTCGGCTCGCTGGTAGGCGCTATTATTACCGAGCGCGTATACAGCGTTCCCGGCGTCGGCGGCGTGCTGACCAACGCAATCAGTGCTTACGACAACGGCGTTATCGTCGGCATTACGCTGTTCTACGCGCTGCTGTCCATCATCTCCCTGATTTTGGGCGATATTTTGATGGCTTTGGTAGACCCGAGAATTTCCTTCTCCAGCAAGGCGAGGTAAACGGTTATGAAAAATGATGAGCTTTTGAATTTGGAAGAATTCGGAATGAGCGACGAGGAGCTGTTTGCTCCGGTGAGCAACGACGACGCGGAGGCGGAAAAAATCACCGCTCCCCGTTACTCCTATTGGCGCTCGGTGTTCCGTGTATTCTTCAAAAACAAACTGAATATTGTATTCCTTTCCGCTTTGGCCGTGGTATTGCTGCTTTCGTATGTGTACCCGCTGTTAACCGAGTTCGACCGCTTCGGTCAGCTGTTGAACAGTGATGCAAAGAACCTTTCTCCTTCGGCAGCCATCGAAAAGTTCGGCTTCAGCCTGCACTGGCTGTTCGGTACGGGTGCGTCCGGTCAGTCCATCTTCGACGAGGTATGGAGCGGCGCGCAATTCTCCATTTCGCTGGCATTGATTTGCGCTTTGATTAACATGACCGTCGGCGTTGTGGTCGGCGCGCTTTGGGGCTTTTCCAAGCGGGTGGACCTGTTTATGCAGGAGCTGTATAACATTGTCGCAAACGTCCCCTATATTTTGGTGGTGTCGGTCATGGTGCTGATTATGTCGGGCTCCTTCTGGACGTTGGTGTTCGCCATGACGGTTACCGGATGGATGAGCATTGCTTACTTCATCCGTACGCAGGTGATTATCATCCGCGACAGAGAGTACAACCTGGCATCCCGTTGTCTCGGTACGCCCACTGTTCGGATTGCCATTAAGAACATTCTGCCCTTTATGACCTCGGTCATCGTGACCCTGGCTGCGGCGGAGATTCCCTCCTATATTTCCTCCGAGGTATTTCTGACCTACCTCAACATCGGCGCAAGCGCGGAGACGCCTTCGCTCGGACGGATGATTGAGGAAACGCAGAACGCAATGAGAACGCCCGGTTGGGAATACCAGTTCTGGTTCCCCGTGGCGGTGGTGGCCATTGTTTCCGTGGTGCTCTACGTGGTGGGGCAGAACCTCGGCGATGCCTCCGACCCCAGAACGCATATGTAAGGAGGCTGCGAGATGGAAAAGAAAAAAGTACTGTTATCCATTGAGGATTTGGTTGTCAAATTCCACGTGCGCGGCCGCGTTTTGACCGCAATTCGCGGGGTTTCCCTTGATATTTACGAAAACGAGTCCATCGCCATTGTCGGTGAGTCGGGCTCTGGAAAGTCGGTTTTGACCAAAACCTTTGCCGGTATGCTGGACGAAAACGGCTTCATCGACAACGGTCAAATCATTTTCAGCGATGATGAGCTTTCCGACACGGTGGTCCCCAGAAAGCTGCTTTCCGCCGACCACGCGCTGATTAAAAACCTGCACGCTCGCCTGAATTCTTATGCGGGACTGGAGGCGGGTGCGCAAACCTACCGTCAAATTTTGGAGTTGCGCCGTGAAAAGGCGCAACGCGCCACCTTGAGCGAATCCGAGCAGGCTACGCTCACCGAGCGCATCGCGGAGCTGCGCTTTCAGCGGACCGAGCTGTTCAACAAAAAGCAGACCTACGACCCCTCCAAGGAGAAGCCGCTGATTCACGCCGCTTCCAAAAAGATTGCCGAGTTTGACGCGCAAATCAAGCAGGCGGAAAAGGCACGCCGCGAGATGATTGCAAAGCACCGCGAGGCGCTTTCCAAGGACATTGCTTACTTGAAGGAATACGACGCCCAAATGAAGGCGCTGTGGGAGCAGTATCGCGAGGAAAAACGGACCGAGGTTACCGAGGAGCAATCGGCGCGCAACTTGATTCTTGCAAAGGAAATTTATCTGTCGGTGCGGCGTTTCGGCGCGCTCCGTTGCCAACGGTACGCACGCAAGTTGCTCAATGCCATCGAAAAGGCAATGAAGCTGGGCGTGGACCTCGACAATGAAAACGAGCGCAATGCCGTATTCGACAACGTTGCGTTCCGTGTGCGCTATTTGGATGAAAACGACGAGCGTCTGCACGGCATTTGCAACCTCAATCTTGCGAAAATCAAGTATTCCAAGGACTGGAGCCAGATTCGCGGCGGCAAAATTGCCACCGTATTCCAGGACCCCATGACCTCCCTCAACCCCATCATTACCATCGGCAAGCAGATTACTTCGATTATTTTGAAGCACCAAAGCTGCTCCGAGGCCGAGGCAAGAGAGAGAGCCTTGATTTTGATGAAGAAGGTCGGTATTCCGAATGCGGAAGCCCGCTTTGACGACTATCCCTTCCAATATTCGGGCGGTATGCGGCAAAGAATCGTTATTGCCATTGCACTGTCCTGTCAGCCGAAAATCCTGATTTGCGATGAGCCCACCACGGCGCTCGACGTAACCATTCAGGCGCAAATTTTGCAGCTGCTGAAGGATTTGCAAAAGGAATTCAATTACACCATTGTGTTCATCACGCATGACCTTGGTGTGGTTGCCAACATTGCCGACCGCGTTGCCGTGCTGTATGCGGGACAGGTGGTGGAGCTGGGTACGGTGGAGGATGTGTTCTTTGACCCCCGTCATCCGTACACCTGGGCTTTGCTTTCCTCCATGCCTCAGCTGGCACAGAGAAACACCGAGCTGTATTCCATTTCCGGTACGCCGCCCTCCCTGTACAACCAGATTAAGGGAGACCCGTTTGCACCGAGAAATCCCTACTGCCTGAAGGTGGACACCTTGAAGGAGCCGCCGATGTTTGCGGTTTCCGAAACTCACTTTGCAAAGACGTGGCTGTTGGATGAAAGAGCTCCGAAGGTGGAAAAGCCCGAAATCATTCAAAACATCCATGAAAAATTGCTTAATGCATTCAATATAGAGGAGATATGACCATGAAACTGAATAAGAAAAAGGCAAACTTGTCGCCAAGTGCAAGGCATTTGCCCGAGCATGGTCCTATGGTTGACGGAAAAGAAGTGTTGCTGTCCCTGAAAAACGTGGACATCACCTTCGGTACAGGTGACCATGCTGTCAAAGCCGTCAAAAATGCCTCCTTTGATATTTACAAGGGCGAAACCTTCTCTTTGGTAGGTGAGTCCGGTTCCGGTAAAACCACCATCGGCCGTGCGGTCATTCGCGTCAACCCCTGTGCAAACGGTGAAATTCAGTACAAGGGTGTGCGCATTTCCGGTAAAATTCCGCGCAGCTTGGACCGTGAGGTTATTCGAAACATCCAAATGGTATTCCAGGACCCTGCGGCATCTCTGAACGAGCGTGCCACC
>CAZWXE010000076.1:0-8232 GCA_964638045.1 uncultured Ruminococcus sp. | reverse complement strand
ACGTTATCAGCTATCCTGTCCTGTGAAGCCCGGACTTTCCTCACGGTAATACCTTACGGCGACATACCGCGCGACCGTTTAACCAGGCTGCTCCCTCATTATACCGAAAAATGCGGGCTTTGTCAAGTCAGATTTTCAAAATCTTTTCGCACAGTGTTCCGTAATCCATTCCCGCTGTTCTTGCGGCCAACGGCAAAAGGCTTGAGGGAGTCATGCCGGGGAGGGTGTTTGCTTCCAGGCACCACGGGGTACCGTCGGCATCCAGAATGTAGTCAAAGCGTGCATAGCCTCGGAGCCGCAGCGTGTCAAAGGCTTGCTTGGTCAATTGCGCCAAGTGCGCGACAACCTCCGTCGGAAGCGGCGCGGGGCAAATTTCTTCCGTGCTGCCGTCGTATTTGTTCGCGTAGTCGTAAAAGCCGGATTTGGGAATGATTTCCACAGGAGGGAGCACCTCTCCGTCCAAAATGCCGACGGTCAACTCTCGGCCGTTTATTTTCGTTTCCACCAGCACCTTTGTGCCGTACGGAGTCGCGGCAAGGAGTGCCGCTTGCAATTGCGCTCTGTTTTCCGCCATGGTAATGCCGACGCTGGAGCCGCAAGCCAACGGCTTGACGACGCAGGGATACCCGACGGCTTCTTCAATGGATGCAATCGCGCGCTCGGTTGCCTCACAGCAAAGCCAGCGCGGTGTGGGAATGCCTTGCTGAGCCAGCAGACGTTTGGAAATTTCCTTATCCATGGCAAGGGCACTTCCGAGATAGCCCGAGCCCGTGTAGCGGATGCCGTGGGTGTCCAGGGTGGCTTGCAGCTGACCGTTTTCGCCGATTGCACCGTGAAGCGCCAAAAACACACGGTCGGCAAACGCACACAGGGAGAGTACGTTTTTGCCGATGAGTGCATCTCCGTTTCCGTATTTTTCTTTCAGCGCATTCAAATCGGGAACCGCTTCGGAAACGGTGTGTACGGGGTACGGCTGTGTGGAAAAAAGCTTCGACGGATCGGCTCCGAGCGAGTCCAAGCCGATGTAAAGGTCCAAAAGCAGGACACGGTGTCCCTTTTCAATCAGTGCATTTGCAATCAGGCTGCCCGATGTGAGGGAAACCTCTCTTTCCGGAGAATAACCTCCCGCCAAAACAACAATATTCAATGCTCTTCGTCCTTTCTGTACGTAAAGTTAAGTGGTTGTAACAGTTTATACGTGCTTGCGGGAAAGGGTGACCACACGGGGATTCCCGCCGTAATCCTTGCGAATGCGGCAATCGGTGAAGCCGGCCTCTTTTCCCAGTTGCTCCAGTGCTTCCCCCTGGTCGTAACCGATTTCAAAGAGGAAAAAGCCGTCCTTCTTTAAAAATACAGCGGTGTTTTGAAGAATGGCGCGGTAAAAGCACAAGCCGTCCGTTCCGCCGTCCAGTGCGGCCACAGGCTCCCTGTGCAGCTCCGGTGCAAGAGCGGACAGCGATTCCGTGCGGATATAGGGAGGGTTGGAGAGAATGGCGTCCAGGCTTCCGTGCGCACAAAGCGCAAAGGGGGTGAGCACGTCTGCTTGCAGGGGAGTGAAACGGTCGGAAACACCGTTTTTTTGCGCGTTGTGCACGGCAAGTGCCAACGTGGCGGGGAATTTGTCCACGGCAATACAGCTGAAATCGGGACGCTCCGCCAGCGTGGAAACGGCAATACATCCGCTGCCCGTGCAAAGGTCGGCAAAGCGCGCATTCGGCGGCAATTGCCGTAGGGCTTCCTCCACCAAAACCTCGGTGTCGGAGCGGGGGATGAGACAATCGGGTGTCACCTTGTAGGTTTGACGGTAAAAGCTCCATTCGCCCAAAATGTATTGCAGGGGCTCGTGGGCAAGACGGCGGCGGACCGCATCCAAAACGGCGCCGCCCGGATATTCTTCGTTCGGAGAAAGGGAACACAGCGAAGGAGAGCGGCCGCAAAAGTGCTCCGTCAGCAATGCCGCCTCCCACTCAGGTGCTTCAATGCCGCCGCTTTTGAGCAGTGTACAAAGCTTTTGATAGGTCATGCGCATTCCTCCTTTTTTTACTTCCTATATCTTACCATAAGTTCCTTCAAAAGAAAATAGTTTTTTTCAAAAAGGCAAAAAAAATTGCAAATCCTCTTGCATTTGAAAAAAAAACATGGTATACTAATATCATAAATTTGAAAACAAAGATTGTTTCTTTGAGTACGGGAGGAGATTTTCACATGGAGCATGAAACCCAGATGGTAGTGGTCAAAAAAGAAAACCGCTTTTGGAAGGTTGTCAAGGTGTTGCTGGTTGTCGGCGCAGCCTGCTTTGTTGCAGTGAAGGTTTATAACAAATTCTTCCGCAAGAAAAAGGAGCTTCTGTGTGCGGAGGACGCCGACGATGCGGATGCTCTTGCGGCAGCGGAGGAATCGGAGCCCGCAGAGGAGCCTGTTGCGCAGGAGGCTGTCTTTGAGGCACCTGCGGAAGCAGTGCTGGAAAGCGCGGAAGAGGATTCGGCTCGGTAAAGAGCGGCGCGGGCTTCCCCTCGCGGTTGTAGGCAAACGGCTCACCGTCTGTTCGGGTGAGCCGTTTTCTCTGTTGAAATACGGTTGAAAGGATGAAAAAACATGGCAAAATACAGACGCGGCAGAATCAATGAGGAGATTCAAAAGGAAATGACGGTGATTCTGCGCAAGGTAAAGGACCCCCGTGTCAGCGATGCGTTTATCAGCGTAACCGCTGCGGATTGCACTGCCGATTTGAAATACGCAAAGATTTATTATTCCGCCCTGCGCGGAGAGCCCAAAGAGGTTGCAAGCGGCCTCAAGGCGGCAACGGGCTTCATTCGCCGTGAGCTGGCAAGCTCCTTGAATTTGCGCATTACACCCGAATTGACCTTTTTGCCGGATACCTCCATTGCTTACGGTGCTCACATTGCCTCCATCCTCAATAATTTGGAAATCAGTGACGAGGATGAGTCGGAAACGGATGGCGAAGTGCATGAGTGAACAGTTTCGAGCACTTTCATGGGAAGAATTGCGGGCGACGCTGGAATTGTGCGCCAACACGTTGGTGCTGTTTCACCGTGCGCCGGATGGGGACGCCGTCGGCTCGGCATTTGCCCTGCGGCACTTGCTGACGGGGCTCGGCTCGCGTGCGTGGTGCGTTTGCGAGGAGGAGCTTCCGGAGCGGTTGGCGTTTTTGAGCGGCGGTGTGCAGGAAAGCGTATTGCCTGCCTCCGTACCCGAGGATTTTGAGGTACAGCGCATCATCAGTGTGGACGCCGCGTCTCCCGCCCAGCTGGGTGAATTGTGGGAGCTGTACGGCGAACGTGTGGATTTGATGCTTGACCACCACGGAGTGGGAGAGGTGTATGCGGACAATTACATCCGTCCCGACTGCGCCGCCACGGGAGAAATCATTTTCGATTTGGTCAAGGAGGCTGCAAACGAGGGAAAGTATACGATTACGGACGAGGTGTGCGTGGATTTGTATGCGGCAATTTCCTCGGATACCGGGTGCTTCCGCTACTCCAACGTGACGCCCGAAACACACCTGCGCGCCTCGGAGCTGGTTGCCAGCGGCATTGATTGTGCACGGGTCAACCAAAGAATGTTCGAGCAAAAGAGCTTGGAGCAGCTTCGCGCACAGGCGGCGGGTATTTCGAATCTTCATCTGTTTGCCGACGGAAAAATTGCCGTGGTGCTGTTTCCCTATGCGCTGAAGGCAGCGCTGGGGCTGGAGGAGGAGCATCTCGGCACGCTGGTGGATGTGGCCCGTTCTCTGCGCGGCGTAGAGGTTGCCGTTTCCATCCGTCAGCCCTCTACCGAAGGAAAATTCCGCGTTTCTCTGCGTTGCACGGGAGATTTTGATGCGGCGGAGCTGTGTGCACAGTTTGGCGGCGGCGGACACAAAAAGGCCGCGGGCTGTACCGTCACTGCGGAAAATGCAGACGAGGCGATGAACAAAATTGTTTCCGCCATGAATTTCCAAACAGAAAATTGAATAAACATCCTCCCTTTCGGGCAATGCTTGTGTTACCAAATGAAAGGGAGGATTTTTATGCAATCGAAAAAATTACTTATTGTCTGCTTTGGCTTGTGTGCCGTTCTTCTGTTTCTCGGCTTGATGCCCTTGCACGGAGAAAGTGAAATTTACGATACCGTGGTGCGTCTGCACGTATTGGCCAATTCGGACACGGAGGAGGACCAAGCCCTGAAATTGCAGGTGCGGGATGCGGTTTTGGAATACAGTGCGGATTGGCTTCGGGATTGCACCACACAGGAGGAGGCGGTTTCAATCTTGACCGCTCATGAAGAGGACCTGAAAAGCTGTGCGGAGGAAACGTTGCGCCGCGCGGGCTGTTCCGATGAGGTGACGGTGCTGCTGGGGAAGGAAAGCTACCCGCGCAAGGATTATGACGGTATTTGCTTTCCGCAGGGAGAATATGTGTCGTTGCGCATTTGCATCGGGAACGCAGAAGGGAAAAACTGGTGGTGCTGTTTGTTTCCGCCGCTTTGTCTCGGTGCCGCACAGCCCGCGGAGGAGGACAACGAGGATGCGTTTATCCAGGTGGGTTTGACGCCCTCCCAATATAAAATCATCACCGAAAGCGACAAGCCGGTGTATCGAATTCGATTCCGCGTTTTGGAAATTATTCAGGGACTGCGATAAAAAACGGCTGTACCGAGCAACTCAATCGGTACAGCCGTTTTTTCAATGAACGTGCTTGTTATATTTTGTCAAAAGGGTGTGAATCAAGTAGAACATTGCGATGCCTACGGCGCCTTGAATGCCGTTGAACGGGACATTCAGCAGGGCCGCACCGGCACCCAACTGCAAGAAAAACGCCTCGTAAAGAAAATATCCCACAATCATGACCGCTTCGGCACACAGCCCGGAAAGCAACCGTCCGAGAGGCAACGGCAACGACGCAGTCAGCTTTTTCACCAACAGGGCAACACCTGCCATCGCGGCTTTGATGACCAATGTTCCGGGGGCATAAATGGCATAGGCACCGACCAAATCACACAGTGCGGCTCCGGTTGCGGCCGCAACAACGCTCCATGCTCCGCCCAGAAGCCATACGGCAAGCAACAGGACGCCGTCGCCGATGTTGATGTTGCCGATTACGGGAGCGGGAATCGAAATGAAGGTGGCCGCAAAGGTCAGGGCACAAAATGCTGCGGAAAGGGTAATTTTTTTGATACGTTGTTCGTGCATAGGAGCCTCCTTGTGAGCGAATAGGGAATTGTTTATGTGTTGTTCGCTCGAATAAGATATATTTTACTCCTTTTGCTTTATTTTGTCAACTGTTTTTTTCAAAATTTTCAAACCCGTGCACAAACCCGGAGACATCTGCCGAGCAAATATCGCCGCCGATGACGCGGTTGCGGTACACCAAAACATTGGCGTAAACCGTTCCGTCATAGTCCGGATAGTTGGTCACCTTGAAGGTATAACGGGTGACCTTTTTGTTTTTGTAATTGGAAAGATTCAGCCCCTGCTCCTTTTGCAATTCGTTGTACACTGCAAACACCTTGTCAAACTCGGAGGGAATGGTTACCGTCTTTGTTTCCACGGGAGTCGCTTCCGTTTTCCAGCCGAATTGCTCCAAAAAGGATACAACATCCTCCGCACCTTTGATTTTGTCATATTGATATTGCTTGGCTGTTGCGCTTGCATTGGCAGAGGTTTGCGAGGTGACGGCGTAGGTGGGAACAAAGGCGATGAGGGTGACAAGGACGGTCAGCGCCACGCAAATGACTCCGACAAGCTTGATGGTTCCTGCACGCATGGAATAAATAAACATAAAAACGCCTCCGTTGCTTCAAAATTGTTCTGTTAGACAATATGAAGGCACGGGGCGTTTTATGTGTCCGTTGAGATTCTTTTTTTCAGCTCTCTTCCGAATCGGAAGGTGTTGTGTCGATGCTCGCTTTTGCGAACGGCGTTGGAGTGCGCGCTGACGTTGTGCAAAAGTCCCAACATCATATAGGTAGCAAGCATGGAGGAGCCGCCGCAGGAAAGCAGGGGCAGGGTAATGCCGATGACCGGGAGCATGGCAAAGCACATGCCGATGTTCAGCACAAACTGCACCACAAGCATGGCACCGACGCCCACGCAAATCAAACCTCCGAAGTCCGAGTGATTTGCGGTTCTTGCAATTTGAAACACACGCACCACCATCACCGCAAAGATGAGCAATACCAAAGCTCCGCCCAAAAAGCCGAACTTTTCGCAGATGGTGGCATAAATAAAATCGGTATGGGATGCGGGAAGAATTTCGTAGTAGGTTCCGCCCATCACTCCGCAGCCGAGGATGCCTCCCGCCGCAATGGCGCGCTTACTCAGCAGGGGTTGCATTCCTTTGCCCAACGGGTCGATTTCGGGATTGAAGCCAACCAGGATGCGCTGTTGCTGGTAGGGCTCCAGGTGCTCCCACAAAAAGGGAAACAGCAAAACCAGAAGCACCAACACCGCAAGAAAATACCCGGGATGTAAGCCGGCGCAAAACAGCATAATGGCAATGATGAACAGATAAACCAAGACAACGCCGAGGTCTCCCGATGCGAGAATCGGACCGACCACCAGCAGCGCGTGGCACATCAAAAACAAAACGGTCAGCGGACGGTTGATGTGGTCCTGCACCGCAAACAAGTGCTTTGCAAAGGTACAAACAAAGGTGAATTTGACAAATTCCGACGGCTGGATCATCAAATTCGTGAAGGGAATGGACAACCAGCTTTTGTTGGCGGTTTCCATGTTCGCTCCGCTGGAGCCGCAAATCAGGGTGATAATCAGCAGTGCCACCGAGACGAAGAGCATGGGGGCCCACAGCTTATCGACGAGCACCTTGAAGTCTGGGTAAGCGAGGAGGACGGTGACGAGCGTGCCGAGAATAAACATGGCAATTTGCATTTTCAGCTTGGACATTCCGAAATTGTCCACCGCCCCGTAAACGGTGACAATGCTGATGACGGAAAGCAAAAAGGAGCAACCGAACAGGACGGGGTCCACATTGCGGACGGCATCCCGTGTAAAACGCCGAATTCTTTGCAGCATGATGCGCCCTCCTTTCCGAAATCGCCGTAACAGGTACCCCTCATCCGTCAAAGGCGCGTACGGCAGGCTTCGATGAAGCTTGCATCGCGGAGAACGAATGAGGGGACTCTAAAATGCATCAAAAGTGAATTGTCAAACAGGGGTCAAGCGTCAATCAGTACTGTCTGCCCCAGATGACCATGTGCTTTGCCTTTTTGCCGCAGCAGACGCAGGTGTCGCCGAGGTGCTCCTCCGTAAAGGGGATGCAACGGGATTTCACTCCGCCGGTGACATCCTTCAGCTCCTCCTCGCATGCGGTTTCTCCGCACCACATTGCGCGAATGTAGCCTTTCTTGTTTTGGGCAATGTCCAAGAATTCTTCTCGGCTGTGGGCATCGTAGGTGCGGTTGGTGCGGTTTTCAAGCGCACGGTTGTACAGCTCCTCGTGCACCTTGTCCAGCGCCTGACGGACCGCCTCGGCAAGGTTGTCGAGGGAAACCACGGTCTTTTCGCGGGTGACACGGCTGACCAGCACACAGCTGTTGTTTTCAATGTCGCGGGGACCGATTTCCAAGCGAAGCGGAACACCCTTCATCTCGTACTGACTGAACTTCCAGCCTGTGGAGTTGTCCGAGTCATCCAGCTTGACGCGGAACTGCTTTGCAAGCTCTGCTTTGATTTCGGCTGCCTTCTCCAAAACGCCCTCTTTGTGCTGGGCTACGGGAATGATGACCAACTGGATGGGTGCGATGCGGGGAGGGAGGATTAAACCGTTGTCGTCGCCGTGCGTCATAATGATGGCTCCGATAACACGGGTGGAAAGTCCCCAAGAGGTTTGATGGGGATGCTTTTGTGTATTGTCACGTGCGGTAAAGCTGATGTCAAAGGCTTCGGCAAAGCCCGTGCCGAAGTAGTGAGAGGTTCCGCCTTGAAGCGCGACACCGTTGTGCATCATGGGCTCAATGGTGTAGGTTTCCTCGGCACCCGCAAACTTTTCCTTTTCGGTTTTGCGTCCCGTGTAAGCGGGAATGGCCAGCGCATCGGCGTAAAAATCCTCATAGACCTTCAGCATACGCAGGGTTTCTTCTCTTGCCTCCTCCTCGGTTTCGTGCATGGTGTGACCCTCCTGCCACAAAAATTCGGAGGTGCGCAGGAAAGGACGGGTGGTTTTTTCCCAGCGAACCACATTGCACCACTGGTTGTACAGCTTGGGCAAGTCG
>CAZWXE010000075.1:0-8277 GCA_964638045.1 uncultured Ruminococcus sp. | reverse complement strand
GAGGCGAATTTGTTCCGTGCTTTTAGCAAAACAAGGGATGTTTTTTTATTTTTTACAAAAATTGAATTGTTTTAAGTGAAGTAAAAACTTTAAAGGGCTCCCTTGTGTAAAGGGAGCTGTCACGCGGTACGCGTGACTGAGGGATTGTTTTCATAAAAGATGTTAGGCACATGAGTTGAACTGCAAAACAGAGTTCGGGCGAAGCCGGCAGCAGACCCCGACGCTGTGCATCGCCCTGCGGGTTCGACTGCGGGCCGGCCCTTGGCTCAGGGTGACACAAAAACGCAATCCCACCCACTTCATTTTCTTGGTCTGCTTAACACCGCAAGGAAAATCCCCCTTTGCAAGCACTCAAAGAAGCAACTCTTTGAGAACCTGCAAAGGGGGATTTCACAGTGCAAATGACTCTGCGACCGTTCCGACACGGTTAAATGGAAACCGTCACCAAAATGGTTAATGTAATTGCCAAAACGACAAACACAACAGAACCGATTACAGTCAATTTCGAAAGGAGCTTATCCTTTGCATTTCCGCCGTTCTTTCCAAAAAAAGTTTCCGTGCTGCCACCCGCGATGGAGCCGGACAAGCCCTTCTCTTTTCCCGTCTGCTTGAGAATAATCGCCGTCAAAAAGATTGCCAGTGCAATCATCACAGAGCCGATGACATACAACAGAGCGGGGCTGACCGTTGCAAGACCAAACATATTTTCTTCCTCCTCAATTCATTTTTTACCGCCGACGCCGACATCCGCTCGGCACACGGCATGATGATACCCATACATTCTACCATATCCTGCCGAAAAATGCAATAGCCTTTTCAAATTTTTTCGCGTTTCCGAAAAATTATTCCCCGGCGGGGCCCGTGCTTTCCGTCAAAATCAACGGGAACTATTCCCGCAATTCCAGCAAATCAAAAATGCGGTAAATGTCGCCGGCTCCCATCACAATAATGAGGTCTCCCTCACGTGCCTCTCGCTTCAGGGCCTCTGCCGTAGCCGCAAAGCTGCCGCAGTACAGCGCCTTTTCTCCGATGACGGAAGCAATGTCCGCCGAACTGACGCCGTAAACATTTTGCTCCCGTGCCGGATAGATATCCGCAAAGAACACACGGTCCACATCGGCAAATGCCTTGGAAAACTCCGAAAGCAAGCCTGCGGTGCGACTGTATGTATGGGGCTGGTACGCGCACAGCACTCTCAAAAAGCCCATTTCCCGCGCGCCTTGAAGCGTTGCGCGAATTTCGTCCGGATGGTGTCCGTAATCGTCATAGACCACCGCACCGTTCAGCCTTCCCTTGCGCTCCATCCGTCGGTGGGCTCCCGAAAACCCGGACAATGCCTCGGCAATGGTTGACGGCGCAACACCGATGATGTGCGCCGCTGCCGCCGCCGCCAAAGCATTGTACACATTGTGCTTTCCGAACACCCGCAGTCGAATTTCACACAGGCGCTCCTCCCGCAAATAAAGCTCAAAGGACGGAATGCCGCACTCCAAACGAATATTGCGGGCGGTATAATCCGCGCCGTGCCGCAAGCCGAAGGACATCCGTTTGCCTTCAAACCGTTGCATAACCTCCGCACAGTGCACATCGTCTCCGTTATATAAAACGCATCCGTCCGTGCCGACGCGGTTGGCATATTTCAAGAAGGATTCGTGAATCTGCTCCATGCTGTGAAAATAATCCACGTGGTCCATACCGATGTTGAGGAGCACCGCCAGCGAAGGAGAAAAATCCAGGAAGGAATCCATGTATTCGCAGGCTTCAAACACAAAATGCTCTCGCGATTTGCCAATGCGGCAGGAGCTGTTGCCAAGCTCCGACATAGAGGCTCCGCAAAGAACGGTGGGGTCTGCGGCGGCAAGAAAAATGCGTGCACACATGGCGGTGCAGGTGCTTTTTCCGTGCATTCCCGCAACACCGATGCGATTGCGGTACCCCATCATCAAATAGCCCAAAAAATCCGAGCGTGAAATCAGTGGAATACCTCGGCGCTTTGCCTCCGCATATTCCGGATTTTCGGCGTCAATGGCAACGGTGTATACCACCGCTCCGTAGGAAATGACATGAGAGGCGCGATGCTCGGAGAACACGTCAATCCCCGCCTGTCGCAGGCTGTCCAAGCAAGGCCCCTGCGCTCGGTCGGAGCCGCCGACGGTGAAGCCGTTGTGCTTGAGCAGCAACGCCAGCGCGGACATACTGATGCCGCCGATGCCGATAAAAAAAACACTTTTGCAGTTTTGCATCAGCTTGGCAATCCCGTCAGCACCGTAATGTGTATTTTGAACAGACATAAGCAAGTCCTCCCATCAAAAGTATTCCACCATACAGCGTATGTCGGCACCCCGTTTTTGGAATCCAATCGCGGGATAAATTCATTTTTCATGAAAAAATACGGTATCTTCACAAAACAAACTTGTTTTCATTGAATAGCAATCACAAAAGCGTCCTATACTGTATATAACACAGTACCAACCCTGAAAATGAAACAACGGAGGATGAAGCAACCATGCAAATTACAGATATCAAGGTTCGAAAATTATTTGACGACGGTCCCATGAAGGCAATTGTTTCGGTGACCTTTGACGGTCAGCTTGCCGTTCACGACATCAAAGTAATTTACGCCAGAAACAAGTACTTTATTGTGATGCCCAGCCGCAAGAATCCGGACGAAACCTACCGTGACATCGTACATCCCATCAACGCACAGTTCCGCGGGATGCTGGAGGAATCGGTTATTGCCGCATATGAAGCGGCGCTGGCGGAAGCGGAAAACGCGCTTGTCGAGGAAGCAGCGGAAACCGTTTGATAATTTAATTTTAAAATCATGTAAAAAGCCGTGGTTGTCACCGTTACAGCCACGGCTTTTTACAGTTTGCCGTGAGAAAACAGCACCGTGTCACCCCGAAGCAGCAAGCTCCCGAAGCTCCCCTCGGCAAGGCTGCCGGGATTGAACAGATGAATGGGGCGGCTCAGCACTCGGTTGCCAACCGTTGTTCCCGCAGGAACAACCTCATCCCATGGAATGTGCGTATGTCCGAACAGCACAATGTCCGCCTCTGCGTCTGCGGCGCGGGCAAGCAGCGCCCCCAAACCGCTTTTCACGCCATAGCGATGTCCGTGCAGTGCCAAAATGCGGTGCCCCTCCAAGGAAACAACGCACTCCTCCCCATACGGAAGCAGCTCGCCGAATAAGCCGCCGTCGCAGTTTCCCTTGACGGCATACAGGGCTTGATGCTCAAAATGCGGAAAACCGCTGTCGCGCAAGCCGTCTCCCAAAAAGAAAACCACGGAAGGAGCAATCGGCTGCTCTTTCAGGACGTACTCCATTCGGTCGGCCCTGCCGTGAGAATCCGAAAAAATCAGGCATTCCATTCATCGTTCTCCTTTTTTGAAAACCGTATTCGGATACGTTCATTATAGCAGTTTTCCGAATTCTTGTCAATAGATGAAACAAAACGGAACAAAAAAGTTTGCGGGCGGTCGAAATGCATTGAGCCTTCCGAACCTGCAAAAAGCCTTCGACAAAAGCTTTTGCGGTCGTGACGCATTTTTTGATGTCGGCATATACTGCCACTGAACGAATTTTTCCGTGATGCAAGGAGGAATCAAAATGAATCTTGACAGGCGTATGCTGGACCGTATTTTGACCATGGATGATACACAGCTGGGGGCCCTTGTACAAAGCATTGCACGGGAGGCAGGCATCAATCCCGCCGACCTCGGACTGCAACCGGACAACATTCAAAGCATCCGTCAGGTGCTCGGCTCCGCAACCGACAGCGATATGGAGCAGTTTTCAAGGGTCTATGACGACTATCGAAAAAATCGCTCCCGTCGCTGAAAAGGAGGACCACACATGGAAAACGATACTGCCAAAAGCGGCAGCACCAACGACGTCGCCGAGGCGTTTCAAGCATTGCTTGCCAATGAGGAGCTGATGAAGGGCATTCGGTCCCTGCTTACGCAGTCGGCACAGGCTACTGCGCAAGTGGACACCGACTCGGCCGAGGCTCCCGCTCCCGCAACGACGGAGAAGGAGGAGCAAGCGACGGAAACCGCTCAGCAAGGCGAGCTGCTTCCGCCGGTTGCCGATTTACAAGCACTGCTGAACAATCCCACCGTTGCGGAAAAGCTGCCGCAGCTTTTGACGATGCTGGCCCCGATGATGCGGCACGGCAAAGAGGAGCATTCCACGCAAGAGGTCGAAGCGGAATCGAAAAAGCTCAATTCCGCAAGTCGCGAAAGCCTGTTGCGCGCGCTCAAGCCTTTTTTGTCGCCCGGACGGCAAACCGCAGTGGAATCCATCATGCGGCTCTCTCAGCTGAGTCAGATTTTGCAACAGTTGAAGTAAAGGAGGAAAACGAATGTATTCCAGATACACTTCCGCGCCGCGGGAAAAAGGGTACCGCATTCCCGAGCATTACAGCGGATGCGCCTTTGCCTCGCCCCAAAAGGAGGAGGCACGGCAAGAATCGGAGCCACTCCCTCCCTCATCTCTGCCGAAAACAAAAATCAGCCCCTCCTATGCCGAGGCTTCCTCCCGTTCGTTTGTTTCGCAACCGACGCCCGCTCCCGCACCGCATCAAAATACATGCTCTCCGCCTCCTCCGGCAGAACCGGTGCCGCCTCCCGCAGAATGCAACAAATGCAATTGCGGGCAGGAGGAACCGTGCAAACCGCAAAAGGAGCCCGTCCTTCCCGGGACCCTCGGACAGCTGCTCTCCCACATCGGCGGTGGCCTTCCGTTTGCCCACGGCATTGATTTTGACAGTCTGCTTCTGCTGGGACTCATTTTGCTGCTTGCGGGAGATGGGGGCGACACCGAGCTGCTCTTGCTGCTGACGTTATTGCTGTTCTGCTCCTGAGAATGCGCAAAAGCACTTGCTTTGTTCACAATTTTGTGGTATGATACTTGCAAAAGACGATGTTGGGAGTATCGCGATGTTCGAAAACACAGGCAAAAGAATTTTGTGGGCACGCACGGTGCTGTGCGTGCTCATCATCCTCAATATGACCGTCATTTACCTGTTTTCCGCCCAAAACGGAGAACAGTCCTCGCAAACCAGCGGGCAGGTTACACAAACGGTCGCCACGGTTGTGGTAAAGGACTTTGAAAAGAAAGAGGAGCAGGAGCAGCAACAAATTGTGGAGCAAATGCACAAACCCGTGCGCAAAATCGCACATATGGCGGAATTCGGCTCCTTGGGGCTTTTGGTCTTTCTGTTGCTGTTGACGTGGCGGGGGCATTGCTGCGCCAAATACGGTGCATCGTTGCTTTACACGTTTTTGTATGCCTGCACCGACGAATTGCATCAAGTGTTTTCCGACAACCGTGGGCCACAATTTACAGATGTTTTGATTGACACCTCGGGCGCCGTGCTCCTTTGCACGCTGGCGCTGGCCGTGGTGTTACTTGTTCAAGTACAACGTCACAGACGGGAGAAAAACAATGAAGTGCACCACCTACCAACTGAAGAAACAGCTTTCTAAGCCCATACGCCTGGCGCTTGCCTCGGACCTGCACGGCGGGCCGCATGAACAGGCGGTGAAGGCTTTGAAGCAGCTTGCTCCCGACTATATTGTGATTCCGGGAGATTTGATGGACGACACGGCGCTGCGGGAGCCGCAGAACGGCGGATACGCTTTTCTCCGCGCCTGCGCAACCGTCGCCCCCACGCTTTACAGCCTCGGGAACCACGAGCTTGCCTGCTACCACAAGGGCAATCCGTGGCGGCATCCCATCCCCGTTCCGTTGGACGAAAGCATTCGGAAGCGCATTGCAAGCACGGGAGCCATCCTGTTGGAAAACTCAGCCGTAAGCTTGGACGGCATCACCTTTTGCGGCATCAATTCCGGCATCAACGGCAAAGCAAATGCTCCGGACGAGCAAGTGCTGGCATCGTTTGACCGCATGGACGGCTTTCGCATTTTGCTGTGCCATCACCCGGAATATTTTGTCCCCTACATTCAAAAAACCTCCGTTGACCTTACCGTCTGCGGTCATGCCCACGGAGGGCAGTGGCGCATTTTCGGCCGCGGAGTTTACGCTCCGGGGCAAGGGCTGTTCCCGAAGTACACCTCCGGCGTCATCGACGAGCGTTGCGTCATCAGCCGAGGGCTGGGCAACCATACCAAAATTCCGCGCATTTTCAACGAGCCCGAATTGGTGCTCATCGAATTGTCCTGAAAGGCCGTATTTCACCGTCAAAAAACTCCGCAGAAGGTGCTTCCCCTCTGCGGAGTTTTGTTTATTCTATCTTTACAAACGGCTCCGTGGAACCGTCGTTCCCGGCCTTGTAAAGCGTCAAAGTGGAAAAATAACTTTTTTCCTCGCGGTTGGAGCCGTGATGGGAAAAGTAGTATAGACCGTCCCCGAAAGCCACCATCCCCGTGTCGCCATGAGAAAACATGTAGCCGCGCACGGCAGGCGCTCGGTCCTGCACCCCTCCCGCGGCATGAGAGAGCACCAAGCCCTGCTCGGCTCCCCGCCCCGTCAGACACCGCAGCTCGGGCGCCGCGGCGCCGTCAATGCAATAGAACGGGTAATTGGTGAAAGTTTTCTTTTCGCCCGGATACACCGCCACCAGCCACCGACGGAGATAGGCGTCATACTCCAAGTTCTGAATTCCGTAGGTTGTATTGCCTGTATAAAAGAAATATTTTTCTTCATAACGCGCAGGACCGCTGTGGTGTGGCTTTCTCTGGTCCAACGGCATTGCATAACGGTCAAAATCATGCACGCTGTATTGCAAAAGCACCTGATAATCGTTATCCGTACGCGCGGTGTCTCCGTAAATGCCGTAAGCCACCATCAGCTTTTTTTCGCTGTCCGCATCGGCTCCGAAAACGGGGCCGTAGCCCGTGCCGTCAATGCCGCTGCACCCATATCGGTGCAATTTGCCGCTGTGCGAATCGGTTTGCGTGTAATCGAAAACCACATCACGCAGGTAGATGGCATCCATGATACCATCCTTCTCCGCATCCATGTCCATCCGATTGATGCGTGCGGTGTCAAACCGCACCAAGTAGAATGCGTCCTCCTGCGCGGGCTCCCACCCGATGCGTTTGGTAATGCCCTTGCCGATGGCATCGTGCTTCAGCTCCAGCGAGCCGTACACCCGACCGTCCTCCTCATTGAGGGTGATGCAACCGAGGTGTCCCGCAAGATTTCCCACACTGCCCAGCGGATTTCCCGACAAATCTGTTTTCAGCAGAATCGTGGTAAAGGAGCAGTACACAAAGCCGCGCTTGCGGTCCACTGCGATGCCCTGAATGTGTCCTTCCTTCCATGCACCGGTAAAAATCCGCTTTGGCAATGCTTCCATCGTTTTTCCTCTCCTTCGAGCCGTTAAAATCAAACCACGCCGAACGCCATCATTGCATTCGCAACCTTCATAAAGCCCGCAATATTCGCACCGGCCACAAGGTCGTCGCCGAGGCCGTACTTGTGTGCTGCTTCGATGGAGGTGTGGAAAATGTTTTTCATAATCTGTCCCAGCTTTGCATCAACCTCTTCCGCCGTCCAACTGTAACGCATGGAGTTTTGGCTCATTTCCAGGCCGGAAACCGCAACACCGCCCGCATTCACCGCCTTAGAAGGCGCAACAATCACGCCGTTCTCCTTCAAATAAGCAATTGCCTCATTGGTGGTGGGCATGTTGGAAACCTCCACGTAATACTTCAAGCCGTTGGCAACCATCTGCTTGGCTTCTTCCATGCCAACCTCGTTCTGCGTTGCGCAGGGCATGAGGATGTCTGCCTTCACACCCCAAGGCTTTTGGCCGGGGAAGAAGGGCACGCCGAACTTCTCCGCATAGTCCTGTACACGGTTGCGGCAGGAGGCTCTCATTTCCAGCATGAAGTTAATTTTTTCGTCGCCGCCGACGCCGTTTTCGTCGTAGATGTATCCGTCGGGACCGGAGATGGTCAAAACCTTGCCGCCCAGCTCATTGATTTTCTTAACGGTACCCCACGCAACGTTGCCGAAGCCGGAAACCGCAAAGGTTTTTCCCTTGATGCTGTCCCCGAAGTAATTCAGCATTTCCACCGTGTAGTAAACGGCGCCGAAGCCCGTTGCCTCGGGACGAATGAGCGAGCCGCCGTAAGGCAAGCCCTTGCCCGTCAGGACGCCCGTAAACTCGTTGCGCAATCTCTTGTACTGACCGAAGAGATAGCCGATTTCTCTTGCGCCTACACCGATGTCTCCCGCGGGAACGTCGGTGTCGGCACCGATGTACTTGGAAAGCTCCGTCATAAAGCTCTGGCAGAAGCGCATCA
>CAZWXE010000074.1:0-8297 GCA_964638045.1 uncultured Ruminococcus sp. | reverse complement strand
CGAGCAATTCACGCATGTTTGCGTTGCCTTCGGTAAACAGATAGCAATACTTTTTTGCCATGTTTGGTAATCCTCCGTTTTGATTATAATTGTATAGACGCCGAAAAGGCACGCAGAAAGCACTGCGTTATCCCCCCCGACTTTGAAATTACAGGTTATTATAACACATTTTCCGCCTTTTTTCCATAGATTTAGCGATACAAAGTTCAAAAAGCTTTGTAAATATTTTGTGAACGAATGTGCAAATCACGAAAAATATTTGACAGAACCGTTATTTTGTTGTATAATATGGTAGATTACATCAAAAGCTCACTTGCGGCGGATTCCGACGGAATCGGGCGCCTTTTGTGTTGAGCAAACAAAAAAGCAAAAGCAGAGGAAACGCAATGGCAGACATTTTCGACCTGTTCCGTCAAATTTCAAAAAAAGAAGCTCCGGAAAGCACCCCCGTCACCCATCTGGTGGTAGGGCTCGGAAATCCCGGAGAAAAATATCGGTTTACCCGTCACAATGCGGGCTTTCTCACGGTTGATTATCTTGCCGAGCAATACGGCGCACGCATTGACCGCCTCAAATTTCACGCATTGTGCGGAGATGCCTTCATCAACGGGCACCATGTGCTGCTGATGAAGCCGCAAACCATGATGAATGCCTCGGGTCTTGCCGTGCAGGAGGCTGCCGCGTTTTACAAGCTTCCCGCGGAGAACATTCTGGTCATTTCGGACGATGTCGCACAGGATATCGGAAAAATGCGACTCCGTCGAAAAGGAAGCGCGGGCGGGCAAAAGGGATTGAACGATATTATCTGCTGTATGGGCACCGACGCCATTCCGCGTCTGCGCATGGGAGTCGGAAAGAAGCCGCACCCGGATTATGAGCTTGCGGATTGGGTTCTTTCCGAGCTTCGCGCAGAGGACCGCGAAAAGTTATTTTCCGCATTCCCCACCGCCAAGCTCGGCATCGAGCAGCTTTTGGACGGGAATTTTGACGGGGCCATGCAGCTCTGCAACTCCTTTTGAAAGGAACGCACATGAGCATCATCACTTCTTTTATTCGACAGGACAACGAATACAAGCAATTGCTGCGCACGGTGGAGCGGGATTTTCGGGAAGCTTCCCTTCCCATCCTCGCAAGCGGACTTTGCGACGGTGCCTCCGACGCATTTTTGGTATCAATCCTGGAGGACAGCGCCTCTGCAAGGGGCGGCGCATGTGCCCTGCTGCTCTGTCCCGAGGAAAAGGACTGCGTGCGGCTTTGCTCCATGCTGGAGCGCAACGGTCTGCGTGCGGCCTTTTACATGGCACGAGACCTCACCTTTTACAACATCACCGCTTCTCATGAATACGAGCACGAGAGACTTCGGGTACTGTCCGGACTCATCGAAAACGCCTACGATGTGGTGGTGACCACTCCGGACGCCGCCGTCGGTTATACCATCCCGCCCGAGCGTCTCCGCAAAGCGGTCGGACATATTGAGGACACCGACACATGGGAAACCTCGGAGCTTGTCGAATTGTTCACCGGTGCGGGATATGTACGCGTGGATATGGTAGACAGCGTCGGGCAGTTTGCGCTGCGCGGCGGAATTGTTGATATTTTTCCTCCCTTTTCCGTGTATACCGACAGTGACGGTGAAGTAAAAAACGGCGCTGCGGCATTTCGAATCGAATTGTTCGGCAATGAAATCGACCGCATGGGAACCATTGATGTCGACACCCAACGCATGCTGCAAGGCATCCGCTCCTTTTCATTCCCGCCGGCAAGAGAGCTGCTTGCCGACAAAACCGCGCTTTCCGCCTTGAAGGCAGCCATCACACGGCAGTTCCGTTCTACCCATAACGAGCGCAGCTGTGAGGAATTGGTAAAAGAGGGCGCGGCGGTGGACTGTGCACAGAACGGCGGTGCCGAGATTCGCTTTTTGGATAAATATATCACCTTGGTATACCCCGAGCGCACCTGCCTGTTGGACTACTTCCCCGGCAGAAGGTTGGTGCTGATGCGCTCCACCAATGCGGTGGAGGACCGATTGAAATCATCCGAATGGCACCTTGGGCAAACGGTTACCGAGCTGCTGGAGAGCGAAACCATTGACTCCAAATATACCGACTATGCAAAATCGTCTGCCGATTTTCGGCTCTTCTGTGACCACAATGTCACCCTGCATATCGACTCCATCGCACACGGGATTTCCGACAGGCGGCTTGCCGGCCTGTTCGGCTTTCGAACCAAGCATACCGTGTCCTACGCCGAAAACGACGCACTGTTTTTGGAGGATGTACAGGGCTATATCAAAAGCGGATACCGTTGCATCGTGCTTTGCGAAAACGAGGTGTCCGCTCACGCCACCGAGACGCTGCTGAAGGACGCCGATTGCATCGTCGTTCCTCCCCCCGAGGACGGCGAGCACTTGATGCACGGGACCGTCTCCGTGCTTTACAAAGATATTCTCACGGGCTTTGAATTAACGGTGCCGAAATTTGCCGTGCTCTCCCGTTTGGCGGACAGCAAAGCCGGCTCTCTTTCCGTTTTCGGCACAAACATTCTCAAAAAGAAAAAAAAGAAAATTTCCAAAAGTATTCTCTCCTACGCCGAGCTGGAGGAGGGCGATTATGTGGTGCACGAAACCTACGGCATCGGTCAATATACCGGCATCGAAACGCTGACCTGTGACGGGGTAACCAGAGACTATATCGGCATTCGCTACGCCGGCAGCGACAAGCTGTTCCTCCCCGTCGAAAAGCTGGATAAGGTATCCAAATATATCGGTGCACATTCGGACGACGGCCTGCTGAAGCTTTCCAAAATGGGAGGAGACAGCTGGAAAAAATCCAAAGCAAGAGCCAAAGCCGCCGTCAAAGACATGGCAAAGGAACTGATTCAGCTGTATGCGCAAAGAATGCGGTTGCCGGGACATGCCTTTCCCGCGGATGACAGCTGTCAAAAAGCATTTGAGGATGCCTTCGAATACGAAGAAACCGAAAGCCAGCTGATTGCCACGGATGAAATCAAAAAGGACATGATGCGCGCAACACCAATGGACCGTCTGCTGTGCGGCGATGTGGGATACGGAAAAACAGAGGTTGCACTGCGTGCCGCTTACAAGGCAATTTTGGGCGGTAAGCAGGTTGCGGTGCTGGTGCCCACCACCCTTTTGGCACTTCAGCATTATCAAACCTTTGTCAGCCGTATGCGCTCCTTTGCGGTCAATGTGGAAATGGTATCCAGATTCCGAACTCCGAAGCAGCAGGCAACAGTCCTCCGAAGGCTCGCGCGCGGAGATGTCGATTGCGTCATCGGCACCCACCGTCTGCTTTCCAAGGATGTGCAATTTCACGATTTGGGGCTGGTCATCATCGATGAGGAGCAACGGTTCGGTGTGGCACAAAAGGAAAAGCTCAAGCAAATTTCCGAGGGCGTAGACGTGCTTTCCCTGTCGGCAACCCCCATTCCGCGCACCCTCAACATGGCAATGGGCGGCATTCGCGACATTTCCGTTTTAGACGAAGCTCCAGGTGACCGTCTCCCCGTTCAAACCTATGTGTTGGAGGAGGATGACCTCATCATCGAGGAAGCCATTCGTCGGGAATTGCGACGCGGCGGTCAGGTGTTCTATTTGCACAATGCGGTAGAAACCATCAATGCACTTGCCGCAAAGCTTTCCGCAGCCGTTCCGGAGGCGCGCATCACCGTTGCCCACGGAAAAATGGACAAGGAGGAGCTGGAAAAAATTTGGGAACGCATGCTGACGGGTGAAATCGACATTCTCGTTTGCACCACCATCATCGAGACAGGCGTGGACATTCCCAATGCCAACACCCTGATTGTTTCGGGCGCGCAAAAGCTGGGGCTTTCCCAGCTTCACCAAATCCGCGGACGCATCGGGCGCTCCTCACGCCGTGCCTATGCGTACTTTACGTATCCCCCCTACAAAGCGCTGACCGAAATTGCGCAAAAGCGGTTGGAGGCCGTTCGCGAATATGCCGAATTCGGTGCGGGCTTTAAAATCGCACTTCGAGACATGGAAATTCGCGGAGCAGGCAATTTGCTCGGTGTACAGCAGCACGGACATTTGGATGCCATCGGTTATGACTTGTATATCAAAATGCTGAATCGCGCGGTCTTGGAAGAAAAGGGGCAACCGGAAGAGCAACCGGTGGAATGTGCGATTTCCTTAAGCTTTGACGCCTACCTTCCGGACAGCTACGTTCCCTATCCCGCGCAACGCATGGCACTGTACAAAAAGATTGCGTTGATTGAAACCGAGGAGGATTTGCGGGACGTGACCGATGAGCTGACGGACCGCTTCGGGGAGCCTCCGAAGGCAGTGCAAAATCTGTTGCAAATCGCACTCATCCACACTGCTGCCGTCAAATGCAAAATGACCGCAATCCGTCAAACCGCCGGAGAAATACACATTCATCCGCAAAAGTTCGATTTTGATATTTGGTCACAGCTCTCTTTGCAATTTCCGTCCGGAATGCGTGTGCTCATGTCCGGTGAGCCGCACATTTGCGTGCGCATGCAAAAGGGGGAAAATACACTTGCATTTATTTACAAAATATTTGAAAAATATACGGAAATCGGAAACGAAATCACACAGACAAAAAGTGTATAATAAATGCAACATTTGAAAGGAAAAAGATTATGATGTTCAAAAAAGCACTTGTCCGCTTCGGCGCGGTTCTTTTGGCGCTGTGCCTGTCGGTGTCCGCGCTCGGAGCCTGCGGCAGCAAATCCGGAAAGACTCTGATGTCGCTGACCACCGAGCACGGCACCTACACCATTTCAGTCAACATTTATCAATTGATGCTCAGCCGAATGAAAGGGACACTCAGTGCCGGCGGTCAAACCGTCAACGGTCTGTCCCCGTCCTCCGACGCCTTTTGGGAGGCCATCGACACCTACGACGGAAAAAATCTGCAAACGCTGGATGAATACTACCAAGCATGCATTTTGCAAAATTGCCGTACTTACCTCGGCGTATTGGCTCTTTTTGACGAAAAAGGCTTGACATTGACCGAAGCGGAGCTTGCGGATATTGACGAGAGAATGGAGGAGCTGGTCAAAACAGACGGCGGAGGCTCCAAAACAAAGTTGAACTCCGTGCTTTCCGTCTACGGCGTCAACTATGACATTCTCAAGGAAGCCTATACCATGGAGGCAAAGCTGAGCGCTCTGCAAAGCTATCTGTACAAGCAAGCCGGCTCCAATGTCAAGGAAGATTACGTAAAGCAAAACTACGTTCACTTCTATCAGGTTTATCTCGCATCCTATCGATACGTTTACGAGCAGGATGAAAACAACGATGTCATTTATTGTTACACGGCGGGAGAGCTGAAAAACCACATTTACTATGATGTGTACAACGGCGTTTCCAAAGAAGATGAGAACGGTGAACTCAAAAAGGACGAAAACGGAGACGTCATTTACTATGTCAACGACGGCACCTTTACCCGCATCGCATACGATAAAATCAACGGGTCCCCTGTCAATGTGATGACTGAGGACGGCAAGGAATTTAAAACCGAGGACATGACCGCGGAGGAGCTGGAAGCATTGGAGAGCCGTGCAAAGGAGCTTTGCAGCAAGCTTCAGGGCTGCACGCACGAGCAATTCCTGGAATACATTGAGCGAGAGGGCGAGGCAGGCTCCGACCAAACCTCCGAGTATTCCGACGGCTATTATCTGCAACGGGATGTGGACTATTCCGCCTCCGGTGAGGATTTCTCTTACCTTGCCACCATTGTGGAAAAGCTGGATTCGATGAACGCGGGAGACGTTGCGCTGGTTCCCTCCTCCTTCGGTTACCACATCATTCGAAAGTACGAGCCCACCGAACAGGCATACGATATGGAGGAAAACGAGGCGTGGTTTGAAAACTTTGAATCCGCCCTGTCCGAAAAGCTGTTGCTGGAGCTGTGCGCGCCCTACGAATCCGACATCACAACAAACGAAAAAAGAAGAAAAGAAGCACCCACAATGAAGCAGGTGCAGAGCAACTTCTATTTCTGAAAACGACAAATTGCGAAAAAATTCGTAAAATTCGCAGTCATTTTTTCGGCAGTGCTTGACAAATGGCACTGGCCGTGATAAAATATACTCAACCGCATAAAATCGGGGGTGCTGACCGCGCGTCGGCTGAGATGGCCTTGCCAAACCCTTATACCTGATACGGATAATACCGGCGTAGGGAGATTTCCTTCAATGCAAACGCGCTTTTGCATTGCGAATTGACCGCACGGAGATTTCGTGCGGTCAATTTCTTTTAGGAGGTGCTTTTTATGCACAACATTTCAAAAACCAAACGTTTGACCCTTTCTGCCATGATGCTTGCGATTTCCACGGTTATCGCATTCATCTGTGCGCAAATTCCCTTCCTCCACCTCCCCTTCGGCGGCGCATTTACGGTGGGAAGCATGCTCCCCATTGTCATCATCGCCTATATGTACGGCACACGTTGGGGATTGTTTGCATCCTTTACGTACTCTGTCCTGCAAATTTTGCTGGACCTGATGGCAGGAACCGGCGGCTCCACCGTCATGGCACTGTTCATGCCGAACGATGAGAATTTTATGGGCTTTTTCGCGGCAGTATGCATCGTTTTGCTTGACTATCTTGTGGCTTACACCGTTCTCGGTCTCGGCGGATTGTTCCGCAACCGTTTTTCCAAGGGAACCGCGTTGTGCCTCGGCAGTATCGTAGCGCTTTCCCTGCGTTATCTTGCACACATTCTGTCCGGCTACATTTTTTATCACTCTTATGCGGAATGGTTCTTCTCGCAAGAAAACTTCAAAATCGGTGCGTGGATTTTGGAGCACATTTCGGGCGCAGCGCTTTCATGGCTGTATTCCATTGTCTACAACGGCCTGTACATGCTTCCGGAAATCATTCTGACCGCAGCGGTCGCATTGGTCATCGCCCGCATTCCGCAAATCAAAAAGGAAGAAGTGTCGCACTGAAGGCGGCGCAAAAAACGTCCTCAAGTACAGAAAAGCAAGCCCGCCGTTTTGCAAGTTTCAAAACGGCGGGCTTACTTTGCGGAAAATCCAACACTTGACGGAAGCCGCTTTTTCGACATTCGGAGCGCAGTTCAGAACAACCGCTTGGTGAATCAAAACAAATATCCCGTCCGTGCGGAAAATGCGATTGTTTCTTACCCGGGAGATATCCATATGGGAATTTTTCATAAAAGCTCCGTGCAGGCGCACATCTGCATTTGGATGGATGCGGATTTGAACTCTCCCCTTTTTTCTTTTTTGCACAAGGAAGATTTTTGTCCGTTATTTACCTTTGACGAGAAAACAAAATCGGAATTGCAAGCGCTTGCCTTTTCGCTGCTGGAAAGCTGTAAAAACGGAGGCTCCGAATTGGAAAAAACCTCCGCGTTGCTTCATATTTTAACGCTCTTCGAAACCAAAACCTCTCACGCCCCCGAACAAACGGATATTCCGGAGGCACTTCAAAAGATATTGGATGATATTCACGAAAATTTCGCCGATATCCGTAACGTCAATGCTCTTTTGACCTCTCATTTTTTGAGCTCCGCCACTCTGACAAGGTGGTTTCGAAAGTATCTTCACGCATCCCAGAGAGAGTATCTTGAATCGGTCCGACTTTCCAATGCTGCCGTCCTGCTTTCCGACGGTGCGTCGGTAACCGAGGAGTGCATGCGCTCCGGATTTTCGGATTGCTCCCATTTTATCGTCCTTTTTAAAAAGAAATTCGGAGTAACACCGTTGAAATACCGAAAAAACGCGAACCTAAATTCGTCGGAACGGAAATAAAAAAGGCGCCGTTTTTTCGAAGCCGTAAAAAATCTTCGACTTTTTCGGTTATAAAGCACGCAAGGGGTGCCCTCTCAATCGGAGGGTACCCCTTTTGTATAAATTCCGTTTAGCAGCAGAGCACTTGATTATTCGTACAGCTTGCCCATCTTGAGCAATCTTTGGTACTTCGCCTTTGCATTGGCCTCTGCCTTTTCAAACAGAGCAGCTGCTCTTTCGGGGAAGGACTGAGCCAAACGCGCATAACGGGTCTCGGACTTGATGAAATCAATGTAATTTGCGGTGGGCTCCTTGGAATCGATGGTCAGCTTGTTGTTCTCCAACGTGGGATTGTAGCGGAACATCTGCCAGTAGCCTGCCTCAACTGCCTTCTTCATTTCGAATTGGCAATTCTGCATGCCGCCCTTCAAGCCGTGCATTTCACACGGAGCGTAACCGATAATCAGCGAAGGACCGTGATATGCTTCTGCTTCCTTCAATGCCTTCAGCAGCTGATTCATATCTGCGCCCATT